>PMBU01000151.1 GCA_003153895.1 Methanomassiliicoccaceae archaeon | reverse complement strand
GCGGGCAAGGAAGGGAAGGCGATCACCTTCGTCACCAATCAAGAGGAGCACCTGCTCAAGAACATCACCGATTTCAGCGGCTCTGGCGTCAAGCAGAGCGAAGTCCCGGGCGGGGAGAGCGCGAAGCAGCAAGAGACCGTTCGGAAGGTCTGGGACTTCGACGAGCTGGCGGACATCTTCGGCATGGTGCGCTTCGGCTTCAACGTCGGAAAGGCGGACAAGGTGGCGAGCCCCGAGCTCGCCAATATGATAATGAAGCGTGCTCGGATCCACGACTTCATGATCGGCAACATCGAGATCGATGACCGAGAGAGCGTCGTGGAAGTGCACAAGGACGTCGCGCTGAAAGTGATAAACGCGATGAAGGGCGTCGACCTGAAAGGCAAGAAGGTCGAGATCACCCCGATGAAGCGGAAGTGACTTCCTAACGGTAACGGGAATAACGGTCCAGAAGGATGCAGATGCACTCCGACGCTTCCGAGTCGATCCCACCGGTCTGCTCGACCTCTCGGACGTAGTTCTTGGCGTCGTCGATCGATACCCTCGATGCTTTCGCCATCACGTTGGCGACGATGGCCGATGACAATGCCGGGTCGACCTTCGCGTCCACCATTATCTCGCGGATGTCGTAACGGAAAACGCCAAGGCGATGAATGTTCAACATAACGGTGCGCGGCACCTCTTTGGGGCGGAACTTCGGTTCGAACCTTCTCCGCCCTTTGCCTCTATATCCAGCCAAATTGATTACTCCAGTGCCTAGTCAGAATTAACACCATATATAAANNTATTAGTTTCCCAATTCGGCCACCTTAGCGTCGTTTAGGAAGGAAACATATTAAACGTCGTGATTTCGTGCCTGGTACAACGGAGTGATTCAATGGGCAAGTTCCTGGAGAGAAATAAGCTGATCAGCCTCGAGAAGGCTGCCTCTACCGTCAAAGATGGAGATATGGTGGCCATCGGAGGCGGGCTTTGTTTGAGAGAACCGATCGCCATGTTACGCGAGTTAATGAGGCAGGGAAAGAAAAACCTGCACATCGTAGGCACGGCGCATGGCTTCGACATGGACTTCGCCTGCGGCGGCGGGATCGTCGGCGCGGCACAGGACACGCACGTTAGCTTCGAGCAGGACTTCGGCCTCGCTTTGAACTATAGGCGCGCATGCGAGTCCGGCAAGGTCAAGATCAACGAGAACTGCTGCAACACCATCATCCAGCAGTTCCGCGCAGCGGCATATGGAATACCGTTCATGCCAATAATGAGCGCGAAGGGAAGCGAAGAGACGCTACTGCACCCCGAGTTCAGGCACATGATCTGCCCGTTCACTGGGAACGACCTGATCCTAGTGCCGGCATTGATTCCAGACGTCTGCATCTGCCACGTGCAGAAGGCAGATATCCACGGCAACGTCAAGATCGAGCAGCCCTACGTGGCCGACGTCTTGATGACGAGAGCGGCAAAGCACGTCATCGTGACCTGCGAAGAGCTCGTGTCCGAGGACGAGATGAAGAAGATCGGGCCTACCATGCCTTACTATGAAATAGAGCACGTTGTGCACGTCCCCATGGGCGCCCACCCGACAAGCTGCTATCCCTACTACGCGTACGACCGCGAGCACATTTCCGAATATTACAAGCTCACGCAGGAGGGCGAGGAGGCCTTCAAGAAGTACCTGGAAAAATACGTCTTCAGCGTGAAGTCGAACGACGAGTACATCGAGAAGATCGGTGGAGCGGAGAAGAAGAAGAGACTGGCCTCTTGGAAGGACAGCAAGGAAGCATGGATGGAGTTGTTCAAATATGAGTGAATTTAAAGCGACGATTGACGAGCTGTTCGTCTACAACATCTCGAAGACGATCAAGGACAAGACGGTAATGTTCCATGGCGTTTCATCGCCAGGCCCGGCAGTAGCCATGTACTTCGCCAAGCTGACCCACGCCAAGGATGCCGTGTACGTCGGAGGCGTGACGAGCGCCATCGACCCCAACCCGCCATTCTTCCCGACATCGACGAACGACTGGACGATGATGCAAGGGCGAACTGCAATGATCACCATCGACAAGCTGTTCGACATGGCCCAGAAGGGAGAGCTGGACCGCTCGTTCTTCAGCGGCGCGCAGGTCGACAAGTACGGTAACCAGAACGTCACCATGATCGGGCGGCCGGGAAAGGTAAAGATAAAGCTGCCCGGTGGGGCGGGAGGATGCAATCTCTCCGGGGACTGCATCAACTACACCATCTGGACGCCGAACCATCGCGCCCGCGTCAAAGGCGACAAGAAGATGTTCACCCTGGTTGACAAGGTCGACTTCGTGACCAACGTCGGTCACGTGACGCCGTTCGGAACAAGGCAGCAGCTGAGGCTGGTCGGCAACGGCCCCGACTGGGTCGTCACCGAGCTCGGAGTGTTCGACTTCGACCCGGAGAGCAAGATCATGCGCCTCAGGTACCTCTATCCTGACACCACGGTCCAGATGATCCTGGACAACACTGAGTTCAAACCGATCATCCATCCGGACGTTAGGGTGATGGACATGCCCACCAAGGCGGACATCGAGCTCATCAGGAAGATCGATCCGCTACGGGCACATGCCAACGAGTTCCCGCCGAAGGAGCTGACCAGGGAGTTCGTCATCTAGGTGGAACTAGATGGTCGACCCCAAAATAGACGCGATATTCAACCCAAGGAACGTAGCCTTGGTCGGGGCCTCCGGCGAGAAGGGGAAGATGGGCTTCGTGTTCGCCCGGAACCTAGCTAGTGGCTACAAGGGGAAGATCTTCATGATCAACCCCAAGGGCGGCGAAATCCTAGGGCACACGGCCTATCGCAGCATCCTCGACTGCCCGGAGGACATCGACCTGGCCGTCATAGTCATCCCCGCTTTAGCTGTACCGGCAGCGATCAAGGACCTGGTGGCCAAGAACTGCAAGGCAGCGGTGGTCATCACTGCTGGCTTCAGCGAGGCCGGTCCGGAAGGCAAGAAGCTCGAGGAGCAGATCATGACCGAGGCCCACAAGATCGGCATGAAGGTCGTCGGCCCGAACTGCTTCGGCATATACAACTGCAACATCAGGCTGAACGCCTCCATGGGCATCGGGGCACTGGAAGTCGGGGGAGACATCTCATTCCTGACGCAATCCGGCGCCTACGGCATGGCGATCTTCACTTTTGCCATGGACCACAGCATGAAGTTCGCCAAGATCATGGCCCACGGCAACAAGGCCGGAATCGAGGACTACGAAGTGCTCAAGTACTTCGGCGAGGACGCCGAGACCAAGGTCATCTGTCTATTCCTGGAGTCGATCAACAAAGGGCGGGAGTTCTTCGAGGAGGCGAAGAAGGTGGCGTTGACGAAACCGATCATCGCCACCAAGACCGGACGCACTGCCGGCGCGATGCGTGCGGCGGCCTCCCACACCGCCGCCATCGCCGGGTCCTTCACAGCCTATGATGCCATGTTCAAGCAGGCNNCGAGGGAAGCGCGTCGGCATAATCACCAATTCAGGGGGAACCGGCGTCGAGCTCACCGACCTGTGCGAAGAGAACGGACTGGTCGTTCCGGAACTGTCCGCGGGGACGCAGGCCAAGATCGCCGCGCTCATCCCCACCTTCGCCAGCCCGCGCAACCCGGTGGACATGACCACCATCTGGCCGAAGTTCGTGGAATTATATTCAAAGCTTACCCGCATATTGTATGAATCGGGCGAAGTGGACATCGTCGTGGCATTGGTGCTGCAGCGCGCCGCCTACATGCCCGAGGTCTGTACCACCCTCGCCGATACTGTGAACGAGCTCCTGGCCGAGGGGAGGAAGATCCCGACCTACGTCTGCTGGGTCTCGACCCGGAACGCGCTGGCCAATATGGACCTGTTGCAGAAGAAGCACGTCCCCTGCTTCGACTGGCCAGAGAGGACCGCTCGGGCAGTGGCGGGGATTGCGGACTACGCTGATTTCCTTAAGTCCCGCGGCGTCGATATATCCAAGAGGTGAGGGCATGAGACAAGAGGCTATGCATATCCTGGACGGTGTGGCCGTAGAAGGCCGCAAGTTCGTCACAGAGCCGGAGGCGAAGCGCGTGCTGAAGGCTTACGGCATCGAATCGACCAATGAGTCGCTCTGCCAGAGCGAGGATGAGGCCGTCACCGCAGCCAAGGAAATAGGTTATCCCGTGGTCATGAAGCTGGTATCGCCCCAGGTAGTGCACAAGACCGAGTTCAATGCCGTGAGGCTCAACATCCGGAACGAGGACGAGGTCAAGGCCGTCTACACAGAGATGATCGAGATGGCCAAGAGCTCGCGCTTCCAAGTCGCTGGCATCCTGGTCGCAGAGACGGCGACCGGAACCGAGTTCATTATCGGGTCGATAAGGGACAAACAGTTCGGGCCGCTGGTCATGCTCGGCCTTGGCGGCATCTTCGTCGAGATATACAAGGATGTCAGCTATCGCCTCGCCCCGGTCGAACCGATCGAGGTGAAGGATATGATCTCAGAGCTCAAGGGCAGAAGGATGCTCGATGGCTTCAGGGGCAAAGAGAAGGTCGATACCGAAGCGCTCATCAATGCGGTGGTAAGCGTCTCGCAGTTGCTCGCCGACTTCCCCAACATCGCCGAGATGGACCTCAACCCGATATTCGGCAATGCCCGAGGAGTGAAGGTGGCTGATGCAAGGATAATGCTGGGTTAACGAACTTAAGTCAAATATCGTGACTCCATCGCCAAAATCCTTGCCACATTTCCTTTTTTACGTCAAAGCCCGTCCTATAAGAAGCGATAATACTTAAGGACGCTAGCGCTTCCATTGATGGCCTATTCAAAAGGTGAAACCTTGAACGTGAGGGTGGTAATTTGAAAGAGATGACTAGCACACAAAGGTTCGAAGCGGCTTTGAAGCATGAGACCCCTGACATGGTGCCNNTGCATTGGATGAAGGACCCGTTGGTATGGCAGGACACAGTGGAATATGGCCGGAACGGGGAGTACATGGCAAGGGCGACATCCCACTTTCACAAAGTCGTCGGCGGGGATACACTTTACATTCTATCTGACGTAGGGGAGATCGTCCAGGGCTGGGGCGTGCGCATGAAGCTCGCCGACGTGCCGGATATCCACATGGCGTTGGGCAAGTTCGCTGTCAACGAGCCAGGTGACTGGGAGAAGTTGGATGTCCTGGACCCGATGATCGATGGCCGAATGCCAACCTATCTGGACGCAGCCAAGACGCTTTATGCGGAATATAAGGACAAGGTCCCGATCGGGGTCGATGTCCCATCCACCATCACCACCGCCACCCACGTGGCTCCGATGGAGACAGTAATGATCCATATGCTGACAGAGGCGGATTCCTTGAAGAAGGGATTGAGAACGATCTGCACGACCGTCACGGACTTTTTGAACGCGTGCAACAAGGAGGGCGCATTCTACTCCTGCTACTTGACCACCAGAGCATCCAAGGAGATCACCACGCTGGAGCAGTATGAGGAGTTTGGCTCGCCCTATGATCTAGAGACCTTCAAGAAGACCCCAGGAATGTATCACATCTGTCACGTATGTGGCGTCGAACCAATGTTCGAGATCATTTCCGAATATGCCAAGAAGACCAAGAACTGCCGGGGGATCAGCTGGTGGGATCGCGGTGCCACCCCGAACCTGAAGGACGCCAAGGCGAAATACGGCGATGTTCTTACATTGATGTGCGGTGTTGACCACACCAACACCCTATCCACCGGAACGCCGGCGGACGTTGAGAAAGAAGTCGAGAACGCGTGCAAGACCGCTATGAAGGGCAGTGGATTCATACTTGCAGGCGGCTGCGACATAAACCCGAAATCACCGAAAGAAAACATGGAAATGATGGTAAAGGCCGGACGAAAGTACGGCAAGTATTAGGGAAACTAGAGAACCTAATCGTTTAAACTCAGGTGAAGAAAATGAAAGAAGACCAGTACAAGCGAATATATGATTGTGTAGTGAACGGCAAGGCGGCTGAAGCCTTGAAAATTGGCGAAGACATGAAGGCTGCAGGCATCACCGTACAAGATGTCGGCAAAGTCTTGATCGACGCCATGAACCTCGTCGGTCACAGGTACCGCGAGCGCGAGATCGCCCTTCCCCAGTTAATCCTGGCAACACATTGCTTCAAGAAGATACTTGTTCCCTATGTCGCCGATGCTCGTGGTAACAGTGGCGTCGTTGTCATTGGGACCGTAAAGAACGACATTCACGACATCGGCAAGAACCTGGTGGTATCCATGCTCACCGTCTACAACTACAAGGTCATCGACCTTGGCAAGGATGTGCCGCTTGAGAAGTTCGTCACCGAGGCGAAGAAGAACAACGCCAACATCGTTGGAGCTGGGACGCTGCTCACTGCCACCATGCCGGAGCTGTCTGAGATCCTGGCAATGATGAAGGAAGAGGGACTGCTCCCCAAGATGAAGTTCGCCGTGGGCGGAGCACCATTGACCACCACCTATGCCAAGCATATCGGTGCTGACGGCTATGCTGCCGACGCTATCCTGGCTGTTGAGATGGCCAGCCATCTGATGAAGGGCGAGCAGAGCTATCAGGCCGCCATGCAGAAGTGAGCGAGGCTGGATTCCGATGAAGAATAACATGAGTCCTATCGAAAGATGTCATGCGGCCATCAGGCATCAGCCGGTTGACCGCGTGCCAGTCAGCGCCATGGCCTGGTTCATCGGCGCTCGTGCCGGTGGGGTCGGCACCAAAGCCTACGCCACCAGCGGAGAGAAGATGGCGAAAGGGCAGCTGGCCTTCCTTAATGAGACCGGCGTGGACATGCTGCACCCGATGTCCGACGTAGGCCAAATGGCCTCCGGATGGGGCACCGTGATGCGCTATACTGAGGGCCTTGCCCCCATGCTCGACGCCTTCGCAGTGAAGGAGCCAGAGGACTGGGAGAAGATGGTGGCGCTCGACCCAATGAAGGACGGACGCATGATCGTCCCGATCACCGCCATCTCGCTGATGCGCAAGGACCCGAAGGGCAAAGTCACATCTCTCATGCCCTATATCCCTAGCCCGCTGACGAGCGCCACGCACGTCAGGGCGATGGAAGAAGTATTGGTCGACATCATCGTCAACCCTGAGGCGTTGAAGAAGGGGCTGAAGATCATCGCCGACACCACCATCGAATATGCGAACAAGCTGTACGAGGCAGGCGCGGACGGTCTGCTCTATGCGACGACCCGCGCTTCCGCCGAGATCGTGACCATCGATCAGTATAAAGAGTTCGCGGAACCGCTCGATCGGCACGTGCTCTCCCACCTGGACAACCATGACGGTTACAACATCCAGCATGTCTGTGGTGTGGAACCGTTCTTCGAGCTGCTCTCCTCCCTCCCCTACACTGGAGGCATCAACTGGTGGGACAGGGGCAGCAATCTGAAGATCAAGGAAGCGAAACAGAAATGGGGCAAGAAGACCTGCCTGGTCGCAGGAATGGACCAAACCACTACTCTGATGATCGGAAGTATGGATGATATCAAGAACGAGGTAAAGGACACCATCCAACAGGGCTTTACTGACGGCACCGGTCTGATAGTCGCACCTGGTTGCGAGATCTCGCCTAACACCGACTTCGCCAAGATCCGGGCGATGATGGAAGCCGCCGAGCAGTACGGCAAGGGGAAATAAACACAGGAGTTGGAAAAATGGCAAACAGTCTAGACAAGATCTCAATGAAGGTCGAGCCGCCGGGACCGGAGGCCCAGAAGGTCATTGAGCGTGACAAGAAGTACATGGGCACGATGAACAAGGTCATGCCCGTTGTGGGAGTGCGCGGAAAGGGCCTGTACGTCGAGGACGCTGATGGTAACGTGTACCTGGACTTCCTGTCCGGTATCGCCGTTACCAATCTCGGGCATTGCCCAGCACCCGTCGTGAAGGCCGTCCAGGACCAAGTGGCGAAGTTGATCCATTTCCCTGGTATCCTCTGCTCCCAGAGCCTCGAAGGAGAGCTGGCGGCGCAGTTGGACAGGATCGTCCCGGGCAACTTCACCAAGAAGACCTACTTCACCTGCACCGGTTGCAATGCCATCGACAGCGCCATCAAGGTGACGAGATGGGCGACCAAGAGGCCAAGGAACATNNGCCTTCATCGGGGCTTTCCATGGAAAGTCCATTGGCGCTCTATCCCTGACCTGCTCGAAGAACGCTTATCGCAAGGGCTTCATGCCTGAGATGCCAGGCGTGACTCATATCCCATACGCATACTGCTACAGATGCCCCTATAAGATGGAATACCCCTCTTGCGACGTCTATTGTGCCAAGATCATCGAAGAGCAATACCTGGACCACGTTATCCCGCCAGAGGAGGTCGCAGCAGTATTCTTGGAGCCAATACAGGGCGAAGGCGGATACATCGTCCCGCCGAAGCAATGGCACAAGGAGATCCGAAAGATAACGGAGAAGTACGGCATCCTCGAGGTCGCGGACGAGATCCAGAGCGGGTTCGGAAGGACCGGCAAGTGGTGGGCGATCGAGCAGTTCGACGTCGTTCCGGATGTGATGTGCATGGCAAAGGGCATCGCCTCAGGCATGCCGATGTCCGCTTGCGTCTTCAATGAGAAGTACGACATCAAGCAGCCAGGAGCCCACGCCACCACGTTCGCTGGTAACCTGGTAACGACCGCCGCAGCATTGGCCACCATCAAGATGTTCGAGGACGAGAAGGTCCTGGCGAACGCCACCAAGCAGGGCGCCTACCTTCTGAAGCGCGAGAACGAGATGAAGGAGAAGTACGAGTGCATCGGCGATGTCCGTGGCATCGGCCTAATGACCGCCGTGGAGATCGTCAAGGACAAGAAGTCCAAGGCCATCGACATGGACACCAGGAACAAGATCGTCATGGGCTGCATGAAGAAGGGCCTGCTGACTCTGTTCTGCGGTGTGTCCTCGATACGCGTCATCCCGGCGCTGACCGTGAATCAGGCGCAGATCGATACTGCCTGCGAAATAATCGAAAGCGAATTAAAAGCAGTGTCGAAGTAAACCTCTTCATCCAAACTCTTTATCTTTTCCATTTTTTAGTTCCTGAGCTCTAGCTGCGTTATTCATCGACGACGACTCAAGGATAAGATGGCAAGCAGACGAGATCAAGCGGTCTACTG
>PMBU01000092.1 GCA_003153895.1 Methanomassiliicoccaceae archaeon | reverse complement strand
GACACCGAGGTCTCGGTGCTGCTCTTCGACCTGCTCAACCGCGTCTATGGCTATCCGTTGGAGTATATCTTGGAGGCGCTGGCGCCGACGACCGAGAGGGATTTCCACCTCCTGTCCGAGGAGAAGCAGAAGGTATACCGGGCGATCCAGTCAACGCATCTGCAGCGATCGCCAGACGGTCCATGGTTCTTCATCATCAGCCGGAACGATTTCTATAACGACCGGTTGCAGCTGCTCGGCATCACGGACACTTCGATGCTGCGGCCGCAGGTCTTCGCCCTAGTCGAGGGCGAGGTGCAGGTCGGTCTGATCGCGTCTGAGAAGCAGGCGATCGATTCGTCGCTTCGCAGCCTGTCCCAGGAGTTCAAGTCGGTGCCGCAGCAGGCGGACATGTACTGGAACGCCAGGGGCGGGAGCCATACCGACGGCGGGGCATTCATCTTCACGCTTGGGCCTGAGGTCCCGGGCAAAGGGAGGGAGCTGGTCTGCACCAACAAGTTCGGTGCTCGCGTCTCCATCCCGAGCGACGGGTACGACCGGCAGGAGGATTCCCTCATGGCCGGACCGTTGCCGAGGAATGCCATCTCACCGCTCGCTGACCGGATGCTCGCCGTTGATCCGCAGGCAGGGTTCGAAATATGGAAGGAAGCGGTAGCACAGGCGAGCGCCAAGGAAGCGATGAGCGCGATCGCATCACTGTCATCGCCAGGTTCGAGCGCCGAGGACGTCGAGAGAAGGCTGGCGCTGCTGACGTTGGCGATGGACCGGCGTTATCCCACTGGCAGATTGCGCAGGAGCCGGCTGCTATCCCATCTGAACGAAGGGGTGGAAGCCCTGCTGCACGCCTCTTCGGACAAGGGGTTCGTCCTAGTGGACCAGCAATGGCGCAGCCAGATCCGCGCACCGAAGCACGAGGAGAAGGCGTTGGTCATCGACAGCCAAGGGTTCCCCATGGAAGGCGTGGAAGGCGTCTCCCATCTGATCTGCCGCGCGGCCGAGCTCGGCTGGAAGCGCGTCATCGTCATCGGGGTGCACGGCCAACGGTTCTTCGGCTGCGGCCTCGGTTCGAAGTCTGGCGCGGTCGCGGTCGAGGCTTACGGCAGCACGGGCGATTACCTCGCCTCCGGCCTTGACGGCGCCTCGATCACGATTCATGGCAACGGGCAGGATCAGCTGGGCCAGATACTGAATTCCGGCAAATTGGTGGTGCATGGCGACGTCGGGCAGACCTTCATGTACGGTGCCAAGGGCGGCGAGGTCTTCATCCTCGGCAATGCGGCGGGACGTCCGCTCATCAACGCGGTCGGCAAGCCGCGCGTCGTCATCAACGGCACCTGCTTGGACTACCTGGCCGAATCGTTCATGGCCGGGGACCCATTGAACGGAGGCGGCTTCGTCATCCTGAACGCTCTGGGATTCGATGGGAACGGCAAGGCGTTCGATCTTCCAGAGCCATATCCAGGTGGCAACCTCTTTTCCCTAGCCTCAGGAGGAGCGATCTACGTTCGCGACCCGAAGGGCAAGGTGGGCGAGGACCAGCTGAACGGAGGACGGATCGTGCCGCTGGGCGAGAAGGACTGGGAGACGATCCTACCATACCTCAGGGAGAACGAGAGGCTCTTCGGGATCTCGGTAGATGGAGTGCTGCTGAAGAAGGACGGAGCGTCGGTCAGACCTTCGGAGATATACAAGAAGGTCGAGGTAATGCCGATCACCGCTCTTCATCAAAGTGAGAAGATCGACGACGATACCGATTAAGAAAACCATGCATTATTTGCATGTTTATTCTCAGTCGAGTTAGTGAGCGAGTCGCACCGAAAGGCTGATTATCGTAACCTACCTCCAACCATAGCGTGAGCTGATCAAATGCGCAACATCTACTTCATCGGGACCGCCGGGAGCGGGAAATCATCGCTGGTGAGCGCTTTCCAGGAATGGATGACCCTCCAGGGCTTGGACTGCATCACCGTGAATCTCGACCCGGGCGTGGAGTTCATGCCGTACCAGCCAGATGTCGACATCCGTGACTGGGTGAAGGTCGAGGAAGTGATGCGCGACTATGGCCTCGGCCCCAACGGAGCGCAGATCGTCTGCGCGGACATGATGGCGCTGAACGCCAAGGAACTCGCGGAGACGATGGAGACCTTCAAGACCCCTTATGCATTGATCGACACCCCTGGCCAAATGGAGCTGTTCGCCTTCCGCCAATCGAGCAGCATGATCGTCGACACCCTAGGGAGGGAAGAGTCGTTCCTCGTGTTCCTTTCTGATCCGTTACTAGCGAAGACGCCGAACGGCTTCATCTCCACGTTGATGCTCGCAGCGGTAACCCATTTCCGTTTCAGCGTCCCGTTCCTGAATGTGCTTTCGAAGTCAGATCTTCTGAGCGAGACCGAGCTAGAGGCGCTGATGAACTGGTCGAAGGACCCGGACGCGCTATACGGTGCCTTGACGGATGCGGAAATGAGCCCGAGCACGGTGCAGAGCGTTGAGCTGCTCAAGGCGATGGAGAGCGTTGGCATGTACCGAGAGATCACACCGGTCTCGGCCGAGATACCATCCGGCATCGAGGACGTCTACAATGCCATCCAGCAATCGATGGAGGGCGGAGAGGACATTAGAAGCGATTGATCGACCAAAGTATATTAACGGCAATTCGGATTTCTCGGCGTGGGAAAGATCCTCTTCTGCCCAGATTGTGGGTCGACGGACATCTATTACGAGATCGGTGGGATCACTGGAACCTACCATTGCCACAATTGCGATTACATCGGCCCCTTGGTGATCGAGGACGAGTTCGAAGAAAGCGAGCTCCCTATCGAGCGCAAGGAGCAGGTGAAAAAGAAAAGGATGGGGATCTTCAAGAAAAGGAGCCAATAGACTGGCACTCCGGATCTGTAATCATCGATATCGATCCCGAATGAGCTTTTTCCAGTGTCTATTCGATGATTTCAAACTTGATAAAAAGAAAGACGGTTAAATAATCCTCAATTCGGCTTCATCGAATTCAGTCGCACAGGATTCGTTATGATTAGGATTCTCTACGTCGACGACGAGGAGGCGTTATTGGAGATAACAAAGGCTTATCTCGAACGTTCCGGAGGGATATGGGTCGATGTGATATCTTCCGGGGTCGAGGCGGATCACATTCTGTCCCAGAAATGTTATGATGTTATTGTTGCAGATTACCAAATGCCGGAAATGAGCGGAATCGACCTTCTGAAATCGATTCGAGCGCGCAGGGATCCGACTCCGTTCATCCTCTTCACGGGAAAAGGAAGAGAGGAGGTGGTCATCGAGGCTCTGAACGCTGGAGCTGACTTCTATTTGCAGAAGGGAGGAGAGGCGAAGGCGCAGTTCACGGAGCTGGAATCGAAGATCCGGGTAGCTGTAAAAAGGGTCAAGGCCGAGGACGAGGTCGAGATAGAGCGAGCGAAAGCTCAGAAATATCTCGACATCGCTGGGGTGATGTTCGTCGCCCTCGACACTAAAGGAGTGATCACTCTCATCAACAAGAGGGGCTGTCAGATTCTCGGTTGCGAGGCTGATCTAGCGGTGGGCAAGAACTGGTTCGAAGCCTTCGTGCCAGAGAGTAATAGATCGAAGGTCATCGAAATCTATCAAAAGATAATGGCCGGTCAATTGGAGCAATTGGAGTATTACGAGAACCCCGTGCTCACTCAGAATGGCGACGAGAAGATCATCGCCTGGCATAACAGCGTCATTCGGGATGATGATGGCAAGATTGTCGGTACGCTCTCTTCAGGCGGAGATATCACCAATAAGAGAAAGACAGAGCAGGCTCTGCTCGACGTCAGCGCTCGGTTCGAATCCATGCAGAATCATATGCTGGAGATGTTCTTCGTCATGGATTTCGAGGGAAATCTGCTGGAGGCTAATCAGGCGGCCATCGACCTTTCTGGATACGATAGAGACGAGTTCATGGCAATAAACATCTTCTCGCTGGTCCCAGAGGAGCAGCTTCCGCCAGTAGTGGATGCCATCGACGAAGTAATCAGGACTGGCAACCAAAGAAAGTGGGTGGAAGTGCAGTTGAAACGAAAGGACGGAAGGTATGTCGAGATCGAGACTAGTGGATCGCTTCTATCTCGAGATGGAATTCCCTATGCTATTGAAGGAATTGCAAGGGACATCACTGAACGCAAGAAATCCGAGAAGACGCTAACAGCATCAGAATCCAGGTATCGAAGGTTGTTCGAGACCGCCATGGATGGGATACTGATAATCGACGAATGGTCCGGTGAGATCATCGATGCTAACCCATTCATCCTTGACTTGACCGGGTTCGGGTTGGATGAGGTTATTGGCAAACGGTTTTGGGAGATCGGCTTCCTAGAGGACAAGGAGCTGTCGCGAAAAGCCTTCGCGACGCTGAAGAAGGAAGGCTACCTAAGATATGATGGCATTCCAATGAAAACGAAAGGCGGGGCTGTCCTGGACGTCGAGTTCGTGAGCAACACCTATCAAGTGGATGGCGCAAAGATCATCCAATGCAATGTTAGGGACGTCACCGAACGAAGGAAGACGGAGGAGCAACTATCGATCATCAACAACAAGCTCAACCTTCTAACCAGCATCACTCGGCATGACATCCTGAACCAAATTTCCGTGGTGCTTGGCTACTTGGAGCTGCAGAAGCAGGTGACGACGGAAAAAGGACGTAGGGAGCTCCAGGCCAAGGCCGAGCGTGCCGTCCTTGAGATTCAGCAGCAGATTGAATTCACCCATGATTATCAGCAGACCGGTACATCGAAACCTCAATGGCAGGTCCTTTCCGATGTGCTCCGTAAGATGCCAATGGCAAAGGAGATTAAGAGCATCCACCTCGCCGAGAACCTTGAGGGCACGAAGGTCTATGCCGACCCGATGCTAGGGAAGGTATTCCATAATCTCTTTTCCAACAGCATCAAGCATGGTGAGTGCGTGAGCGAGGTGAAGATCGATTGTCTCGACCACGGGGATTCCCTCCTATTGGTCTATGAGGACAATGGCAAAGGCATCAGGGTGGAACAGAAAGACATCGTATTCGAAAAGGGATTCAATGCAAGCTCAGGGCATGGGCTCTTCCTTTCAAGGGAGATCCTGGCGGTCACGGGCATCTCCATCATCGAGAACGGCATTCCGGGCAAAGGTGCCAGGTTCGAAATGCTGCTGCCGAAAGGGGCGTTCGAGTTGGTCGCCTGATAGCAATTGACTTCTAAAATTAAAAATGAATGAAGGAGTTTGTAGGCTTTCGTTCGGGCTTCGGCCCATCCGGTCTTCTGTTCAGGCGAACATGACGCCAGCCTCGGTGCACTTTGGCGTATCGGTATCTAGCACCTTCGCGATGGCGCGCTCGAAGTCGCATAGGCTGACCATATCGCGGTTGTCGCGGATGGCGAACATGCCGGCCTCAGTGCAGATCGATTTGATATCGGCACCGGTGGCATTCTCCGCCTTCACGGCGAGCTCCATCGGGTTGATGCCCTGTTCTATGTTCATCTTGGACATGTGGATCTTGAATATCTCCGATCTGCCCTCGTAGTTGGGGATGGGGATCTCGATGATCCTATCGAATCTCCCTGGTCTGAGGAGCGCCTCATCCAGGATGTCCGGTCGGTTCGTCGCACCGATGATCTTGACATCGCCTATCGGATTGAAACCGTCCAGTTCTGCAAGTAGTTGCATGAGGGTGCGCTGCACCTCGCGATCTCCTGAGGTCGCGACCTCAAGTCGCTTTGCACCAATGGAATCTAGCTCGTCGATGAACACTATGCTAGGCGCTTTCTCCTTCGCCAATTCGAAGAGTTCCCTGACCAAGCGCGCGCCTTCCCCGATATACTTCTGGACCAGTTCCGACCCGACGAATCGTATGAATGTGGCATTGGTCTGATGTGCCACCGCCTTGGCGATCAGGGTCTTGCCAGTTCCGGGGGGACCGACCAATAGCACGCCCTTGGGTGGCTCAATTCCTACCTTCTTATAGAGCTCCGGGCGTAGAAGCGGGTCCTCCACTGCCTCTCTGACCTCCAGGATCTGCTCGTCAAGCCCACCGATCTCTTTGTAGGATATGCTCGGCTTATCGATGATCTCCGCTCCGATCACTATTGGATCGAGGGATGCGGGCAACACGCCCATGACCGCGAGCGTCTGCTTGTTCAGGGCGACCCTTGCTCCGACCTCCAAGTCCTCCGATGGCACGTATTCAGAAGTTGAAACGATGAAATCCGGACCGGTCGACGACTTTACGATGACCCGACCGTCGGCTAGGACGTCCTTGATCGATCCGATGATCAATGGCGGGGATTTGAGCCGCTCCATCTCCGAGCGCAGACGTTTCAGTTCCTTCTGAAGGCGGAAGAGCTCGCTTTCCACGTAGCGCTTCTCACCCTCAACACGTCTGATCTCTTCGAGCAGCTCAGTGTTCCTTCGCTCCAGGACCTCGATCTTCTCTCGCATCTCGTTCGCGAGTTCCTCCACCTGGGGCTCTTTTATGACTCTCACCTGAGTTTATCTGACTCATTCTCAATATAAAGGCGTTAGCTATTTGAAGGCTTCGAATGGAATCATTGATTTCTAATTCAAAAATCTCAGAAAGATAGGAAAAATTTCTGTTCACTGGACAAGAACATCTTTTATCAAGACCGATACTAGTCACCGGCAGAAATCCCTGCCGTTTTGAGTCCCCATTGGAATCGAATAGATTCTCCTGCTTCCCAAACTCGTTCACTTCCGTCGGAATAGTCTGCCTAGTCACTCCATCAATTCTAATGGCATCGTTCCTCCTGCGGAAGCATTTATTAATCGAACCGATGTTTGGAGAAACATGGGCGCGATCTGCGAGCTCTGCGGGAAGGATGTGCCGGAGACCAGGTCTACCTGGGTAGAAGGCACTCAGCTGAAGCTGTGCAAGGACTGCCAGCGATTCGGTGACAAGGTCAAGGGCGGGACCAGCGAATCTCCGACCAAGGTCGTGATTGAGTCCCGCTTGCAGCAGAGAGAGAGGCGCATGCGGAGCCGCGATATCTACCAAGAGGAGGAAGCATTCGAACTGGCAGAGGACTACTCCAAGCGGATAAGGGATGGTCGCAATGCCAAAGGTTGGACCCAGGAACAGTTGGGCGCGAAGATCAACGAGCGGGTCAGCACTCTATCTAAGATCGAGTCGGGGACGATGAAGCCCACCGACGATCTGGTGTCGAAACTGGAGAAGTCCCTGAGTATCGTCTTGATAGAGAAGGTACCGCTGATCAAGCCGGAAGGCAAAGCATCAGGTGGCTCCTCGTTCACATTGGGCGACCTGATAAAGAAGAAGTGATCTCTCTCAACGGGAGAGCACTTCCTTTCTAACGCTTTCCACGAATTTCGATATGTCGATCCCACTATCCTTTGCGACCGCCAGGGCAGCGACCTCTACGTCCACTCCGAGCCGGTCTTGGACCTTGTTGATCCTGGCAACGATGTCCCTCTTGGTCTGACCGGTGCTCTTGGAAATCTCATCTAAGATGAGAGAAAAGGCGCTGACCTCCGGTTCGATGTCCCTTAGGATGTCCTTGCAGGGCTTGAAAGATTGCGGGACCTCGATGTCCTTGAAGACGAACGTTGGCTTGACGAAACCTTCGGTGCGGGTCAGGAGCCCGCGCTTGATCCCGAGTTCCAGCAATACCTGTGCCTCCTTGGGCGAGAACCAGCGATGGTCCATGGAAGCGGTGAAAACGAACTCCTTCTCCGTCAAGACCCCTTTGCCCTTGTTCTTGAACAGAAGGCCAAGGCAAGTCTCCATGTCTCCCATTTGATCCACCACTTCCCCTTGGTTATCGATGGAGTGAATAAAGACTTCTCGCTTGCGATCACCATCGCGCTTCGGTTTCACATCGCCTTCGCTTCCCTATAGGTCAAATCCGGCATCGAGCTGCGGAGCTGAGGAAAAGAGAGTACTGGTATGTCCAATTGGTTGCGTCCAAATTGCCCTATTTCGAGAAGTCGCATTTCACCAACTGTTATATAGAAGAACAAACATCTCTTGCCGCTAGCTGAGAGCTAGGTAACTCTGTTTAAGGGTAATGTGGAGGTAATGACATGGGAATGGGTCAAACACCGATATTGATTCTCAAAGAAGGTACTAAGAGGGACAAGGGCAAGGATGCCCAGTATAACAACATCATGGCAGCCAGGGCGATTGCCGATGCCGTCAGGAGCACTCTCGGCCCGAGGGGCATGGACAAGATGCTCGTCGACAGCATGGGCGACGTCGTGATCACCAACGACGGCGTGACGATCCTAAAAGAGATAGACGTCGAGCACCCGGCAGCGAAGATGCTGGTAGAGGTGGCTAAGACCCAGGACGAAGAGACTGGGGATGGCACCACCACCGCGGTCATATTGACAGGCGAGCTGCTGAAGAAGGCGGTCGACCTGATCGATGCTAATGTTCACCCGACGATCATCACCGCCGGATACCGCCTGGCCTCCATCAGGGCCTTGGAAGTCCTGGAGACCGTGGCCATGAAGATCGACATCAAGGACCGTCAGATGTTGCGCGAGATAGCGATGACAGCGATGATGTCCAAGTCCGTGGTCGGAAGCCGCGAGCACATGTCCGATGTGGCCGTGGACGCAGTTGTGAAGGTCGCAGAGAAGGTCAACGGAAAGTGGGTCGTCGACACCGATAACATCCAGGTAGTCAAGAAGCAGGGCGGGTCAATGGCAGACACCGAGATGATCGAAGGCATCATCGTCGACAAGGAGCCCGTGCACCCGGCAATGCCGAAGAAAGTGGCAAAGGCCAAGATAATGCTGCTAGACGCCGCGCTCGAGATCAAGAAGACCGAGATCGACGCCAAGATCGAGATCACCGACCCATCGCAGATGCAGGCGTTCCTCCACGAGGAAGAGCACATGCTGCGCGAGATGGTCGAGAAGATCAAGAAGTCCGGTGCCAACGTCGTGTTCTGCCAGAAGGGAATAGACGACCTGGTGCAGCACTTCCTCTCCAAGGAGAACATCTATGCCGCTCGCCGCGTCAAGAAGACCGATATGGACAAGCTGGCAAAGGCGACCGGCGCCAACGTCATCACCAAGCTCGATGAGTTCGAGCCGGCTGACCTGGGCAACGCCGACATGGTTGAGGTCAAGAAGGTCCAGGACGAGGAAATGACCTTCGTCACCGGCTGCAAGAACGCCAAGGCCATCAGCATCCTGATCCGCGGCGGTACCGAGCACGTGGTAGATGAGATCGAGAGGTCCCTGGACGATGCCACGAGTGTCATCGCCGTCGCGATCGAGGACGGGAAGATGGTAACTGGCGGCGGCTCAACGGCCGTCGAGATCGCACTGAGGCTTCGCGAGTACTCCTCCACCGTCGGGGGACGCGAGCAGATCGCCATCGACGCCTTCGCTTCCGCGCTGGAAGTCGTCCCGACCGCTCTCGCTGAGAACGCCGGTCTGGACCCGATCGACATCCTGATCGAGATGCGCAAGGCGCACAAGAGCGGGAAGGTAAACGCTGGAGTGAACGTCTTCAACGGCAAGGTGGAGGACATGAAGAAGAACAACGTCCTCGAACCATTGCGCGTCGGCAAGCAGGCCATCAACTCGGCCACGGACGCCGCGGTCATGATCCTCAGGATCGATGACGTCATCGCCTCAAGGGGCGGCGGAATGGGTGGCGGCGGAGCGCCAGGCGGAATGCCGGGCGGCGACGAAGACATGGAGTAAACGCAAAACACAAAGGAGGGCTCAGGCCCTCCCTTTCATTTCATAATGCTTTTTATTATAGGTCGAGTGACAATCGCAACTTAAGGTGACGGTCATGGTCGGTGGCGCTGACGAAGGTCCGGCTGAAGGAACCGAGCCAGAAGAAGTGAGTTCAATGTCAAACAAGCAACTTCAGTCCGAGGTCGAAGCGCTAAGGGATGAAGTCGATTCGCTGAAGAAGGAATTGGACAAGCAGGCTTCGAACATCAGTTATTACCTCGACGCCGCCAAGCGCATCCAGGCCGACTTTGACAACTACAAGAAAAGGGTGCAGCGCGACAGAGAGGAGTTCGCCAAGCAAGCTAACGACAAACTCATCTCCGAACTCCTTGGCTTCGTGGACGACCTGGAACGGGCGTTGTGCGCGCCTGGAGACGTCGATGACCTGAAGAAGGGGATCTGCCAGATCCAAGGGAATCTGCTGGCATTGTTAAGATCGTATGGACTGAAGGAGATGCCTAGCGAAGGTGACTTCGACCCGAACCTGCATGAGGCGCTCTGCACAACGGAAGGCGAGGAGGGCAAAATCTGCGAGGTTTTCCAGAAAGGTTATCTCCTCGGTCCTCGAGTAATCAGACACGCTAAGGTCAAAGTAGGCAAAACATCGGAAAAAGGTGAAGAAAATGGCTAGAATCATTGGAATCGATTTGGGAACAAGCAATTCAGCGGCCGCAGTGATGGAAGGAGGGAGGCCGACGATAATACCCTCGGCGGAGGGAACCAGTTTGGGAGGGAAGGCGTTCCCGTCGTATGTNNATCGCGGCCATCAAGCGGAAGATGGGGACGGACTACAAGGTCAAGGTGATGGGGAAGGAGTACACGCCCCAGCAGATATCCGCATTCATATTGCAGAAGATCAAGCGGGATTCGGAGGCTTATCTGGGCGAACAGGTCTCGAAAGCGGTCATCACCGTGCCCGCTTACTTCAATGACAATCAGAGGCAGGCGACCAAGGACGCCGGCGCGATCGCCGGTCTGGAGGTCGTGAGGATTATTAACGAGCCGACGGCGGCAGCGCTGGCCTTCGGCCTGGACAAGAGCGAGAAGGAACAGAAGATCATGGTCTTCGACCTGGGCGGCGGTACCCTCGATGTCACCATCATGGAGCTCAGCGCTGGCGTGTTCGAGGTCATCTCGACCAGCGGCGACACTCAGCTCGGCGGCACGGACATGGACGAGATCCTAATGAACTTCGTCGCCAGCCAATTCAAGATGGAGACCGGGATAGACGTCACCAAGGACAAGATGGCCCTTTATCGCGTTCGAGAGGCATCGGAGAAGGCCAAGATCGAGCTCTCGACCACCCTGTCGACCGAGATCAACTTGCCATTCATCACCGCCGACGCGAACGGCCCGAAGCACCTGTCGATGACGATCAGCAGGGCGAAGCTGGAGGAGCTGGTCAACCCCGTGGTGGAGAGATGCCGCGGCCCGCTTACCAACGCCATGAAGGATGCGAAGTTGACTCCGGAGAACATCGATTCGGTCATCCTGGTCGGAGGACCGACGAGGATGCCGATTGTGCAGAAGTTCGTCGAGAACATGGTCGGCAAGAAGATCCAGCGGGGAATGGACCCGATGGAGTGCGTGGCCATGGGCGCAGCGATCCAAGGGGCCGTGCTATCGGGTGAGGTCAAGGACGTGCTGTTGCTCGACGTGACTCCGCTCTCCCTGGGCATCGAGACCCTCGGAGGGATAGCCACCAAGCTTATCGACCGCAACACCACCATACCGGCGAGGAAGTCGCAGATATTCTCCACGGCATCGGACAATCAGCCAGCGGTGGAGATCCATATCTTGCAGGGGGAGAGNNGGCATACTGAACGTCAGCGCCAAGGACCTGGGGACTGGCAAGGAGCAGAAGATCACAATAACGTCGTCCAAGAAGCTCAGCAAGGATGAGATCGAGAAATCGGTCAAGGAGGCGGAGCGCTTCTCCGAGGATGATAAGAAGCGGAGGGAGAAGATCGAGACGATCAACCAGGCGGACACTCTGGTCTATACGACAGAGAAGACCCTGGTCGAACAGACCGACAAGATATCCTCCGAAGAGAGGGAGAAGGTCCAGAAGGCCATCGCCGAGCTGAAGGATGCGATGAAGGGAGAGGACCAGGCGAACCTCAAGGCGAAGATCGAAGCGCTGACCAAGGAGATGTACTCCATCTCCACCCGGTTATACTCCGAGGCGTCGAAGAAGGCTGGCGAGCAGCAGCAGGCGCAGGGGCCCGGAGGGCAGGGGCCGCAGGATGCAGGGCCGGAGGAGGCCCAACCGCAGGAAAACGGTAAAGGCGCTTACAGGGATGCGGATTACAAGATCGTCGACGAGGACGAGAAGAAGTAACGGACGTTAGCCGATGGCCGATAAGCGTGACTACTATGAGGTCCTGGGCATCCCAAGGACCGCCAGCATCGATGAGATCAAGAAAGCCTATCGCGAGCTGGCCCGCAAGTATCATCCAGACGTCACCAAGGAAGAGAAAGGGCATGCCGAGGAGCGCTTCAAGGAGCTTTCCGAAGCGTACGAAGTGCTGGCCGACGCCGACAAGCGTAAGCTTTATGACCAATATGGCCACGCTGGCATGCAAGGCCAGTTCTCAGGCGGTGGATTCGATTGGAAGGACTTCACGCATGCTGGCGATATCAGGGACATATTCGGCGATTCGGGCGGCAGCTTCGGCTTCAATGGTAACCTGTTCGACATGTTGTTCGGGATGGGGGGCAGAAGTAGCCGAGGACCGCATCAAGGCCAATCCCTCCGTTTCGATATCGAGATAACGCTGGACGAGGCTGCCAAGGGCGGGAAAAGGGAGATTGCCATCCCCCGGACGGTCAAGTGCGAGGCCTGCTCTGGAACGGGTGCGAAGGACGGCAAGACCTCCACCTGCCCCGCTTGCGGAGGCAAGGGCCAGGTGCAAAATGTGCAGCAGCGCGGCTCCAGCCGGTTCGTCACGGTGAGCGCTTGTCCTCGATGTCGCGGCGCGGGCACTTTGGCAGAGCAGCGCTGTCAGAAATGCGGTGGTCGGGGCACGGCGCTCAAGACCTCGAAGATCAGCATCGATATTCCCAAGGGGATTGATACTGGCATGAAGCTGCGGTATCAAGGTGCGGGAGATGACAGCCCGGATGGCGGACCGCCCGGGGATCTGTTCATTGTAGTGCACGTCCGGGAGCATGAGTTCTTCAAGCGCGATGGCGCGGACCTCTGGATGGATTGGCCAATTGCATTCCAGGACGCGGCGCTCGGGGCCGAGGTGGAAGTCCCGACCTTGGAAGGGAAGGCGGTCCTGAACGTTCCGTCTGGGACGCAGGACGATGCCGTGCTCCGCATGAAAGGCAACGGGTTGCCTCACCTCGATTCCAGAGGAAGAGGGGACCAGTTCGTCCGCATCAAGATCAAGGTGCCGAAGAAGCTGAGCGCGGAGCAGAAGACGCTGCTGAAGAAGTTCGGCGAGCTCGAAGGGCCCAAGAAAGGCATCTTAGATAAGTTCAAAGGGATCTGATATCTTCTCCGGATTCCGCCCACATCGCAGACTGGAACGCACAAACGAGAGCAAGTTTGATAGTGTCACCAGAGTCATGTCTCTAGCAACAGGTATGAGATTCTGCGCCCTGGCAGCACGTGACAGTAGAATAGACTTTAATGTCGCTTAAGCATCGTGGCTGAAACTCGCTTGCGAAAAAAGGTGTGATCATGATCCCCCGGATCGGTTACATACGTTCGTTCGATAGGCGCATCTGGGTGCTCTTCACCGGGAGGATGATCGCGTCCACAGGCTTCTCCATTGCGGTGCCATTCCTATCCATATACCTGAACCAGCACCTCGGCGTGCCTATGACCTTGGTGGGGTTGATATTCCTATTCTCCTCGGGAGCGGGAGCGGTCGGCCAGATACTGGGAGGTGAGCTCTCCGACCGGGTCGGTCGCAAGAAGGTCATGATCTTCTCGATGGCCTCGCGCTCGGTCGTCTTTGCGCTGATCGCCTTGGTGATGATGAACCTGGGCGATTACATGATCATAGGACTGCTGATCGTGTGTAGCACCTTCTTCGGGTCATTCTTCGAGCCTGCCTCAAGCGCCATGATCGCCGACATAGTGCCGGCGAACAAGAGGCTGGAGGCATATGGATTGCTCCGCATCGGCCAGAACGTCGGCTGGACCCTTGGCCCGCTGCTGGGTGGATTGCTGATCATAATATCGTATTCTTCGCTGTTCCTTCTCACAGCGGTCAGCATGGCCAGTGTGGCCTTCATCATAATTCTATTGATTTCGGATTCCATGTGCTGTGCCAAGACCGAGCGGTTCAGCGCCAGGGACCTGTTGGCGGTGCGCAAGGACACGGTGTTCGCGGCATTCTGCCTGATCTCGGTGCTTCTATTCCTGGTCACCGCGCAGATGTCTTCGGTCTATTCGGTCTACTCGGAGAAAGTGGTCGGCATCCAGGTGTATGAGGTCGGCTACCTCTATGCCATAAATGGATTGATGGTGGTCCTCCTCCAGTTCCCGGTCGCTCGCTGGGTATCGCGATTCCGAATGACCAATGCTATATCCATCGGCGCGTTCCTCTATGCCATCGGCTATTTCTTGGTGGCGTTCACCAGCGATTTCTTCAGCTTGGCGTTCTGCATGATCGTCATCAGCCTTGGCGAGATCGTGGTATCGCCTGCATCGAGCAACCTGGTGGCTAACATGTCCCCGGAGAAGATGCGAGGGCGGTACATGGGCGTCTATGGCCTCTTCACCCAGTTCGGGTGGTCTATGGGGCCGCTAGCCGGAGGTCTGCTGATGGACGCCTTCGTGGGCACGCCCACGATCCTCTGGGGAGGGGTGGCATCCTTCGCCATAGTCGCAGCTTTAGGATACCTGGTGCTCAGGTCGAGGATGACTGAGAGCATCGACCGGGTGCAATCCGCCCAGCGCTCCTAGAAAACCTTATCTCCGCTTCAATCATTGAAAGTGGCACATGCGGACCATCGGGATATTCACCGAGGACTTCCATTTCTTCTACGAACTGGTCCGCCGGCTCAAGGAGAAGGGGGAGCCGTTTGTATCGATCAGTCTGACTGGCGAGGTCCCGCCCGGCGTGGGCGTGGTGATCACCACGGAGGCAGAGAGGGAGAAGCTCCACTTCTCCAACGTGGTTACCGAGAAAGATCCAGATCGAGCAATCGACGTGGCGAAGTGCATGCTGGTTGGAGGGACGAAGTACCATACCCTTGTCATCGGGATCGATCCAGGTAAGAACACTGGACTGGCAATATTCGGCGAGGGGAAGCTCCTTGTCACGGAAACGGTCCGTTCCACTGGCAAGGTGGCCGAGGTGCTGGAGCATTTCCTTCATTGCCTCGACTACCATAAGGCGGTGGCGCGAATCGGACATGGCGACCCCACCAACCGAAATCGCATCATGAGATCGATCTGGGGGTTGGTGGATGAGATCGAGCAGGTAGACGAGACCGGGACCACCCAGCGCACCCTAGCGCCTGACATCGACGCCGCCAAGCGGATCGCCATGGCGAAGGGACAAAGGATCGAGGAAGCCCCTGAGGTCGCACCGACGGCCGGTGAGCTGAGAGACATCCAGCGACTATCACGCATCGAGAGCGAGGGGAGCGTCACCATCTCTTCCGAGCTGGCGAACGCCGTGGCAAAGGGCGATATGACCCTTCGACAGGCGGTGCTATCGCAGCGGAAGCTCAGCTCTGAAGATGAGTGAACCCTGGCGTTCGGACTAGTACCATCCCGGAAACGGAGATGGGCTCGAACTTCCTTGCCACCCCGAGCGCGTCGTTCAGCTTGTTCTCGTTGTCTGCATAGATGATGAACAGTGGGTCTCCCACCTCTACCGTGGCGCCCACCTTCTCAATGATGACCACGCCAGCACCCTTGTCCTTGGGCGCCCCCGCTGCCCTGGCGATGCGCACCAAATCCTTGTTCTTTATGTTGCCGATATAGCCAGACTTCTTCGAGAGCACGCTTGTGTTAAACTTCCCTGGCTGAATGTCCGAGGACTTGATGTTGGGATTCCCGCCCTGGGCGCCGACGATCTCTCGGAACTTGGCCAACGCTTGACCGGAATCGAGGATCTCCTTGGCGCGCTCGAAGCCAAGCGGGATGCCACCCATTTCCAATATGATGCCAGCGAGCATCAACGCCTTCTCCACCACAGAGTGAGGGGTTGACGCGCCTTCCAGCACCGAGATCGCCTCTCGGGCCTCCAATGCCGGTCCGATCGCGCGGCCCACCGGCTGCCCGCCATAGGTGATGGCACATTCCACCTTGATGCCCAGTTTGTCGCCCAGGTCCACGAAGTCCTTTGCGAACGCCTTGGCCAGCTCCATGGTGGGCACCTTCGTCCCCTCACCCATGGGGATGTCCACCAGCAGGAAGTCCGCTCCTACTGCCTTCTTCTTTGACATTACGCTCGCCAGCAGTTGCGCGTGGGGATCGATGCCCAGCGGGTGTTCGACCCTTATGATGACATCGTCCGCCGGGGCCAAGTTGAGTCCGCCGCCCCAGGCCATGATGCCCCCATGGGTCTCGGCAATGCTCTTGAGCTCCTTGGCGCTGAAATCGACTTTGGCGAAGACCTCGACGATGTCCGATGTCCCTGCCGCGGAGCTTATGGCCCGAGATGATGTCTTCGGGATCAATAGGCCAGCTGCGGCCACAATCGGCACGACTATCAACGTCACTTTATTGCCCGGGACACCTCCCACCGAATGGAAATCGAATACCGGTGAACGGTCGAAGTCTATCGTCTCTCCCGTCTCGACCATCGATTGCGTCAGGTCGGCGGTCTCCCTGATATTCATGCCATTGATGTGCAAACTGGTCACATATGCGGCAAGTTCCACGCTCGACAACGTTCGGGCACTTATGTCCGTGACCAACGTCCTGATCTCCTCTGTGGACAGCTCCAGTCCGTCCATCTTCTTTCTAATATAGTCCACCGATTCCGGTTTTCCGGTAGGCATGACGTCCAGGAGCTCTTCGGCCTCTGGCCCGACGAAAGAGAATGCCTTGCCCAGCAGTCCGATCTCCCCCTCTTGGATAACGGATTCGGTCGTCTGGACTATCGCAGTGACGGTGGTGCCCTCGTGCTTGACCTTTACGCGGTCACCTTCGTGCACTCCTATCTCCATGCAATCGGCCGTGCGAAGAAGGGCGGTTATCTCTCCAGTGTCCATGTCGATGTATTTCGCTTTCAGCTTCATCGTTCAACCCCATTTCTCCAGAGCCAGGCGCAGCTCCGGATGATCCTTGGCATACTCGAGGGCCGGTATTCCAGACGAGGCCGCGTCCACCGCCTGTGCCATGGCCTTGGCCCCTCCCCTGACCCCCATCGGATGGCCGGCGACGCCGCCACCTGCTTGAATTTGGATGTCCTTGCCGGCTATCTCAACCAGCTTGCTGACTAGTGCCGGGTGCACCCCGCCAGAGCAAACGCTGAGGCTGGGCTTCATCCCGTACATCGGTTCGACGCATGCCATCTGGCTCTTCTGGTCCTCCAATGAGACACCTTGCATCTTGCCGACTCCGAACGTCCCAATATGAATGGCATCCCCGCCGCACATGCGCGTCAGCCTCGCCAACACGCTCCAGGCGATACCATGCTCCTTGCTCCGCGTGAATGCGGCATGCATGGTTCGATGGACGTGGATCGGGACCTTGATGGACGGGTCCTCAGCGATCACCTGGACGGCGGCGAATCCTGCGGTCAGGACGTCCACCATGATCTCCGAGGCGCCGAGCTCCTGCGCCCTTTCCGCCACCTCCAGTATCTTGTCCCCTCTGGTAGATACGTTGATGGCGTGTATGATCCGATGTCCGGTCTCAGATCGGACCCGGTCGATCGCAGTCGCGATCGCGACTACCCTCTCTTCCAGGGGGCAGAATTCCTGGTTCACCAGGGTCTCGTCGTCCTTCCCGTTCGTCAATCCGCCCATGCCTGATTCGTAGATGTAATCCCCGTAGCCCTTCGGGGTCAGGCCTATCTTCGGCTTCACGATTGTACCGACCAAGGGCTTCTCAGGACGATTGAGAACGGATCGCATCCCCTCGATGCCGAACCTCGGGCCCTTGAACTCCTTCACTATAACACGAGGGAAAACGCAATCCTCCAATCGGACCGCTTTCAATGCATCTAGTCCGAACAGGTTGCCAGCGATCACGCTGAGGATCTGGGGAACGCCTCCGATGTCGAGGCTGAAATCAGCGATCGGATAAGCTATCTCGCAAAGATCATCGTGGACGTCTATCACCTTCCCGCTGTAAGCTTCGAAGATGTCATCCTCCAAAGTGCTCACCCCGGTCCAGGTGCCGGTTGATTGCTCGGTGGCGATTGCCGCGGCCGCGGTCCTCATCGGNNGCCGCGGAGGGCGGCACGACGCCGATCTCGGTCACGATGGCATCGATGTATTCTGGGGGCGTGGCATCGAAGACCGGGTTCAATATCTTTGTTCCCGGAGGCACCTCGCTGGCCTTGGCGACCTCGTTCGAGTCCCTCTCCTCGATCTCCACCAGTTCGCCGTACATCGTCTTGGGCGAGAACTTGAAGGTCTCGGCGCAGACCATGAAGGGCACCCGAGCCTCATGCGCTGCCAGTGCGATCTGGGACGTGCCGATCTTGTTGATCACGGCGCCATTGGAGCAGATGGTGTCCGCACCCACCACGACAGCGTCCAGGTCCTTCATCAGCCATCTCACGGCCGAGTCGACAATCAATGTCGGCTTGAGGCCCGCGGTCGTTAGGTCCTTGACGGTCTGTAGGCCCTGCCGCCATGGCCGAGATTCGGTGGCATAGACGTCCAGCTCCTTGCCTTCCTTATGCGCCTGGACGATCACGCCCAACGCAGCTTTGCTATTGCAGTGCGTCAGCACTTTGTCTCCGTCGCGCAGTCGCCTCGAGCCCACTCGGCCAATGGTCTCAACCGCCTCTTTGGAGCGCTTGATGAAATCGTCGGCATTCTTCATGACCAAGCGGCGTAGCTCATCGGCGCTCTTGGCCGAGGACGTGTCCTTTAATACGGTCTGGACGCCATTCCAGAGAGAAATGGCGGTCGGTCTGGACGCCAACAGTTCTTCCTTGGCGAGGGCGAGAGAGCGACGGAATTCCTCCAGGCTATGACCCTGGAAATCCTCTGCTTCATTCCTCATCGCTTCGGCGGCGCTACGGGCGATCTCCGCAGCACCTCGGACCTCCATGCGCTTGATCGCGCCTGCCACGTCCTCAACACTCATGCTTCTCGACCTATCATATCCAACCAATGGAAAATAAATGTTGGTGGGAGTCTCACGTGCTCAGGAAGCTCACCAATTCCTTCAAAGAGAGGGTATTCAGCACATCCCCCTTCTCAAGCCATCCCCTTCTGGCTGTTGCCACACCGAAGAACATGTTGTCGAGCTGAGGGACGTTATGCGAATCCGTATCGATGGCTATCTTCACCCCGATCTCCTTCGCCATCCTGCAATTCACGTCGTTGAGGTCCATCCGCTCCGGGAAGGCGTTGAGCTCCAGGCATACCCCTGCCGCCTTCGCCGCCAGCATCACCTTTTCTAGGTCGATGAAATAGGGCTCCCTCTGTTCCAGTCTCCTTCCCGTCGGATGTGCCAGAATGGTGAGGTAGTCATTGGAGATCGCAGTAAGTATTCTCTTTGTCATCGCATCGCTTTCCATGTTGAACTTGGAATGGACCGCCCCGACCACGAAGTCCAGCTCCCGAAGAACGTCGCCAGGGTAATCGAGGCTCCCATCCTCCAGTATCTCCACCTCCGCGCCAATGAGGATCTTCAGTCCATCTACCCTCTTGGCCACGTTGTGAGCGATATCGATGTTGCCGCGGAGCCTCTCCGCTGACAGGCCGTCCGTCACCCTCAGGCCGTACGAATGGTCGGTTATCCCGAGGTATTCGTACCCCCTTTTCTTGCATGCCCAGGCGAACTCCTCCATAGTGGCATTGCCGTCGCTTGCGACGGTATGGACATGAAGGTCCCCTTTGATGTTCTTGAGCTCGATGAGTTCAGGCAGGTTGCCCTTCAACGAGGCCTCGATCTCCCCCCTGTCCTCTCTCAATTCCGGAGGCATGATCTTCAGGCCAAGCGCCTTATAAATGTCCTCTTCGGTCCCCCTTGCCACCACCTCGGTAAGGTCCTTCTTGAAGAGGCCATACTCATTGAGCTTCCATCCCTTATCGATGGCCAGAGAGCGCAGTTTGATATTGTGGTCCTTCGAGCCGGTGAAATATTGCAATGCCGCGCCGTACGCCTCCTCCTCCACGACTCGNNGCCTTGGTCGGCCCCCTTTCTACGATTTCCTCCACTTCTGGATATGATGTGAATGCATCCATCACCGTTTTCACATCGTTGCTTCCAGCCAGGATATCGATGTCGCCTATGGTGTCCTTCATCCTCCTCAGACTGCCGCCAAGGCTTATGAGACGGAGATCGGCATGCTCCTCAACGTATTTTCGGGCTCGCTCGGCAACTGGATAGGCGTTGCCCAGAAGCATCCGCCCGCTCCT
>PMBU01000055.1 GCA_003153895.1 Methanomassiliicoccaceae archaeon | reverse complement strand
TTGGGCACCGAGCTCAGCACGTTCCTGAACGTCTGATGGCTCTTGGATAGGAAATATGGTTTTTTGGCAGAGCAGGGTATGAGCAGCAGGACCTTCTTGTGAGCAGCTGGTCTGTACCGCTCTGCGACCCTTCGGCGATGACGGACCACGTCCGGCCGAACGAGCGACTGCTTTGCGTTGGCATAGAAACGTGGACCGACCACGGGAGCATGCATCTCCTGATGCTCGTAGAACTGCTCGTCAAGGATACGAAGGGCGGCCACGTTCCAAGGCGTTGCATGCACCCTCATCTCGACCAGCTCCCTCAGCCGGCCGATCTCGATCATGCGCTTGGTCAACTGCAACTCTTCCCATGAATTCCTGAGGTTGAGCTCAAGGATGTTCTCCCCCTGTCGCGCGGCCCATTTCGCGTTGTCCTGAGAGAACACGCCCTCCGCCCTGCTGATGATGCTGCGAGAAGATTGGTAAGCTATCAAAGCGGTGTCGAAAAGGTCAATGCCCATGTAGGTCAGAATGGCGAGATTGGAAGCATCCATCATGCCAGGGACATAAAGGAGCTTGCTATAGCCGATCTGCTTGCGCAGGCGGACCAGGCTGCGGACGAACGCCCGGGCGTCCCTCCTCATCTCGAAGGCGTTGGGAACGATCGCCAGGTCATTGGTGAGCCATTCGACGTTCTGAGCTGTCGGCGTTCCCTCGGCCTCGGCCGTTCCGCAGGCATCCTCCTTTTCCTGCCTCGATCCCGCAGAATATGGCACGTAGATGCCTGCGGGGAGAGCGATGGCCTGGAAATCGGTGTCGCCCGAAGAACGGATCATCGCTTGCTCTTCATCGAGGATCAATAGCGGATATTCGGGATGCGGTGAAATTGTCGGGCTCAGGAAGATAAAATCTGGCGTTCGGGCATTGCCATTCCCCGAAGTCCACAACGTGGTCTTGGACAATCCAGAGCGGCTCAGAACCTCGATCATTCGACGAAGTAATCCCCTCAACGATTAAAGGGTTTGCTCAGCCAACTAACTGGCCCGAGGATGCGATATGCGCGATCGATTCATTCCGCTGCGCTTACAGATGGCCTGACCTCGAGGTCTTCCTTGCCACCGGAGGCCAAATCGATGAGATCGGTCCAGTTGACCAGGGTCTCGATGCATCCGTCCTTCAAGGTGATCACGCCCATTGCCACAAGCCCCAATCGGTCCGCGAGCATGATCCCTTCCTTCACTTCCATTAAGCAGCCCACGCCGATGATCGCCTTCGGCTTTTCAGCCCTGACGATGCGTTTGATGAAGGTGGAACCTGGCACGATATGAACGCGGTAGCCCTGCCCTTCCAGTTGATCGATCGACCGGCCGATGCCGCATTGCATGCACCGCTGGCAGATTAGGCCTTCGGGTGTGAGATGAGCAGGGCATTTGGCAGATCGCAAGCATTGGGGCAAGAATATGGCCTTGTTCTTCGCCGGAATGCTATCGAACTTGGCCTGATTCAATCGGTTATGGAGCCTGATCATGAACTCGGTCAGCTCCCTGTCCTCGATTCCTAGCAGGCCACAAAGCGCGCGGATGACCCCTTCCACCAATGCCATGCCGGCCAGGAATAGGCGAGGGAAGACCATGCGGCCCGTCCTTATCGAGAACGCGATAAGAATCGCCAGGACCAGACCGAGGACCAGAAGGCCTGCCAATATTACGAGGGTGACCTGACCAAGGAGCAGGATCAATTGGTCCAGCGAGGATGGGTCGAACGCCATTGCTCATACGATATCGTGCTTGCTTATAGACCCTTGGCATGTCGGCCATGAAGAAACGAACGAGCCGGTCTAACGATTCTGGTGATGTGGAGAAGGAAAAAGATGAATGGTGACGATCAGAATGTCGTCACGAGCTCGTGGTCGAATATCAGCTCTCGAGCCTTCTCCCACGATATTCTCTTAACGCCTTCGACGAGCGGCATGTCGCCCACGCGCTCCTTTAGGTCGTCCTCGAGCACGAAGACCTCCCCCTCGAAGTCGGCCAGGTCGTTGATCGCCTCGACGTTCGATGGCATACCAATGGCGCCAGGGTTCTGGGATGCCACCGCGTTCAGCGTCCCATCGCCGACCATGAGGACCGTGGACCTGGAAATGCTTCCACTCGCCAGCATCGCTAGGGCTAGGCGGGCGCCAGCGAAGAAGTCCTCCGTCCCATAGGGCGCTTTCGTTGCTAAGATAAGTATGCTCTTTGCCATCATCTCACCTCGCAATGGTCACGATGCGGTCCGCTTCCGATACAAACTTGGAAAGGTCATTGGTCAGGCTTCCGATCTTCGAGCCCTTGACCTCCTCTCCCCGATGGATTCCCCGGGCGGCGCAACAGGTCTCGCAAACGACGATCGTTGCCCCTCGCTCGGCGAGTTCGGTCAGCTCCTTCCCCACGTTCGGGAACCGCTTCGGCTCCTGACCTTCCTTGATGGGGGTGATGCCCTCTCCATATCCGAAGATGCGTACGTTATGACCTTTATCCAACGCGGCCTTTGCTAGCTTCACCACCAGGTTAGAGTCCATGTTCATCATGCTGCCGGAACGCAGGTGTATCAGCAATGTCCTTTTCATCTTTCCACCTCACAATGTGACGGTTCGGTCGTACTGCATTATCAGGTCGACCGCTTGGCCGTAGTCGACGGTCTTGAACTTGCCGCCAACGTCGCAGTCGAAACCTCTGGCCGCCAGGTCGTCGGAGATGACGAAGACCTCATCCACATGCTCCGCGAGATGCTTCGAGGCCTTCTTGTCCATGGCATAGTAGACTGCATCCTCGAACAGGATCGCCGCCTTCTTCGATTGTCCTCCGAGATCGGATGCCAGCTCCAGGTTGACGTTCTCATGAGGCGATTTCAACATCACGAACAGGATTGAAGCCATTCTATCATCATCCGATGAAATACTGCATGTCCGTGTCTGCTGCGATGTTCAGGAAGCCTGCTGCCCCGAGGACGACGACCCCATCGTCCAGGTCCTCTTGCTTAACACCCATGACGCCCATGCTGGTGCTGCAAGCGTACATCTTTACGCCGAGTTCCAGGGCCATCTTCTTCTGGGCCGGGTAGTCCTCGACTCCGACGGCGAGCATCTTCTTCTTGAACATGCCGGTGAAGAGCCGGTACATCCCTGGCGCCTTGGGGTTGGCCGTCTTTGTGACCAGCTTCAGCCCGAAGAACGTGTGGAAGATATGGACTTCCATTCCCATGCTGGCTGCCGTGTTGGCGATCATCAGCGACTCCATCGCCTTGTCGAAGGTGCCTTCGGATACCACGATCGCGACCTTCGTTACCTTCTTAGCTTCTGGCATTTTTTCACCTCACTTTTCATGATAATGATACCGTTCAATCCATCGATGACGAGCCTTTCTGTTTCAAGCCTGTTTCTTCCTGATGTAGAAAGTGAAGGTCTTTCCATCTTGCTTCATTTCCACAACTTCGTTCCCGGTGCGCTGGGCCCAAGCTGGGACGTCTTCCTTCGAGCCAGGGTCGTCGGCTATCAGTTCGACGACCTTCCCAACTTGCATTTCCTTCATCTTCTTTGCCAACTTCACGATCGGCATCGGGCACATCAGGCCCCTGCTATCCAAGGTCTCGTCTTTATCCATAACAGTCCCTTTTCCCAACGGTTTTGCACGGTTGTGCGACAACTATATATAACCTTTATCCATATAAGCTTTTTGCATATCAAAGATGCCTATGGAGACGAATCGGATGCTTCCAGAGAATATCATAGGGGAGGTACAAACCTGCCACGACCTCGTGCAATGTGCTTTCAGCTTGGCAGGTTTCGAGGTGGAAGTGTATTACCAGCTTTCGCAGTCAGGCCCGCTAAGGGCAGACGAGCTAGCCGTCAAGATCGGCAAAGACCGCTCCACGGTTTATCGGGCTCTGCAGAAACTGATGACGTGCGGAATGGTCTACCGCGAGACGAAGAGCATCGAGCGCGGGGGTTACTTCCACGTTTACAAGGCGATAGATAAGGAGCTGTTACGTGGGAAATTGGAGCGATGTGTAGACGATTGGTATGCCCACATGCAGGAAGTGCTGAGCAAGTTCGGTGAAGCTCCAGGACCCTTGCCCAAATCCAGTTAATCGCTACGAAGAAGTCAAATAGCCCCATCGGATATTCGTAGCCCGGTTAGCATGGAATTCAAAGGTTTGGACATCGTCTCCATCCGCGACCTGACGCGGGAGCAGATAGAGTTCGTTCTTGATCTTTCGGAGAAGATGATCCCCTATGCCCGAGGGGAGAAGTTCACCAAGATGTTGGAGGGACGCATACTCGCCAACCTGTTCTTCGAGCCGTCAACGCGCACGCGCATGTCCTTCGAGACCGCCATGGCGCGGCTGGGTGGACGGACGCTGGAGATGTCCCACCCCTCGATGATGTCCATCGCCAAGGGCGAGACGCTGGCTGACACAATCCGCATGGTCGAATCATATTCTGACGCTATTGTGCTCAGGCACCCTCACGAAGGGGCGGCACGCCTGGCGGCCAAGTTCTCCCGCAGCCCGGTGATCAACGCCGGCGACGGGGCGGGGCAGCATCCGACGCAAACGTTGCTTGACCTGTTCACGATCAGGCGGGACAAGCAGCACATCGAAGGCATCAAGGTCGCCCTGGTCGGAGATCTGAAGTATGGGCGCACCGCGCATTCCCTCGCAGAGGCATTGACCATGTTCGGAGCGGAGGTAACCTTCGTCGCGCCAGCATCGCTACAGATGCCCAGGGAAACGGTCAAGCAGGTCGAGAAGCTCGGCGGGAAGCCGAAGCTCACCTCAAAATTGGAGGAGGTCATCAAGGACATCGACGTGCTCTANNCTCACCGTGATGCATCCTCTGCCCAGGGTCGACGAGATCGCTCCCGAGGTCGATTATACCCAACATGCCAAGTACTTCGAACAGGCTTTCAATGGGGTGCCAGTGAGGATGGCGCTCCTTTCGCTGGTGCTCGGAGGCGAACTGTGATGAAGGAGTTCAAGGTCACGCCGATCCGCAATGGGACGGTGATCGATCACATCGACTGCGGCATGGCGTTGAAGGTATTGCGAATCATCGGAGTGTCGAGCAACAACGTCAGCTCGCCGATCAGCGTGCTCATGCACGTCCCCTCCAAGAAGGAGGGGTTCAAGGACGTCGTCAAGGTGGAGGATAGAGAGCTCGACCCGAAGGAGGTCGACAAGATCTCGCTGATCTCGCCCGACGCGACGATCAACATCATCCGCGATTTCAACGTGGCTGAGAAGTATAAAGTGACGCTGCCGCAGGTGGTCCGGGGGATCGTCCGTTGCGGCAACCCTTCCTGCATCACGAATTTGAACGAGCCGGTGGAGCCGGAGTTCAGCGTCGAGTCTAAGAAGCCACCGGTGCTGCGCTGCATCTACTGCGACCGGATCCTCGACGACACGGCCGAGCATCTTATCTGAAATCGACGCTTGGCGCTAATGAGAAGAACGTGGAGCTTCAGCTATATCCAAGATTAATCGTAGAACGATGCTCGTCAGCTCGGTCTCATCTCAGCCAGACAAGCTCCTGCTTTGTCCTGGTGATGACCTTGTTCATGTTCTCCAAGATCTTCGATTCATCGGTTGCGCGATCGCAGGTGACGACGATGAGAAGGCTTGAAGAGACCTCGGTGATGATCAGCTTGCTGCCGTGGAACACCCCGAGAAGGTATTCGCACTTATCCTTAAGAGGATCGCTGCGCGTCGCCTCTGCGGAGGAATACATTATCGCCGCCATGGCCGAGAAAGTCTCCGGCTTCGAGGGCGAGGTGGTCCTCCCGGCTATCATCAGGCCGGTCTTGGAGACGATAGAGACGCTGTGAATGTTTGTATCTTGAGGGAACTCCTGCTGAATGATCTCCTCAAGGATGTTCTCCACACTTTTTGTCTGCTGCACCATAGTTCCTCCTGGGACCATTAACCGTCTCGTCTATAGCTGCCTGAATTGGCAATCGAATGTTCGTCTACCCAATTAATGCTTTTGCATGCAGTTCGACGGGGAATAGTCGCTATACCGCTAAAGCATCGAGTAGCCAGTTCGAGTAGTACTGCTCATTTGCAATGTCGGGCGAAATCCAGGCCTTCATGGGACATGTGGAGTTATGAAACGTCGATCCGACCGATATCGTGAACGCTTCCAACAGCGAAGTGGGAGAGGCCGCAAGTCCCAAGCGCTAGCTAGTCTTTAATCCATCCAAAGCTTCACCTCTTATAGCGCCTCGGTGGTCGTCAAATGAATGTGATCGTTGTCACGGGAATGCCCGGTGCGGGAAAGGAGGAGTTCGTCCAGGTCGCCAGGTCGCTCGGGTATGACGTGGTGCGCATGGGCGATGTCGTCAGGGCGGAGGCGAAGAAGCAGGGCATAACCGGTACGGACAAGGGCATTGGCGGTTTCGCGGACCAGGAACGCCGCCTCCATGGCTTCGACGTCTGGGCGAAGCGCTCAGCCCTGTATGTCCGTGGAGAAAGGACCATCATCGATGGCAGCAGAGGATTGGACGAGCTGGAGGTATTCCGCCAGGCTTTTGGCGATGGCGTCCTCCTGGTGGCAATCCACTCTTCTCCAGAGTCTCGTTACCCCCGTTTGAAGAAAAGAGGTCGGCCCGATGCTCCTGCGGACTGGACGGAGTTCGTGGCGCGGGACAAAAGGGAATTGGGTTGGGGACTGGGCAACTTGATCGCCATGGCGGACGTCATGCTGCTGAACGACGGCGAGATGGAAAGGTTCAAGGCCAGGGTGGGGACGTTCTTGACAGGACTGGGATAGATGAATTACAAGATCGTGCGAATGTGCAAGCAAGATGCCATGTCCGCGGTGCCGATGGAAAGCATCAAGATAGACCTGGCTAAGACCACTCCGAAGCTGAGGGAAGGCGGCTTCCAGGTCGACACCTCGGACGTCATGCTGACCGCGCGCAATCGGGACTATGAAGTTACTATCTTCCGCAATGGNNCTAAGTTCTAGCTGCCATCTGCCTCGGGCAGAACTCGAACACGCGCTTTCCACCGTCGATGAATTCCACATCGATGCTGAGACGGTCCTGCTCGATCCGCAGGTTGATGGTGCGTAGGTTCGACTGATACGACGCAATATTCGACTCAAGCCCATCCATCTTCCTTAGCATTCCCCTCTTCTCCATCAGCCGCACCAGGCGATAGCATTTGGTGATCGGCATATCGAGTCGATTCGATATGTCCTTCACGCACATCGCCGAGGGGCATGTGGCTGATAAGATCCTCCTAACGTCGTCATCGAACGCTAGACGAGTGATCTTGAACTCCATCCCTCCTATCGTCATTGAGGTAATCCATGCGATGTAGAGTTATATACTCTATGTTGTTGGGGAATCACCTCTGATTCTTTCCAGTGATAATTCTAAATCGACATTTCTGACCAATTAGGCATGATAATGAAGGCTCCCTTCCTTCATCTGGCTGCTCGAAATGGACTACCTTTGGCTGTTCCGATCATATGGCCAGATGCAACAAATGTTTATATTGTGGCAAGCTGATTCAGAGGGTTGCGGGATGGGAGCAATGGATGATTCTGGACGAGTTGGCATCATTCTTTTAGTGATTGCCTTCCTCGCCCCTTGTTTCTTAATTGCGATGCCAGTGGCAGGATCAACGACTATATCTGACATTCCTGTCAAGACGCTCACCACGGCGCAATTCAACCCATCGATATTGTTCCAACCTGGCATTTGTTTCAATGATTATTCTAAGGTAATAAAAGCCGACAAAGGAAGCGCAGACTTTGCAATCGGCAACTTGAATGGGGACGGTTTGAAAGACCTGGCTGTCATTACGGGGACCAATGCAATTCTCATCTACAACCGCCTTTCCGATGGCAGCTTCTCTCCCAATCCTCACCGATTGGTGAACTCGAGCCTACAGGATTACCAGCATGTCGCGATTGGCGACCTCAATAACGATGGACTGAATGACATTTCGGTGAGTTGCAACGATACTGGCTTCAACGGGAGGGTGGCGATCTTCTATCAGAAGAGCGATCATACGTTTACCATCGCTGACTCGACATCCCTCCTTCTTAAAGGGCTTGTGCCACACGAGATAGTTATTGGCCATTTCACTAGCAAGACGTTATTCTCGGTTGCCGTTGTGTGCGAAGGATTATCCGGTTCTGCCGATGATGAAGTCGATATTTGGAGCCAACCATTCACAAACCCACTTACCTATCGAACCTATCTCTCCATCAGCGGGCTAACAAGAAGTCAATACCTTGCCGCCTCGGACATCGATTCTGATGGCTGGACGGATCTGGTAGTCGGCCAAAGAAATGGACCTGATGTAGCAATCTTCACACACAACCAAATAACAGGAGCATGGGATTCACAGGTTCCAAAACCAATATCTGGGGCAGCATCAGACGTTGGGCTTGCCGATGTCAACTCAGATGGCAAGGATGACCTGATCTTCGCCAATTCTGCGAATTCTCAGATATATGTATACTTGAACAATGAAGGCATTTTCGATATCTCTCAAGAGACGCCGATCAGGACAGCTGGTGAGCTTGCGAGCGTCACCTTCGGGGAAGTATCAGGGGATAGTCTGGTCGACGCCGTCTGCCTATCGAAGGTGTCCTCTAGCTGTTCGGCGTCGTTCAGGAGCGCAGAACCAGGGTGGTTTGGGAATGTTCCGAGCATCACTTTTCCAGTTCAGGAAAACCCTCTTCAGATCATTGTTGATCGCTCGTTACCAGGTAAAGAGCAACTGCTTATCTTGTGCGCTGGCAACGGAGTGGATAATTCCACGATCGAGTTCTTCCCCATCAGTGACCAACTAAGGGGCAACGCGAACCAGAACCTCTTTGTCGCACCGGCTGAGCCTCAAGCGATCGCCTGCGGAAAGCTCGCCGACGGAACTGGATTGATCGCAATGACCGATCCAAGCGAAAACACGATCCTTTTGTTCAACGCGCACACGCAGACAACACGAATTCTCCAAGTCCAAGCGAATCCAGTTGCATTGATTTTCGGACACTTTGATAACGATTCTTCAGATGACCTCGCCGTGCTGAACCAAGGCAGCAAAACAGTCAGCATATACACCGACGAACAGTTCGCCTCTGGTACCCAGCCTAAGCTGAACATTTCATTACCATTCGCGGACGCTTCGGCGCTTTCGGAGGTCAGCGTCAGGAACGATGGCTTTGACGACCTCGTGATAGGGTCGAGCACTGGCTTAATGGTCCTTTACAATACCAAATCCGCAACCCTTTTTGATTCTACCAAGAACGAGACTCTAGGTGGCTCGAGCTTAGGACGGATAGCAGACATAGTCACGGGGGACTTCAGCGCATCTGGAATCCCCTCCGATATCGCGGCTCTCAATTCCGTCACCTCTTGCGTGGAGATATTCACAAGATATGCATCCGGTTCGGGGAGCAACTATTATCCATCTGTCCCAACAGCGAATCTTACCCGTTCCAGTTCGTCCATGAAACACATGGTTGTGGGCAACTTCGGAGGCAGTGAACAGAAAGATATCGCGGTCCTGGACGATTCGAACCAGGTATTCGTTTATGTGCAGCAACCAATCTTTGGCTTCACCATTGACATCAGCGATTCCGCAGTACTACATATCAAGGAGACCGCGAACAACTTAGCGGCGGGAGATTTGAATGATGATGGGATGGACGACATCGCTGTATCCTACTACGATACTCCTGTTATCGCTGCTTTCCTCAGGACAGGGGATGCGATATTCAAGAACTGTTTCAATTGGACGAGCGGAGGCGTGGCAATCGACATCAGGATAGCTGATATCAATGGCGATCTTCGCCCCGATGTTTTGTCGGCTTCACCAGCCTCGTTCTCTCTGAGCTTCTGGTTCCAAAACAATCTGTCGCCTATGGCAGTTGCCAATGCCTCAAGGACAGAAGAATATGAAGGTGTGGCACTGACGTTCTCTGGAGCATCGTCCGCCGATTCGTATTCTGACCAACCCTCCCTGGCCTACAACTGGAGCTTTGCCGGAGAGGGATATCGNNAACATCACGGTAAAGATAGATGAGAGAAATCCAATCGCAAACTTCACTTACTGGCCACAATCTCCAACCGAAAACCAATCCATTCAGTTCAACGACACCAGCGTCCTCGGTTATGACCCGATCACCCTCTGGTTCTGGGACTTTGGGGATGGCGGCTCTTCACTGGAACAGAATCCGCAACACACGTTCGCATACAATGACACGTTCACAGTCAAATTGACAGTAACCGATTCCGATGGAACAAACAACTCGACGACCAAAAGTGTAGTGGTCAATGATACTGTTCCGATGGCGAACTTCACTTACTTCGCCGCGGAAGGAAAAGCAACCTTTTTCAATAATACATCACCCCCGTCGTATGACCCAATCCTCTACAGTAACTGGACCTTCGGGGATAACAGCTACGAAAATAAGACGGGGCTCTCGGATGCTTATCATACATATAATCGCTCTGGTAAGTTCCCGGTGACGTTGACTATCGCCGATAAAGATGGAAGTATTTCGCGAAAGACCGCCTATGTTGAAATCCTTATGGATCCAATCGCCAACTTCACTTACTCGCCGCAACCTCCAAACGAAGGCCAATACATTCAGTTCACCAATTCCAGTTCCACCTTCAACAAGATCGTTTCTTGGTCCTGGAACTTTGGCAACGGCCAGGAATCAAGTCTAGAGAACCCTCCGCCCATAATGTACAGTTCCAATGGCACATACCATGTCACCCTAAAGGTCACGGAATTATATGGCTCAAACAATACCACCCAACGATCGGTCGTTGTGGCTGATACCGGCCCTACGATCAAACTACTCAAGACCGCGGATGGCGGGCAGCCTTATAATGAGGACCAGACTGTTTCAGTGGAGGTGTGGGTGGAACCAGCCGTTGATCCTCTCGCGTCGGAATACGCCTGGGACATTAACTTCAATGGTACATTCACCACAGCACCCATTATCACCAACGTCAACCACACCAGTTTTGCCTATTCGCATAATGGCATCTACCTTGTTTGCGTGCGAGTCTTCGATACTGATAGCTTCACGCAGGCATCAACGTTACAGCTACTGGAAATCACGGTCATCGATCCGCCTCCGACTGCTTTCTTCAACTTTCATAATATTACTGAAGGCAAAGTCCAGTTCGATGCGTCTGGATCGAGCGATAACGGAGATTTGCAATTCAGCTGGAACTTCGATGATGGAAGGGGCTATTCCGCATGGAATGGGGTTCGCATATTCGATTACAACTTCACCCAAGANNATAGGCACTGGCACATCAACCTTCTTTGTCGGTCACGTGATAGAGGTCACTGCCACAGTGACAGATTCCGTCGGAGTGCAGGGGGTCAATCTTAGCTACCAAGTCGGCAACGGGAGCACGTACCAACTTAGAATGACGCCCACTGGATCGGCCGATGTGTATAGCGTCCAACTGCCTGCGCTCAATCATACGGGCACCGTCACCTATTGGGTCACGGCCACTGATATCCTATCGAACTCCATAACGACAGGCCAGATTGTAATTACCATCTCGGACCAACCACCAGCGGCATCGGAGCTTATTTTCTGGTTACTTGGGGCATTGATAG
>PMBU01000091.1 GCA_003153895.1 Methanomassiliicoccaceae archaeon | reverse complement strand
AGCAACGTCAACACCGCTTTGGAGCCTTTCATGGACTAACCCTCATTTTTCCTGAAATGGTTGGAACATCCTTTATAAAAAAGGAGCCTTACTCACAATACGAGCAACACTACGTCTACGCGTAAAAGTAGGACGACGTTTTGACATGTGGTGCTTGACACAAAAAGCTACAGGTCATCGAAGATATATTAAATTTCTTAATACTCCCTCACCGTATTTCGAAACAGCCCTCTGATATGCCACCAGTCATCAAGATCATTTCTTTTGGATATGATAAGAGAATTGATTAATAACCGCCATCGAGATTCAAGCGAATTGCCTCAGAATGACGCGGTAGATATTATCGAAGTGGTCCCATATGATCCTACATGGCCTGTGATGTATCAACGGGAGTGCCATCAAGTCAAGACGGTTCTGAGGGATTTCGATCCGATCTTTGGAGCACATAGGCAGTGCGGCCGTGCATGGACTGTGCGCTAAGCCAGTGATAGATATTCTTGTTGGGGTCAATGATTTGAACAACGAAATAATTATCCCCGCACTGGAATCCGTCGACTATCAGAACGTACCAGATGCTGGAGAACCGGGCAGACTTTTCTTTCGCAAGGGGCCCGTCCGGACATATCACATCCATGTGGTAAAACTCTATAGCTGGATCCCTACTGTAGGCACATATTCTTCCGTGATTACCTAAGGGCACATCCAGAAATCTGCGTTCAATATGGGATACTTAAACGCACCAGTGCGATGATGCATCGATCCGACCGCGCCGGATATACTGAATCCAAGTCCGATTTCATCCAATCAGTAATTAAGGCCGGGACCCTAGACGTTATCATCACGATACGATAAATGGAGAATTTATACTTCAAAGTTGGAATCATTTTCTCTATTACGAATAACCAAACTTCATGCTATCATGAGTATTATACCATTCTAGCCTAGTCTCCATAGGCTGATTATTTTAGTGGTCACCACCAGCGCGCTGATAGGTAAACTATTTGTTATTGAGAACCGATATTCAATCGAACACCGATAGACGGTGAATTGTGAGGAGGAAATAGAGAATGTCAAGCATGAAAGTCCAAGTGATGGACACTATCGCAGCATTGATGACAGCGGCTTTCGGTCTGATAGCGGCATTGGCTTGGAACGCGGCAATTTCGGACGCAGTCAAGCAATACTTTAGCAAGCCCGGTGATCAATTGATCGGAGAGTTTGTCTACGCGGTGATTGTGACGATCCTGGCCGTGGTGGCTATTCTGCTAATCGCAAGGTCCATCGCCAAGCTAAAGAATGTCGAGCTGCCCTTGGTGAATAAAAAGGAAGTAGCCAAGAAGTGATGTAGTTTTTCTTAGTTTCATTTTTTTTATCTAAACCCCTTTCTGTTTTTATTATCTTCATGAGACGACCCTCATTTTTCATATCGTGCAGATTCCGCCATATTGGCGTTCAGAATAACCGAAAATCAATAATCTATTCTATGCGTGCACAGTTTCGGTGTTTCTATGATATACCTTCCAATCGTGACCATCGTTATCGGTGGAATCTTGCTACTCATTGGAGCGGCAACCCGAAGAGGTTCTGAGATATTGATCAAATTCAACAAGGAAAAGCTGGGCGATCTGGAGAAAGCTCATCGTTTTGCGGGGAACAACATCCTGGTCCTGGGATTTATCGGTTTGATAGCTGGATTTGCCACCTACGCAGGTGAGGAGGACAACATTCTGCTCTTCCTTGCGTACCTCGGTTTCGTGGTCCTGTTCATGGTCATAATAAAGGCTGGTCTGAAGACGTTCGAAACAAAGCAATAGTGTCACCGCAAGGGTGATAAAAGAAGACTGGGATGCAGGATGTAGGTGGATGGTTTGAAAGTCAAGGTCGGCGTCAACGGATACGGTACGATCGGTAAGAGAGTGGCCTGGGCCGTCTCAAAGCAGGATGACATGGAGGTCGTAGGCATCACGAAGACCCGGCCAAGCTTTGAGGCCAACATCGCGATTCGGGAAGGTCACCCCCTCTATGCCGCTTCCCAGACCGACGTGGCGAACTTCGAGAAGGAAGGCTACAAGGTAAATGGAACTCTCGACGACCTGATCAAGAAGGTCGACATAATCGTCGACACCACTCCGGGTGGGGTGGGTGAGGAATACAAGAAGAAATACGAGGAGGCGGGGGTCAAGGCAATCTTTCAAGGCGGGGAAGAGCACGGTCTGGCCGGCATATCGTTCAACGCATTGGCTAATTACCACGAGGCATGGGGTGCCAATTTTGTGCGCGTGGTCTCCTGCAACACCACGGGTCTGGTCCGGACACTGTTTCCCTTGGACCGCGCGTTCGGCGTGGAAAGAGTGACCGCCTCCCTCATCCGCCGTGGGGCCGATCCCGGGGACAAAAAAGGCTCGATGCTCAATTCGATAGAACCCTCCCTGAAGCTGCCGACCCACCACGGACCAGATGTCCAGACGATCATGCCCTGGATCAAGATCACCACCATGGCGGTCGTCACACCGACCACCCTAATGCATGTCCATTGCATCGCCGCCGAACTCAAGAACAAGGCCAAAGAATCCGAGGTATTGGAGGTATGGAATTCCGCACCACGGGTAAGGCTGGTCTCGGGCAAGGAAGGCATCAAGTCGACAGGACAGGTCATGGAACTGGCAAGGGACCTGGGAAGGCCGCGTGGGGACTTCAACGAGATCGTGGTCTGGAAGGACGGTGTAAAAGTGGTCGAGAACACCCTCTACTATTACCAGGCGGTCCACCAGGAGAGCGATGTGGTGCCGGAGAACATTGACTGCATCCGAGCCATGATGAAATTGGAGAACGATCCGATGAGGTCGATACACAAGACCGACAAAGCTATCGGGATCGGTAAATAGTCGCGAGGAAGATCAATCAGGCTGGCGGAATTT
>PMBU01000014.1 GCA_003153895.1 Methanomassiliicoccaceae archaeon | reverse complement strand
TGAAGGTCATCGCGTTCAACGGAAGCCCCAGGCAGAATGGCAACACCAATAAAGCGTTGGAGATCGTGCTGGATGAGCTTCGAAAAGAAGGCATCGAGACCGAGCTGGTGCAGATGGGTAGTGAGGACCTGCATGGCTGCAAGGGATGCGGCATCTGTGGCAAGAAAAAGGACGAGAAATGCGTTTTCGATTCGGACAAGGTCAACGCATGGATCCAGAAGATCAAGCTTGCCGACGGCATTGTCATCGGCAGCCCCACCTACTTCGGAGGGTTGAGCTCCCAGACCAAGGCGTTCATCGATAGGGTTGGATATGTCACTCGCGCCAATTCTGGCCTTTTGCGGCGCAAGGTCGGAGCGGCAGTCGCTGTCAACAGAAGGGCTGGCTCGCTCAATACCTTCGACGAGATCAATCATCTATTCCTCATATCAGAGATGATCGTCCCGGGAGCCAGTTATTGGAATGTCGTTCAAGCTTTGAAACCTGGCGATATGCTATTGGACGAAGAGGGCGTAAAGACGATGCAGTCGCTCGGAAGGAACATGGCGTGGTTGTTGAAGAAGTTGCATTAGCAAACGCATGTATCCTGGCATGATCGGAAGTAAGGTCACCGCTTGAACAGGAAAGGAATACCCGACCTCGCCATTTAATTCGGTCAATCTCGCTATACGAATTGACGCTATTCGTAGCCTTACGACCGCCTCGGCTGATAAAAACAATTATAAAGTGGCCGTTCTCAATATATTTCAATCGGTCGGAAGGATGGCAGGAGCCTGATATTGCGTTCTTTATCAAATAATATGTAAAAGTTCGCGGCCATCCTTCCCCGATGCAATCCAATGTCAAGGAGGGAGGCGCGGTACCGAATATGATTCCGGATGCTGGAGAGCGCTCCCTCCCTTTTGACCCTGTCAGGGCCATCAATCTTGGGACCAAGAAGGAGGATGTCTAGATGACTAAGCTTAGAGGTTTGAAATATGCTCTGGTGGCGCTCGTCTGCATTGCGGCTTTTGCCATGCTCTTGCATGTGGCCGCGCAGCCTGCCGCCGCGGCACCGCTGCCTGGAGAGATCTTCATCGATGTTGATGGTGATCGAACGTTCAATGCCACCGTTGACTTGGGTCTATTCCCTACCATTCAAGATGCAATCGATAATGCATCATCTGGCGATATGGTCGTCGTTGGATCGGGAAATTATTCTGAATCACTTTTCATCAATGTCGATATCAGCTTGGTCGGCGCCAACGAGGGCATCGATCCGAATACTGGTGTCAGAGTAAATGAGACCCGCTTGATCCCGAACAGCCCCGGCTTACTGCCGCTCGTCATGGTCGGATCGAGCGACGTTGTCATAGATGGCTTCTGCATCAATGGCAGCAATTCCCTCCTTCCCTCGCTGGGAACGATAAATGGGGTCAACTTGACCGTCGCTGTCGCTGTCGGTAACTTCGGAGGAGAGAGCAATATCACATTCATCAATAACATCATGGAGACCTTCGACACCGCCATTTCGCTGTCTGGCCTTAGCAATCGCAGCCTGATCATGAATAACCTGTTCGACAACATCGAACCAGTGATCGGTGGCGGGTTCGGAGTGCAACTGATCGCTGACTTCTCCGCGAATGTCACCAACAACGTCTTCACGCGAACCAACAATGCAATCCAGGCCAGCTCCTTCATCGGGAATGTCGGGCTGATACCTTCCTATCTATACATCGATGGCAACAGGATGTCAGTCACCGGGAACGGCGTGCTGCTCGATCATATTGCCGGGGAGACTTGGGTCTCCGTTGGCAACAACGCCATCGACGCTATTGGAAGCGCCAACGCAGGCATCTGGATGCAAGGTTTCGAGGGCACCACCTTCGGAGCTTCCTTACCTAACAACGCGATCAGCGGAATGCAATATGGTATCTTGCTGATCGATAACCCGAGCACCGCAAATATCAACGTGGTCGGCAACCTGATCGTCAATTGCAACTATGGCATCTATGCGCAGGAAGGCTCGGTCGCGGTCGCGCTAGGTGACAGCGTTTACACAGTGGATACCACCATGATAGTCAACCCAACCGCGTACGCTGTGTACATCAACAATACCAATTCCCTAGGATCCACCTTAACAAGAGTCAATTTCCAGAATGGTAGCATCCTCCTCGGTGGACTGAACGGTATCGGCGTGGAAGGAACGGGCGCGATAGCCTCCTTCTATGGATCCGAACCGATGAACATAATCGGCGTCACAGACCAATATATCCGCCTGATAGGAAGCCCGAGGAATATCGATGTCAGGCAAGTACTGTTCGACGGCAACATCGGAGCGAACCTCACACTGGCGCAGAACTTCGCCATCGAGGACAAGGTATTCCATGCCCTGGACCAGAGCGGCCTTGGCTTGGTGACCTGGGTAACGAACCAAATGTTCGTCACCCCACTGAGCGGTAGCATCCAGAGGGCGATAGATGTCGCAAGCACTGGGACCTCCATTGATGTTCAAGCGGGCACCTACGCTGAGGTCCTTACCATCTCAACGGCTGTGAACTTACGCGGCCCGAACGCCGGCCTCGACCCTAATAACATGGTCCGGGGAGCGGAAGCGAACATCATTCCGAACAGCGTCGGGCTTGGCCCATTGATCATGCTGGGAGCGAATGACGTCACCATCGATGGTTTCAGCATCAACGGCAGTAACCCGGCACTAGGGCGCCTCGGTGTCATCGATGGCGTCAATCTGACCATGGCCTTCGGGGTGCAGAACTTCGGGGGCGAGAATAACTTCGTCTTCATGAACAACGTGGTTTCGACCCTCGATACGGCGGTCCAGTTGTTCGGAGAGAGCCATGGCGGTCTGATCACGCAGAACTTGTTCGATAACATCGACCAAGCGTTGTTCAACGGGTTCGCGATCAACCTCGTCAGCGATTACTTCTCTGACGTGACGAACAACGTGTTCGCGCGGACTCATACGGCGATCTTTGCTACCGCATATAGCGCGGCAGGATCTGCAACGATTGACGGCAACGCAATGTCCGTCACATGGGACGGAATCGTTCTCGACCGACTCAGCGGCACGGAGGTATGGACCGTCTCAAACAATGTCATAGTGGCAGCAGGATCCAATACGGGCATAACGGTCGAGGGCGTGCAAGGCGCGGTGAGCGTGGATCTGATCGGTAATGCCATCGATTCAATGCAGTTCGGCATAATGCTGATCGACAATCCGGCAACAGCTGGAGTCTCGATTTCGCTGGGCTTGCTGGTAAATTGCGTTTACGGTCTCTATGCACAAGAGGGGTCCATCGCCATGGTAGACGGTGACAGCAGCTATCTATTGGATGCGATGGAATTCGTAAACCCGTCCGCATATGCGATCTACATCAACGACACAGATTCGATATCCGTGGCTACCACGAACGTTTTGGTGCAGAATGGAACGATAGTACTCGGCGGGTCGAATGGGGTCGGAGTCGAGGGGACCGGTGCGGTCCTCGCCTTCAACGGCGCTGACCCATTGGAGTTCATTGGCGTCGTGAATTATTACGTTCGGCTGATCAACAGCCCGAGGGATATCGAAGCCAGGCAGGTTCTTTTCGAAAGCCTGATCGGAGTTCAAATGTCAAACTCCACTTTGGCGGCGACCGAAGAGAAGATAATCGACAAACTCGACGATAGGAGCCTGGGACGGGTCTTTATCGCCAATGTGATCATTATCGTACCTCCAGGCGATTCGATACAGGCGGCGATTGATGCTGCCGCTCCGGGCGACTTCATAGTCGTGCTCGCGGGCAACTACTCGGAGAGCCTGAACGTTTGGAAGCCGTTGAACTTGCTCGGTCCGAACGCAGGCATCGATCCGAACACTGGAGTCAGAGGACCGGAGGCGTGCATCATCCCGCCGTCGGTCGGCAACGGTCCATTGATCCTCATCAATTCGAGCGGCGTCACCATCGATGGGTTCTGCATCAA
>PMBU01000076.1 GCA_003153895.1 Methanomassiliicoccaceae archaeon | reverse complement strand
GGTCCGGCAATGGGCGTCTACGTCCTGAGGCTCGGGCATCGTCCCACCCGCGATAAGCGCATCTCCACTCATGTGGCGCTCACCGCAAGGGCGCTAGGTTGCCAGGGCATTTACGTTTCGACCAAGGACCCAGACCTAGAAGAGAGCGTGCGCGACGTCGCGGACCGTTTCGGGGGAGGCTTCTTCATCCAGACCGGGGTCAGATGGAAGACCGTTCTGAAGGAGTTCAAAGGAACAAAGGTGCATCTCACCATGTATGGCATCCACGTCGACGACGCGGTGCCTCGCATCGTCAAGGAGGCGAAGGAGGATATGCTGGTCATCGTCGGCGCAGAGAAGGTTCCGCCCGAGGTCTATCAGGCCGCAGACTTCAATGTCGCCGTCGGCAACCAGCCGCATAGCGAGGTAGCCGCCTTGGCGATCTTCTTGGACCGCCTGACCGCGGGAAAGGGGCTGCGCTCCGACTTCACTGGCAAGATCAAGGTGCTGCCCTGCGAGAGGGGGAAACGGGTTGTCAACACCGAGGATGCCGAGTGAGACGGAATGCCTGGACATCCTCCGGGAAGAAGGGTGCAAGCGCAATGTGATCGAGCACGTGTGCACGGTGCACTCGATCGCTGTGGAGATGGCGCGGCTGAGCTCCGCCGACCGTGACCTGGTCGCGGCTGGGGCGCTCCTGCATGACGTGGGTCGATGTCAGCGACATGACATATTGCATGTTTCCGAAGGCGCCAGGATAGCCAGGCAGCGGAATCTGCCAGATGCCCTTGTGAACGTTATCGAGCGGCATGTCGCGGCCGGTCTGACCGAAGAAGAAGCAAAGGACTCTGGCCTCCCGCCAGGGACCTATATGCCTCGGACCCTCGAGGAAAAGATAGTGTGCCACGCCGACAATCTCGTGAAGGGAACAGGAGGGCTCCAGACGCTCGACGAGGCTTTGAAGGAGATGCAACGTCGGGGATATTCAATTACGGCAGAAAGGATGGAGAGGATGCACGCAGAGCTTTCAGAGGCCTGTGGGGAGAACGTCGACGAGATAGTGCGAGGTCTGCGCTCGACCGGACGGATCAAGGGACCGTGCGCCGCTTATACCGGCCAGCGAGATGCTCGTCCCTGAGGGCATGGTAGGTCTCTGCGCTGGTTAATGCTCTTTTTAGAATGGTCCTGTCCTCGGATCGGATGATATGGCCCGGCACACCGACGATCACCGACCGAGGAGGAACCAGCGTTTCGGCAATGACGACCGCGTTCGCCCCGACGATGCATTCATCGCCGATCTGGGCATTGTCCAGAATGGATGAGTTCATCCCGATGATGCAATTGTCTCCGACCGTAGCATTATTCACTATGGCCGCGTGACCCAGGGTCACGTTCTTTCCGATCTTGCCCACATGGACGATCGCGTGGTCTTGGACGTTGCTTCCTTCACCAATGACAACTGGACCTTCATCACCTCGCAGAACGGCAAAAGGCCAGATGCTCACTCCCTCGCCTATCTGGACGTCCCCGATGATGATTGCGGTCGGATCGATGTAGATGTTCTGAGCCATGGAGAATAAGAAGGATGCGGCTTGCGCCGCCTGACCGATTACTTCTTAGCTGGTGCCGCGCCCTTGCGGGTGGTGACGCGCTTCGGGAAGTAGCGGAGGATGACGACGTCCCCGATCGCCTGGATCCAGCGATATGGCACGTTTACCGCCTTGGAATCTTCGACCAGCAGCGGGTTGGACTCCCCGATGAAAAGACCGTCGATCTTCTTCCCTTCAAGGTCAATTACCAGGTTGTTCACATTCCCTAGGAAGACGCCATTCGGCGTATACACTTGCAGCCCGATGAGCTCAGAAGCTTCTTCCATCATCCTTCATCACGTTGCGGAAATGGTAGTGACATCTTTTAAACTCTTTGCTGGCAAGAACCCTCGCAAATGATGACCGAATCTCAATAAGAGTCAAAGTAAATTCCCTCGGGATCTATCATGCGCCTCTCGTAAATTACTTATTTAGCGAGCTTCGTTCCTGAAAAGCAAAGCTATATATTCATCGAGCTGATTCGGTTTTTCCACATTAATGCACAACCGAGATGGGAACACAATGGACGATGAATTGGAAGCGATAAGGAGACGCAAAATGGCAGAACTCAAGAGTGACGCTAAATCCGATAAGAAGATGCCGACCGAACCTGTCGTGGTGACCGATGCCGATTTCGATAAATTCGTGGCCAAGTATCCTTTGGTCCTAGTGGACTGTTGGGCCCCATGGTGCGGACCATGCCGTATGGTTGCCCCCGTTATCGATGCACTGGCAAAGGAGATGAGCGGGAAGGTCGTCTTCGGGAAGCTCAATACCGATGAGAACTCCGTCATCCCGAACAAGTTCAGCATCTCTGCCATTCCGACCATGATGATGTTCAAGGACGGCAAGATGATCGACCGCATCATTGGCGCTCAACCCAAGGAAGCACTGGCTGCAAGGATAAAGCGCAATTTCTGAAACGCCTTCCCTTCCGTTTCGGATTCCATCGCCGATTTCAATCCTGAGATTTGGCTTTTCAGGACCGGCCAAAGGTCATTCAAATCAAGTCGACGATGCTTCCTAATTGTCCATTTTCCTGACAAATAGACATATTAGCTTAATCCTCTTATATCGACCCCGATGCAGTCAATTGATGCGGATGTTGCTATAATCGGTGCTGGGCCGGCCGGTCTGCAATCGGCGATTCACGCTGCCAGACGGAAGGTGAAGACCGTTGTCATAGGACGTCCGGACCAGGGAGCGCTGGTCAAAGCGCAGATCGAGAATTACTTCGGCATCCCAAGGATCAAGGGCCAAAAGATAGTCAGCATTGGCTTGGAGCAAGCCAAGAAAGCTGGGGCGAAGATCTATGAGGAGGATGTGCTGAAGGCAGAGAAAGTGGGGGACAAGTTCGTCCTCCATACTGATCACGAAACCGAGTTCACCGCGAAAGCGGTCATCCTGGCATTGGGCATCTCCCGAATGAGGCTGAACGCTGAAGGCGAGAAGGAATTCCTTGGGCGAGGCGTTAGCTATTGCGCCGCCTGCGATGCGAACTTCTTCAAAGGCAAGAAGGTGGCCGTGGTTGGGAACGATTCAATGGCCGCGATTTCTACGGTACTATTGACCAACGTCGCTTCGGACGTATATTGGGTGACGAAGGAGCCGACGGTCGCACCTCCCCTCCTGGAAAAGGTAATCGCAACCAAAGCGCAGGTCGTGAAAGCTGCGTGGCCAAAGAAGATCGAGGGTGACCAGAGAGTCAGGAAGATTATGTTGGATGATGGCCGAGTCCTTGACGTGGACGCCGTCTTTATCGAGCTGGGAGCAAAAGGTTCTGCCGATCTGGCATTGGAATTGGGCATAATCCCGGACCCGAACGGACTGATCAGCGTGAACGCGAAGATGGAGGCCGAGGTTCCAGGCATATATGCAGCGGGGGACGTGACCGGGCGACCGTGGCAACTGGCCCGAGCGGTCGGTCAAGGGTGCATCGCTGGCACGAACGCCGCCAATTTCGTTCTGTATGGCGCGGGAGAGCCCGAATGACGCTGGTGGACGAGCTCATTTTGGGGATCATGCGCGGACCGGACGGGTTCAAGAATGCGTTGCGTGAGATCCTGGCCGAGGACCTGAAGATGAGCGTGAACCAGTTCTGCTCCCGGACTGGGCTCTCGCCCAGCACCATTTACAAGATCATGCAGGAGAAGCGCGAGCCCAATCTCAGGACCGTAAGAAGCGTGCTTCGCGCTGTAAGGCAGCTGGAGAAGCAGCCGAGCGGACCGTTCATCGCGGTCATAGCATCCAGAGGGGTATTGAGCAAGATCGAGGAGCGCATCGTGCAGGTGGGCGAGAAATCGCTCAAGGTGAAGGAATACCCGGCCCAGACGGTCGAGGATGCGATAATCGCCGCGGTGATGGCCGAGCGGGACGGGGCGTTGGCCGTGGTATGCGCTCCGATAATCGCTCCGACAATCGAGAAGCTGCTCTCCATCCCAGTTTCGATCATCATTCCGAGGGATTCGGCGCTGCGCGCGATAGAGGTCGCGGCGAAGAAAGCGCTCTAAACCTTGTCGGTCGGATTGATTGGCGCGGTAGGCCCAGCGATCACTTCGCGTTCCAGCTCGGCGAGTATCCTTTTGCGCAGATTGGCGAATTCCACGCTTGCCCTGTCTCTAGGTCGCTCCCAATCGATAGGAAAGATCTCTTTTATAGCCCCTGGTCTAGACGTCATGACCACGATGCGATCAGCTAGGAAACAAGCCTCATCTACAGAGTGAGTCACGAAAAGGACGGTCTTCTTTGTTTCCTTCCAGATGCGCAACAATTCCTTCTGCATGAGATTGCGGGTTTGAGCATCCAGAGCCCCGAAAGGCTCGTCCATCAGCAACACCGCTGGATCATTCGCCAATGCCCTGGCAATCCCCACTCTCTGTTTCATTCCTCCCGATAGCTCATAGGGGTGGGCATCCTCAAATCCTTTCAAACCGACCAGTTCGATATATTTCTGCGAAATCGTTTGTCTCTCCTTGGCCGGCACTTTCCTTAGCTCAAGCCCGAATTCGATGTTCTTTCGCGCGGTTCTCCAAGGGAACAATCCGAATTCCTGAAAGACCATTCCACGGTCGGAGCCTGGTCCAGTGATCGTTTTGCCATTGATCAGGATCGTTCCTCTGGTCTGAAATTCCAGCCCGGCCACAATCCTAAGCAAGGTGGTCTTGCCACATCCTGAGGGGCCCAACAGACAGATGAATTGTCCTTCTTCCACCTCCAGGTTGAAGTCCTTTATGGCCAGGAGCTGCTCCTCACCTTTACCTTTGGTGAAGACCTTCTCCAGATTGCTGATGGAGAGCATGCTCATTACTTGCCCCTCCAAGGTGATACCTGCTTTTCCAAAAGTCTCGCTACGCCAAGAGTGATTAACCCCAAAGCCGCGATTACGACCATCCCGGCAAACATAGCAGGGAAATTGTTGAGGTCGCTGTTCACTCTAATATAGGAGCCAACTCCTCCACCTTCTGCTCCTAACATTTCAGCGGCAACGATGCACATCCATGCAATTCCGACGCCGATAGTTACGCCGGCCATGATGAATGGAATTGTGTAAGGGAGCACTACTTTTGAGAATATGGTTATCCTCTTTGCGCCTAGAGTCTTAGCGGCATCTAGCAATGTATTATCGACACTTCTCACCCCAAAAATAACATTGGAGAGTATTGGGAAGAAGGCTCCCAAGAAGATAACCCAGATCGGACCAACCAGTGGACCGAGTAGGATGATGAAGAACGGTACCCAAGCTATCGGTGGTATTGGCCGGAAGATCTCTACTATTGGAGACCCGACATCATAGGCATATCTAAGATACCCCATCAGCAACCCCACTGGCAGGGCTACGATAAACGCCAAGGCGAACCCCTCCAGGAACCTTGTCATGCTAGCAGCGATGTTCTGTCCCATCAGCAATACACCAACCTGAGGGTTGCTGTAGGTGAATGAGTTCATCAAGGCATCGAACACCGTTGAGGGATTCGGGAAATAGACTGTATGGAGCAAGTCTGAAGCGATATACCAAAGGGCGAGGAACACCCCAATTGAGAGCGCCATGACGATAAAGTCGGAGAATTTGCCCTTCCTCACAAAAAAGACTAAGCGCTTTCTAACGCGCGAACTTATCGTAGTGCTCATTTCAACCCTCAAGGAAATGGAATAGGAAAAAGGTTTGGTAAGGGGTTTACTTCGATGACAAGGTCATGTTGTACTGTTTCGCAATCTCGATCAGCATCAATTGTTGAATTGACGAGACTCCGGGCGTGGCCACTACCTTACCACCAAGATCCTTGACAGTGTGGATGTCACTATTCACAACCAGGGCGGAACCCTCGCTGTTGACCGCTGCAACAATGCGGGTGTTCAGCTTGGTGATATCACCGGTAAGATAGTTGCGGATTGCTGGTGCGCATCCCAAATACCCCACATTCGGCCCGTTCGCTAAGCTTCCAGCGGTGATCGCCGTCATCACACCGCCGCCATTCTGGTATCCACCGGGTTGCGGGTCCGTGACGGTCACTCCGTAGATTTGGAACAGGTTCTTGCCTCCTGGGAATAGGGTTGTGTTCATTGCGACAACTCTGGCGAACTGGTGAAGGTCACCTGTCAGATAGGCAATGCTTACCGTTCCAAGGCTTGTCGCACTGGGTTGAACCGCTTCCGCGGCAGCGAGGTAGCTGTCATTTAAGTAGTTGTCAATGAAGTTTTGGACAGAGGAGTAGCCCTTTCCGGTGATATCCGACATTTTCAGAAGAGGAGGCGTAGTATTGAGGTACAACTGAGTGAAGTTCGCCATTCCGCTCTTGAACGCTGAGGTCAAATGATAGTCCAATATCATGTCGTCCAGCGATGCTGCCACCGCTGCCTCGGAGACACCGCTGAAGGACGCCCCCATACCAAGCAGCTTGCTGTAGTTGGTCGGATTGGTTACCTTATTGGCAACTGCATCCGCTATCCATTTATTGGCTTCTATATGCGCCTTGAGAACTGCATTCACGAGGTCGGGATGAGCCACCGCGAATTCCTCCCTGACCACAATGACACAGCATGGATGGTTCGGGAATAGGTCCTTCGAATTGACCAGCACGTGTCCTGTTCCACTTAGGACCGCATCTGAGACAAAAGGCTCCCACATGATTCCACCGTCGACACTATGATTTCCAATGACGGTCTTTTGCTGGCTTGGCAAATAGGTTTTATAATAAATGACATTGCTTTGAGGAGGTGTGGTAAGTACGCCACTCGCGATCACCGCTCCGATCGCGATTATTACCACGACCACCGCTGCAAGGGCCGTTAGCACTTTCTTGTCCATAGAAGACACCTAAGGCTGTTTAGTGGGCGCGTCATATAAATGCCTTGTCTCCAAAGGTGCGAATTGTATCCTATATGTACAAGAATTATTTGATAATTCTACTAATAGACTCATTTTTCTGTTTAATCACCAAGACGTCCTATTCTCGCCCATTGTATTTGCCAGTGAGGAATCAACAAATTGCAGGGATTCTTAGAAAGAATTATCTATACTTAAAAAATAATCAGTTCGACCGATAATATGTTCGAACTTCAAGTGGTAAGCAACACTCCTCTAACCCCATTGGATGACACCGATGACGTCTCGCTCCAATTCCTGCAGATGATCGGCTATCTTCCCAAAGGCTACGACCCGAAGACCAGCGCATCGAACGTTCAGGACAGCGTACCCTACAAGATGTTCACCGAGTGCCTTATGAAAAACACTAAGCGCGCCTGGACGGTTGAGGAGATGGCTGCCAAGCTCAAGACCACGAAGCCGACGATCTATCGTCACCTCAACAAGTTGAAGGCCATAGACATATTGGAGGAAGTGGACACCGACCGGAGCGGAGATAAGAAGAAAGGTTATCGGATCCGCTATGGCGATCTGTCGAAGGCCTGGAACTTCACTGAAGCGAACGTCGAGATGGCTATGGAAGCTTATCGGAAGACGATAGACCATCTCCAGAAGCTCTATGAGGAGGGCAAGTAACAATGGTCGCTAACAAATCGGAGTGCGAAGAGACGAAGTTATCACGCGGCTCCACCTACCGAGTAACGAGTAAAGGCAGCGGGCCTGAGCCAATCGTAACCATCGGCATCTTCAAAGGCTATACCAGTTTCGGTCACGACACCGCGCTATCAATCCTCGTCGACCCGGAGAAGGAGGGAGAGCCAGGCAAGATGCGATTCGTCCCATGCACGACGGTACTTGCCGTTGATGTCATCACCTTCAAGCAAGAGGAGAAGGAGAAAGAGAAGGAAGAGGCCAAGGTCTACTTCGGTTGAAAGGATGCCAGAGAACGCCTCCGGTCCGGTCGAGTCAAAGTTCAAGAATCCGTTCGATGTCCCCAAGGGACGCTGGAAGGTCTACACCATCTTGACCGTATTGGCTTTGATATTGGCGCTGATGGGTGTCGTGCTGGCCATCGACCTCCTTGCCTTGGTGGGCCTCATGGCGACATTGTTCCTGGCGATTGCTATCGTGTATTCGTTCATGAACGAGAAAGGGCTATGAGCATCTGGATGAGGGCGAATGGACAAGACCACTGAGTATCACCGGCGCCTCCTGCAGCTATTGGCGTCCGGGGAGATTGCGGACAAGAAGGAGCTGTTGCGCCGCAAGATCGCCCTGTGCCGCGAGCTAGGGATGGAGACGGTGCCACCGAACTCGGCCACTCTGGCCCTTACCGATGAGAGCACGCTCGCCCTGACCAAGGAGCTGCTGCAGCGAAAGCCGGTGCGTACTCTGAGCGGAGTGGCCGTGGTTGCGGTGATGACCTCGCCAGCGCCATGTCCACATGGCAAATGCACCTACTGTCCTGGAGGCGTCGAGAACAACTCGCCCCAATCCTACACAGGCAAAGAGCCAGCGGCACGCCGGGGCGCATACAATGAGTTCGACCCGTTCCGGCAGGTGACCGCAAGGATCGGCCAGCTGACCTCGATCGGGCACCCGACCGACAAGATCGACCTGATCATCATGGGCGGGACGTTCACGTCCCGAACGCCTGACTATCAGCAGGAGTTCGTCAAAAGATGCTTCGACGCGATGAACGTCGAGGCTGCTGGATCGCTGGAGGAAGCGCACTCCAGGAACGAAAGCGCGCCGCACCGCTGCATCGGCATGACCATCGAGACCCGCCCGGACGGGTTCGACTTACAACGAGCGAGGGAGTGCATGCGCTTGGGAACGACCCGGGTCGAGTTCGGGGTCCAGATACTGGACGATGAGATACTTCGGAGCGTGAACCGCGGGCACGGCACGAAAGAGGTCGTGGATGCCACCAGTGTGGCCAAGGATGCGGGGCTGAAGGTCTGCTATCATGTGATGCCCGGCCTGCCCGGCTCCGACCAGGAGAAGGACCTGGACCGATTCCGATTGTTGTTCGACGACGAGCGCTTCCGGCCGGACATGCTAAAGATCTATCCCACTTTGGTCGTGAAGGGTACCAAGCTCTACGAGCAATGGCAGAGGGGCGAGTTCGCCCCTTATTCCACCGCACAGGCCACCGAGGTGGTGGCAGCGATGAAGGCGATAGCTCCCCGCTATGTCCGCATCCAGCGCATCCAGCGCGACATTCCGGTCCAGCTGATCGAGGCTGGTGTGGACAAAGGGCACCTGCGGGAGCTGGCTCGGGGAAGGATGACGGAGCTCGGCACGAAATGCCATTGCATCCGCTGCCGCGAGGTGGGCCTGAACCATATCCAGATGGACTCGGCTGGCGATGTCGAGCTGAACCACCTGGTCTACCGCGCATCTGGCGGCCGGGAGGACTTCATCTCCTTCGACCTGGCGGAGCAGGACGCCTTGGTCGGATATGCCAGACTAAGGATGCCTGGCGAGGGCGAAGCGGCGCATGTGCGCGAGCTGAAGGTCTTCGGCCAGATGGCGCGGTTCGACAAGGAAGGCAGGGAGTGGCAGCACAAGGGCTTCGGAAAGGAGCTGATGCTGGAGGCGGAAAGAATGGCGCTGGAGAACGGCTACAAGGTGTTGAAGGTCACGAGCGGGGTTGGGGTGCGCCGCTATTATTCGTCCATTGGCTACGTCCGCGATGGCCCCTATATGAGCAAGGAGCTTACGTCCAATTAATTTCTTAACCTGCGTCATGCATCATTGGCTGAGGTTTCAGATTGGCCTGTGCTTCATGCGGCAAGGAGACCAAGACCGGGGTGCTTTTCTGCGCCGGATGCCTATCTGGACTAAAAGACCCGCTTGACCTTCTCCCCCGGCTGATTGATCCGACCGCCGACGCTCGCCTTCACAAGGTGCAGAGCGTCTCCATGCGTATCTTCCCGACCAACGGCCCAGCGCTGAGCTTCGGGTCCGGGTTGGACGCCCCGTTGCGGCTGCCATCGTTGATGGAGCACGAGCGCATCGCTGCCTTCGCTTCATTCGTCGACCAGTACCTGGCCGGAGCGGGGATCGGACTGCACCTCTTCGGGGACGAGCTGCTGCCCCGTCGCTCCTTCGTCTGGGAGCTGATCAGGCAGACGGAGGGGGTGGAGATCGCCAGTGAGGAATGGGCGCGCGCCAGCCTCAGAATGGCCAATGTGCATATCCTGCTGGTGCGAGCGGTCTCGCGACTGGTAGTCGATGAGATATGGCAGACCTCTTTCCTGAGAAGCCACACTGGCTCGGCCTTGAGCCTTTGCGCCCGTTCGAAAGAGCATCCCACTTTGGATCGCATCGCCGCGTCCAACCTGCAGATGATGAACGCCTTCCTTGGGAATGTTGAGGAGGCGATCATGGAGCTAGGCAAGTTAGATGTGGGATCGGACGACGATCGCTACCAGATCATGATCAAGAAGGCGATCTTGCTCATGCGGGCTGGCAATGGCGACCTGGCCAAGGAAGCTTTGCAGAAGATCCCACCGTCATTTGTGGACATGCGCGCGCGCAGGCTCAAGGCGCGATTGGAGGAGAGCTGATGAGCGAGGAATCGTACGAATCACGTTTCGATTCGCGCATGATTGGCACCTTGAATGGCTTGGACGATGACGCGTTCAAGAATTTCGTCATACACCTGTTGAGCAACATTGGCATGAAGGTCACAGCTGCGGTGATGATCGATGCCGTCGCGTTCGTGGAGGGCGAGAGGGAAGGTGGCAAGTACCTGGTCATGGCCTCCCGGCGACCGGAGCATGCCAGCGCGGACGGAGTGATGGTGGTAAAGGATAAGGCGCTGCTGGAACGCCGCGCACCAGTGCTGATACTCACGTCGGAAGGGGATGACGACACCAAGAGGGCGGCCGAGCGGTTCGATGTCTCCCTGGCCGACCGTGGAAAGCTGATACAGCTGATCAAGAAGTACGATTTGATGTCTCCGCTGCTAAAGGAGATCGACCGCAAGATCCTGGAGAAGGATGGAACTCGCTACCTCCCCAGCATCGGTCGTTTCGATTCATTTATTCAAGCCGGGGAGGACGCGTTGAAGCATGGACGGTATGACGATGCTATTGAGGAGCTCGGGAAGGCGCTAGAGCTGAAGCCGGAGCACGACCTCGCCTGGAGGATGAAGGCTACCGCGCATCTTGCGATCAGCGAGAACGAGGAGGCTCTGGAATCGATGCGGCACGCCTTGGACAGCCGCCCTTACGATCCAAATTCATGGTACCTCCTTGGAACGATACTGCACCAACTGGGCCGATTCGAGGAGGAGATCAAGGCCTATGATTCGGCGCTACGCTATCAGAAGCGGATGTACTCTGCGATGCTGAACAAGGGCGCAACCCTGTTCCAACTCGATCGGAAAGAGGAGGCGCTGAAGGTCTATGATGACCTGCTTCGCGAGCATGTCAAGGATACGAGGCTCATCGAGAACCGAGGCATTATATTGCATTCATTGGGAAGGAACGAGGATGCCCTGGCGTCCTTCGAGAGCGTCCGCGCTCTCGACCCGAGCAGCGTTGGAGCGGTCGTCCGCATCGCGGAAACGCTCTCTGAGCTGGGCAGACCGATCGCAGCCGTCACAAGCTGGCAGGAGGTAGTGGCGATGGACCGCAGGCGCCCCGACCTATGGATCGGGCTTGCCGTGGCCCAAAGGTCGGCCGGCTTGCTGGACGAGGCGGGCAGGAGTTTCGGCATCGCCTCCTCTCTGGATCCTTCCCTGGCCATCGCCAAGGAAGGCAAGGATTCGGTCCTGGAAGCAGAGAGCGTGGTCTCCCCCGAGGCTTCGGAATCGGTTCTGGAGCAACCTTTTTTAGAGCGATGCCTGCAATCTGCCCTGGTAATGCAAGCGATCAACGAATCAGACATGGCGCTGAAGGAGCTGGACCGAGCTTTGGCGTTCGACTCTTGCGATCATCGGGTCTATTTGCTTCGGGCGAACATACTCGCGGAGAAGGGGTGGCTCGAGGAGGCGATCAACGCGTTGGCCGAAGGGATCCGCCACGCACCGGAGAAGGTCGAGCTTTTCCTCGACTTCGAAGCGATCAGCTATCGCCTCGGACGCTACGAGGATTGCCTCAAGTTGCTTGCCAATGTGGTCGATCAGCCGGATGCGGGAGTGCGGACAGCATTGCTGCAAGTGGAGCTGGGGAGGCCGGGGTTGGCACAAAAGAGCGTGGCAGTTGACGGTGGCAATGACCTAATGGAGATGACCAGGGCGCTCGCATCGATGAAGGAGAAGCATTTCGAGCCGGCACTGGAAAGGCTGGGGCGACTGGCGGCAGTGGATGCCCCTTCGCCCCACGTCCTCAACGCCCTGGGCGTCTGCTTGCGCTACTCCGATCAGCTGGAGGAGGCCGAGTCAACGCTGCATCAAGCCGTCCAAGCGGAACCGATGTACGGCGACACCTGGTGCAACCTAGGCTGCGTGCATTACCTCCGCGGATCGTATGAGGAAGCGGAGAGCTGCTTCCAGGAGGCGCTGCTGCGCGACCATCGCCCCAATTACCATCTGAACCTGGCAATGTGCCGTTTGGCGTGCGAGGATTTGGACGGCGCGGACGAATCGGCTTCGTTGGCTTTGAGGTTGGAGGAGAGCGCGGAGGCGCTCAATCTGTTGGGTCTAGTGGCCGAAAGAAGAAAGGAGAACGCCCGCGCCCTGGAGATGTACGACGCGGCATTGCGCTTGGCGCCGATGTTCCGGGATGCGCAGACCAATCGAGAGAGAGCGCGCGAGCTGCTGAAGCGCTGATGGATGAGAATCGGATGGAAGAGGTTTTCGTTTAGTGGGTGATGCTCATTACCACGACATCGCGCACCGCGTTCATCTCCGCGAACGGAAGGATCAATCTTCCCTGCGCGTCGGTGCGGAACAAGCGGGTCTCGATCTCCTCTGCTGGGACGACCAAAACATGCTGAATGTCCCCGGTCGTGGAATCGATTACGAAGTTCTCGATCATGCCCAGAATCTGTCCGTCGTTGGTCATTACCGTTTTCCCTTTTAGCTCAGTGATGAACTTCCTCATGATCGACCCTCCCAGTATGTCTGGTAACTGCGATTATGAATGATTTGTCCATATTAGAATCTTTGGGCACATCCGAATGGCGCAATGGATTGGATCACATTGATCTCACGGCCCTGCTGCAGATCCGAGAGACGCAAAAGAGAGGTTGAAGTATCCGCACATCTCATTTCGCGTCTGGAGATTGTCAATGAGGTCCGAAGAGGAATGCATCAATTACGCATCTGAATGCTGGGATAAGGGATTCAATTGCGCCGAGTCCGCAATGAGAGGGATATGCTTTGCGCATGAAATCGAACTTCCTGAGGTCGCAATGAAGATGGCCACGCCTTTCGGAGGAGGGATCGGACGCTCTGAAGACGCCTGCGGAGCGATGACGGGTAGCGTCCTTGGCATCGGGGCTGTCTTAGGAAGAATTGAGGCGAAGGGGAATAAGACGCCAAGCTACGAAGCGGCCATGGAGCTCAAGACCCAGTTCGAGAGGCGATTTAATTCGACTCAATGCAAGGTCCTCAACAAAGGAGATTTCGTGTCGCCGGTTCATGAGCGAAGATGCAAGGAGTTCACGCTCGAATCGGTAAGGATTGCCTATCGGATCTTGAGTAAGAGGTGAAATCTTTCAAAATTATGGGCGATTAAGTTTGCCGAACCGCGCCTTTCGAGGCGCTTTGATCCTTTCATTTTCATCGAATTCACATTGCATTCTATACTTTTCCTTCTTACTGGATATCATGACGCCTGTTTAAATTTCAATCAATGGTAATGCTTATATACAATGTAATATTATGATGATATTGTTGATTTGTATGACAAGTACACAAATGACGGGATACGGACAATTTGATGCGAGAATAATGGAGAATGAAGCTAGAATCAGAGAGAACGTACGGCATTATCGCGATTGGAAAGCAAGCTCTTCGAATGAGACAATTCGAGCAACTGCAAAGAACAGATCTCACTGGCTAAAAGGCCTCAGCAGTGCCCTATTGATAATAATTGGGCGTCTCTGACGATTTTCACCGGTGGACAGATTGCTCTTCTAAAATCCGAGTCTATCTTTGATAACAATGATAGCGGAGGTTTTTATCCTTGCTTCACCAATTCCCAAGATGGAAACCGAAGGGAGGGTTGATCATGGCCGATGTATGCATCAGAGGTGTGGACGACGATGTCTATGCAAGATTCGCCGCGGAAGCCAAGAAACGAGGGGTTGCAATCGGCGAGTTGACTACAGAGGTCATGCGCGAATCTATTGAAAGGGGAGCTTCGCCAAGCTACCGCATTAAGGACCTTGACATGCTCAGCGTCTCCAAGACCGATTTGGAATCGGTCGACGGACCGGTCATCTTTTCAGATATCGACCTTCTCACTTTCGATGACGATGTGACCTGGCCGGTCTTCAATCAGCACGTCGAAACGATCAGGGACGTGGCGATGATCAATTTGCCTAAGACCCTCTCGAAGTTCCAGGTGCTCACGAAGTCGAAGGACGTGGCAGCGATAACCAATAGGAAATAGGAAGGATTTCAGCGGTATATTCCCAGCTCGTCCTTTCCGCTGCGCACTTTATGAAGCGCCTTTCCGATGCTCTCGTACTGCTTCATCGTGTCCTTGTCGACCGAAGCGGTGATGATCTTCAGAGCCGCCTCGAAGTGCCTCATCTCCACCTTGCTGGCGTCCTTGTTCTCCCTCAGTGCGATCATCGCCGCCTCGCGGCAGAGGTTCTCCAGGTCGGCTCCGACGAAGCCCTCTGTATGATCCACCAAGACGTTCAGGTCCACGTCTGCCAGCGGCATCGATTTGGTATGGACTTTCAGGATGCTCAAGCGGGCGGTTTCGTCTGGCACAGGTATCAGCACCAGGCGGTCGAATCTCCCTGGTCTTAGCAGCGCTGGGTCCACGATGTCCGGCCGATTGGTGGCCGCAATTACCGTCACCTTCTCCAATGTCTCCAATCCGTCCATCGAGGTGAGCAGCTGATTGACGATGCGCTCCGTGACATTGGTGTCCGATCCACCGCCCCGGCGAGGGGCGATGGCGTCTATCTCGTCGAGGAAGACGACAGCCGGCGCCACCTGCTTGGCCTTCTTGAACGCCTGCCTTACTGCCTTCTCAGACTCCCCGACCCACTTGCTCATTATCTCTGGTCCCTTGATGGAAATGAAGTTGGCGTGGGACTCGTTCGCCACCGCCTTGGCCAGGAGGGTCTTTCCTCCGCCCGGTGGTCCATACAGCAGCACGCCCCTCGCCGGCCTGATGCCCATGCGCTTGAACGCCCCGGAATTCTCCATCGGCATCTCGATCATCTCCTTGAGTTGCTGTTTGACGTCCTCTAGCCCACCGACATCGTCCCATGAGACCTTGGGGATCTCGACGAGCACTTCTCGCATCGCGCTCGGCTCCAGCTCCCTCAGCGCATCCGCGAAATCTTCCCCGGTGACCCGGACTTTCTCGAGGATCTCCATCGGTATCGGCTTGCCTAGGTCCAGTTCGGGCACGAAGCGCGCCAGGCATTTCATCGCCGCCTCCCTGGCCAATGCCATCAGGTCGGCGCCGACGAAGCCGTGAGTGAGGCTGGCCAGATGCTCCATTGAAACGTCTTCCGACAGCGGCATGCCGCGGGTGTGGATCTCCAGGATCTCGCGCCTACCCTGCTGGGTCGGGACGCCGATCTCGATCTCCCGGTCGAAACGCCCCGGTCGCCGCAGCGCCGGGTCGATCGCATCCTCCCGGTTGGTTGCGCCAATCACTATGACCTGTCCCCTGCCGCTCAGACCATCCATCAGGCTGAGCAATTGGGCGACCACGCGCCGCTCCACTTCCCCATGGACATCTTCTCTCTTTGGAGCGATAGAATCGATCTCGTCGATGAAGACTATCGAAGGTGCGCCCTTCTCCGCCTCCTCGAACTTCTCCCTGAGCTTCTCCTCGCTCTGACCATAATACTTGGAAATGATCTCCGGACCTTGGATGGAAATGAAGTTCGCTCCAGCTTCGTTTGCCACAGCCTTAGCGATGAGCGTCTTGCCCGTTCCTGGCGGACCGTACAGAAGCACTCCCTTCGGAGCGTCGATGCCAAGCCGGTCGAAAAGCTCGGGGTGCTTCAGCGGCAGCTCGATCATCTCACGGACGCGCTGCAGCTCCTCCTCAAGGCCACCGATGTCATCGTACGTGGTCGAAGGCGATATCGCATCCTTGCTCTCCACCGGTTCCGTCTTGACGGAAAGCTCGGTATGATCGCCCACCATGACCACGCCAGTAGGCTGAGTCGAGATGACAATGAATGGCAAGAACCCGCCCATCAGGGCGATATTGGGGATGATGATCTCATCTCCCTTGACCAACGGGCGGTTCGTTAGCCCTTTCTTGAAAAGCTCTTCGACGCCAGTGCCGAAGCGGACATGCTTCCCCTGGGGTATCTTCGGAGCGACCATCACCTTTACGGCTGGCTGCGGCTCCGCCTTCGTCACCGCAACCTTCTCGCCGATGGAGACGCCAGCATTGGAGCGGATCATGCCGTCGATGCGGATGATCGCCTTGTTCTCGTCCTCCTGCGCCGCCCTAAAAACTTTGGCGGCAGTGGAGCGCTTGCCAACTATCTCGATCACGTCGCCGACCTCGACGCCCAGGTCCTTGCGAGTCTTGGCATCGATGCGCGCCCGGCCAAAGCCGACCTCGGACTGGTGATGCGCCCGAGCAACTCTCAACGTGATCGAATCTGCCAACTTCGCTCCCAGCAGGGCAACGACTGGCGTTTCTATAAACTTTTGCTGGAACTCTGGGTCAGATTGATCGGGCGAAGTCTTAATCAGTCACGAGCGAGTTCGCGATGACATGCGCTTCTCGCCCGAGTGCGTTCCCTGCCTGCTCAACCGCGTCATCTACGAGACGGAGCTGGTTGGACCGGATAAGGTGGCTGAGGCGCTTAGCGCCAGCATGGGCATCCTTTCTCAGACGGACTGGTCCCATCGCAACTCCGCAGAGGTGGCGACAATGGTGCATCGTAAGGTCTACCAGATATCTGGCTACGACGATCCCTACAAAGACCTGAAGAAGCGCAGCGATGAGGCCGCTGAAATGATTTTTGAACGGATCGAACGCTTCGTGAAGAGTAGCAAGGACCCATTGGAAGCGGCAGCGCTATGCTCCATTGCGGGCAACGTCCTCGATTTCGGGATCGACGTCGGTTTCGAGAGGCCCGAGGAGCTGGGCCAGAAGTTCGATTCATTGGTGAAAGAGGGACTTGCCATCAACGACTTGCCAGAAGCTCGAAAGATCCTAGCGAAAGCGGGGAAGGTGGTCTACCTCCTGGACAACTGCGGCGAATCGGTGTTCGACCGCTTGCTGGTCAAGGAGGTCAAGGCGCTCGGCCCTAAGGTCATCGGTGTGGTGAAGGGCGAGCCGATACTTACCGACGTGACAATGGAAGATGCGCTCCGTGTCCATCTCGATCGCTGCTTCGACGAGATCGTCAGCACCGAGGAGTTCGCAGTCGGCGTCGACCTGAAGCGTGCTGGGCAGCGCTTGAGAAAAGAGATCAAGGAGGCAGACCTGATAATCGCCAAAGGGATGGCCAATCTGGAATCGCTCTCGGATGAAAACGTACGGCCGGTGCTCTATCTGCTGCGGACGAAATGCGAGCCGGTCGCCAAGACCATCGGCTCAAGGCGTAACGCCAACGTGGCGAAACTCTTCGTCTGATATTGGTTTCAACTCCTCCAATCAAACTTTTAAATATCGTGGCGTCGGTCCTGACGCATCTTACTAGCAAGGTGGGCGACTTGATAAGCGGATTAAAGGAGGCGGTGGTGCTCGCGGGCGGCGAGGGGACCAGGTTGCGTCCGTTGACAAACAATCGCCCCAAGCCCCTGCTTCCGGTCCTGGGCCGTCCATGCATCGAATATTCTCTGAGAGCGCTTTCCTCCGCCGGTATCGAGATCATCGATCTGGCATGCGCATACAAGGGCAAAGAGGTCGTGAACCAGCTCGGGGATGGGAAGGATCTGGGCCTGAACATCGAGTACGCGTTCGAGGAGACGCCGATGGGGACCGCAGGGGCTGTGAAGCTACTTGAGGGCAAGCTGCCCGAAGCCTTCGTTGTTGTGATGGGCGATACATTGATGGACATCGATTTTCAGAAGGTCATTAGCTTCCATCAGCAGAGCAAGGCGATGGTTACGATCGCATTGACCGAGGTGAGCAACCCGACCGAGTATGGCATCGTCGGATTGGACAACAAGTCCCGCATCGTGCGTTTCAAGGAGAAGCCCGCGCAGGCCGAGGTCTTCTCCAACCTGATCAACGCCGGCGTATATGTCATCCAGAAGGAGGCCTTCCGTTACGTGCCGGAAGGCGTCAAGTTCGATTTCTCCAAGAACCTCTTCCCTAAGCTGCTGGAGATGGGCCATCCTCTCTATGGGGTCAGGTTGCAGGGAATGTGGAAGGACATCGGTCGGCCGAGAGACCTGTTGGACGCGAACCTGCAAATGGCTGGACGCCGGGGCACCGAGAGGCGAATCGATGGGGTGGAATCTGAAGGGAGAATATGCGCTACCAGATTTTCCGCAAATGGGGCCAAGATCATCGGCCCGGTCTACCTGGGGGATAACGTTACATTGGCCGGAGGAGTGATCATCTCCTCATCGGCCATTGGCGGGGGCTCAAGCATCGAGGCCGACGCAAGGATATCCGATTCGCTACTGCTGGATGATTGTTTGGTGATGAGCTCGTCCAGGATAATAGGGTCGATCATCGGCCAGGGTTGCGAAGTGGGCTCAGGAGTAACGTTGACGAACTGCGTGCTGGGGGATGAGGTCACCGTCGATGGCCCGATCGAGCTTGAGGGAAGGACGCTAGAATAGTCCACCGTTTTCCTAAAATAATAACAGGAGTATCGCGGCACATGCGGCTTCGTGTCGATCGCTACGAGGCGTTCCTCATCATCGCCAGTTTCGTTTGGGGGACGTCGTTCGCCGCATCGAAGATCGCATTGGACCATGTCGATCCGTATTTTTTGGCGCTTACACGTTTCGTCATCGGCGCCGAGATCCTACTGCTAGTGGCATTGATCCTAGGGAGCTTCGACCTTAAGATATTCAAAGACCCCGTCATTTGGCTGATTGGGCTGTTGAACGCCTTCGGCCAATTCTTCCAGAACGTGGGAATGACGCAGACCACCGCCACGAACACCGTACTGTTGGTCGACATCAACGTGGTCTTCGTCGCAATGATCGCCGCAGTGGTCTTGAAGGAGGCGTTGAATCGCTATACATTCTATGGTCTGGGACTCGGTTTGATAGGTGTTATCATCATCTCCACTGGTGGAGACTTCCACCAAGTGATGGATAGCGATTTCGTTGGCAACTTAATCGTGTTCCTGGCCGGGGTTATCTGGGCCTTCTACATCGTATATCAGAAGAAATCGATCGCTAAGCACGGCGACGTCTTCATGACCTCTGCAAGCGCCATCGTCACCACAGCTATCTTCGGCGTCCCCATCGGCCTTTTGCTGACCGGGGGAACAGGGATCGATCTGGATGGCGCAATTTCGATCCTATACTTGGGGGCGGTCTGCACCGCTGGCGCATTCCTCTTCTACATCGCCGGCCTCAAGGGCAAGGGTGCGACCGATTCCTCGATCATTCTGTTGCTAGAGATAGTCTTCGCGATGATATTCGCGTTCATCCTCATCAGCGAGGTCCCGACCATGTTCACGGCCATCGGAGGAGTGTTCGTCGTAGCTGCGATAATAGTAATCTCCATTCAGCCGAACGGGGCGAAGAAAAATAGTAGATAAGGTGTTTACTTTTGGAGTAGATCCTGCGCCTTCTCCCTCTGGTCCACGCCTACCGCCAACTGGACCTCGGGGGTTTTGCTCCCAAGTATGAACAGGCTCTCGATGTTAATGCCAGCCCTGGCAAGCTTCCTGGTCATCTTGGCAAGCTCACCTGGCTTATCGGACATGGAGATCACCAGCACGTCCCTCTCCGTGTTCTCGATCCCGTTAGCCTTGAGGATCGAACGGGCGCTGGCCTCGTCATCGGTGATGACCCTGATGATCGACTTCGGTCCGCCCAGGTCGGTGGATATACCGCGGACGTTCACTGCGTTCTTTGCCAAGACCTCAGCAAGCCTTGCGACCTCGCCAGGCTTGTTCTGCACGTAAATCTCGAACTGCTTGGTCGTCATCGTTAGTTCTATTTGTCAGTGATATTAGAAAAGGCTTGCTGTTCCCGCCCCGAAGGATCACGGCGTCGGGGAGTGCGGAATGGTCCCCATCACCAATGCGATGGCGAAGATCGCCACCAGGATGAGCAATCCGATGACCCTCGCCACCTTGCTGATGACCAGCAACTGGACCGAGGTGCCCAGCATCTTGCCCGCCAGGCCGCATTGCTTCATGACCGAGATGATGATATCGGAATTCAGCTTCGATTCGCCACCAGCCCTGACCCCGAAGACGAACTGAGCCTCCGCCAGTCGGATGTCCCTGGGGGCGTGCTTCAGCAGGTCGAAGAGCACCTTGAACCCCTTCTTCTCGAACCTTGCCCCATGCTCCAATATCACTTTGCGAGAGACATCGGTCCGACCGCCGAAGAAACCGCTCATCAGATCATGGGAGCGTTTCTTGTGGCACAGCCAAAGATAGCTTGAGGCCAGCTTGTGCGCTCCGGTGGAGGCAATCCTCCTAGTGATGGTAAGGGGCTCTCTATTGATCCGGACGCCGACCACGAGGTCCGCCCCGCCAGATACCCTATTCATCAAATCGACGACCGAAGCTGGCGGATGCTGGAAGTCCGCGTCCATTACGATGTAGAAATCGGTCTTGACCGAGGAGATCCCCTCCATCAGCGAGGCCGTGAGGCCCCGTTTCGAAGGGTCACGTTGCGTCAGCTCCAGACGGTCATGCTTCTTTTGGAGAGCGAGGACAGCTTCTATTGTCCCATCCTTGGAGTCGTCGTCGACGACCGAGATCGAGATGCCGGGGTAGAGTCGGAACAATTCTTCCACTATCTTCGAGATATTCTCTACCTCGTTGTAGGTAGGAATAACAACAGTGAACTTCGCTAGATCGTTTTCCCCCGATGCCATGACCCACTCGTATGAAGAATCGACTCGTAGTATATAGCAGTTATGGGATTTTTCAGAAATCTGTGGCCTGGGAGAGAATGACTGGCACGTCAAGCCAATGCATCGAGCGAGGTATTTCATGTTTATAATAAACCTAGCCGATGATGGGGGCTAGAATGCCAACGGTTTCCATCGGGGTGTGCGCCTACAACGAAGAGCGTAACATCAGCGCCTGCTTGGATTCGATCATGCGGCAGAGCGCAGAATTCCCGGTCGAGGAGATTTTGATCATATCGAGCGGCAGCATCGACGGGACCGACGATATCGTCCGGCAGTTCGAGAAAAGGGACCGGCGCTTCCGCTTGGTCCAGCAGGGGCGGAGGGAAGGAAAGAACTCAGCTATCAACGAGTTCCTGAAGCAGGCCAAGGGCGACATTCTTGTCCTGGTGAACGCAGACAACCAGTTGGACGAGGGTTCCCTGCAGAACCTTCTCAAGCCCTTTGAGGATGAGACCGTCGGCGTGAGCGGTGGTCATCCCGTACCGGTCAATGACAAAGGGAGCGTGACGGGGTTCGCAGTCCACATGCTATGGGACATGCATCACCGCATCTCGCTGATCTATCCCAAGATAGGGGAGCTCATGGCCTTCCGCCGTTTGGACAAGGCGCTTCCCACCACCTCCCAATCGGACGAGGACCTGATAAGGAGGGAGCTGGAGAAGAAAGGTCTGCGCAGTGTCTATGCTGCCGAGGCGATAGTCTTCAACAAGGGACCGACCACGCTCGCCGACTTCTGGATCCAACGGACTCGGGTCAACATAGGCGAGAAGTACCTCAAACGCTGGTTCAACTACCAGGTGCCGACCTGGAACCGGAGGCTGCTATTTGCAGCGCTGCTTGGTTTCCTTGGCGCAAACGCCCGCCATCCGCTCAAGTTCACCATTGCTATGACATTGGAGGCGTTAGCTCGGGCGTATTCCTCACTTTACGTATTCCTCGATAAAGGCGATCCAGCGGTCTGGGCCCAAGTGCCGTCGACAAAGGACCTCGTGATCGAGAAGCATTGAGGGCGTTCTATCTCCTCTTCAATATCCCATCGACCGCCTCTGCCAGGCCGAAGCCCTCCCTGACCTTGATGCCCGGGCAGCCGATCCGTTTAGCAAGCTCCATATCGTGGTTGTCGCTGTCGCCGATAACATAGGAGCCGAGGATGTCGATGTCGAAATCCTTCATGGCCTGCTCGATCATCCCCAGGTCGGGTTTGCGGCAGCGGCATCCCGCCTCCGGACGGTGCGGGCAATGGTAGATGGCATCGAGGCGTGCTTCGCTCTCTGCCAGCTCGGACCTTAGCTTTGCATGGATCTTATCAAGCATGGCCTCGTCGAAAAGCCCCCGACCGATCCCCGATTGGTTTGTGATCACGATGACAAGGTACCCCGCCTCATTGAGCCGCTTTATGGCCTGCCCTGCTCCCGCCAGCAGCTTCAGGTCCTCCGGTCGCGAGCAATAGGGCACATCCTTCGCCAGGGTATCGTCCCGGTCCACGAACACCGCTGGTTTACCAAAGACCGCCTTCTCGACCAGGCCGCAGATGACGTGCGCCGCTGCCATGTACCCTTCCTGGATCCTCGGGCTCCGAGTGGACGGGACGATGAGCGGAATGTCGACCGCGTCTTTCAGCTTGCCCGACCTGCCGGTGAGCCCGATGGTGATGGCACCGAGGGAGCGTGCCCTCTCCACGGCCAGAAGGACGTTCTTGGAGTTGCCAGAGGTGGAGATCGCCATGACCGCATCTCCCTGATGCACGCTAGCCTCCACCTGGCGCTCGAACACCCGCTCGTAGGAATAATCGTTGCTTATCGCCGTCACCGCCGACAGATTGCTGAAGGCGATAGCATTGAGCGCCTTCCTCTCCATTGCGTATCGCCCAGAGAACTCGGCGGCGATGTGCTGCGCGTCGGCAGCGCTGCCCCCGTTCCCGAACAGCACCAGCTTCCTGCCTTCTCGGAAAGCCTTGGTCAGGAGGCGCGCGATCTTCAGCACCTGCTCGGCGTCGATCCCTGCGATAGCTTCCGCGCTCTCCTCCAACTCGTTCGAGACAAGTTGGCTCATGCCCTATATCTCCAAGTCTGCAATCCGTTCTTGTCGAAATTGAAGTTGACGATCTGGGCGCCATGCCTCTGCAGCGAATCGGCCACCAGGTACTTGCGGTCATACTCGCAGATGAAGAACATGTAGCCGCCTCCACCGGCGCCGGAGATCTTCCCCCCGATGGCGCCGTTCTGCTTGGCCGAGTTGTATATCGAATCGATGTACGGGTTCGTGATGTGGCCGGTGAACTTCTTCTTATGCTGCCAGCTCTCGTCCAGCAATTCGCCTATCCGTCGGATGTCCCCCTTCATGAGCGCGTCCTTGGTCTCGTACGCCAGCCGCTTCGCGTTGTCGAGCGCTTCAATCACTGGGCTCTCGGCCACCTTCATTCCGATCCGTTGGTCCTCGATGATGTTAGCGCTGTCCCTGGTCTGGCCAGTATAACATAGTAGTAGGTGATAGTGAAGCTCGTTCAGGATATCGTTCTTGATGCGCAATGGTGTGACGATGGTATCGGTCTTCTTGAACTCCATGAAGTTGAAGCCCCCGAAGACCGCGGAATAATGGTCCTGCTTTCCGCCCGCGAAGCCCAGCTCCTCCCGCTCGAGCTTGAAGGCCAGCTTTGCCATGTCATACTGCGATAGCGGGACGTTCAGCCATTCCGATATCGCACCGATGAGCGATACCATGACCGTCGAGCTTCCGCCCAGGCCTGACCCGGGGGGGACGTCGCAATGCAGGAACATGTCGAAGCCCTGCTCGACCTCGAAGTGGTTGAGCACCGCCTTGATCAGGTCGAGGTTGCCGTCGTAATGCAGCATGCCTCCGTCGGCTTTCCAATTCTCGTCCCTTGCCATGTCCAACGAGCGCACTTTGATCTGCTTGTCGTTACGGGGCGAGATGGTACAATAGGCATACATGCCAATGGTGGAGGAGAGGACGGTGCCACCATGCTCATCGACGTAAGGAGCGACGTCAGTGCCGCCTCCGGCAAAGCTGATGCGCAACGGCGCCTTCGATCTGATGACGTGCCTGTCTCCGCTCATCTGTTTTCCGTATCCTTTCCAGAGTATTAACTTTTCATGAACGCGAATCCTGCTATCCCGCACTTCGAAAAGCTTGACGAAGCTGCCACTCGTTCCAGAGATAAGCTCCAAATTCCGGGAGCGCATACCATAATGGTCGGTGATCGATCCTGATCTCTGTTGTCTGCGTCTCGAATGACAAGAAGATTCTGAACGATTGCCTGTTGAAGAGCCTTGAGGCTCAGCGGGGTAAGTACGAGCTCATCATCGTGGACAACTCGATGGGCAATTGGAACTCGGCTGCCTCCGCTTTGAATTGGGGGGCTCGAGATGCGAAAGGGGATTTCCTGATGTTCGTCCATCAGGACTTCGAATTCGAATCGAGCGATTGGCTGTCGAATTGCGAGAGACTGTGCGGTGGGACGGTGGGCCTAGGCGCAGCGGGAGTGGCAGGCAAAGGTGAGGGCAAGGAAATCGTATCGAACATCAAGGACCGATGGCCCATTCCGAAGAGGGTCAGCCAGACCGACATCAAGGCAGTGACGAAAGTGCAGACGCTTGATGAATGCTTGATCATCGTTCCGCGAGAGGTATTTGACCGATTCCATTTTGACGAAGTAACTTGCGTTAGTTGGCATCTCTATGCTGTGGATATGTCCCTTACCCTTCTTGAGAACGGCCTGGGGGTCTTCGTCCTTCCTCTACCTGGCTATCATAGATCGAACAATCAATCGCTGAGGAGCGGCAGCTACTACGAGACGATAAAACGGGTGCTGAGGAAGCACAAGGGATCGTTCGCGGTCGTTCATACAACCTGCGGGACCTGGAGCCTGAGGCGCCCCCTCATCATTCAGAGGGCGAAGATCCTGCTATTGATGGGGTTGATGAGATACCAAGACAGGGAATGACGAGCAGGGCGGATGCGCATCGAGCAGGAATTCCCAAAGATTAAGATTCCATAGATTATGGTCAAGGCGATGTCGCTGAGCCCTAAATTGTGCACCATTGTGGTGAACTGGAACAGGGCGAGCGACACGGTCGAATGTTTGCTTTCTTTGAGAAATGGAGGGGTCGAGAACAATCACGTGATCGTTATCGACAATGGCTCCACGGACGATTCCGCAGCTCGGATCTCTTCGGAGTGCCCTGAGGTGGAGCTGCATAGGATGCAAAACAACCTAGGATATGCCAAGGGCGCGAACGCCGGTCTGAAGTTGGCATTGGAACATCACCCCGATTTCATCTTCTTTCTGAACAACGATGCCGTGATTGTAGAGAAATGTGCAAGCAACCTCATCGAGGCACTGCAACGCGCTCAAGATTGCGGATTGGCGGGCCCGAAGATTCTCTATTACGATAGCAACAATATTTGGTTCGCCGGAGGGAGCTACAACCGGTTCCTGGGATATTCCAAGCATCCTGGCATGGACCTTCCGGATGATGGCAAAGGGACTGAGGGCCCGTGTGACTTCATCACCGGCTGTGCGCTCATGGTGCGGAGGGAGCTGATCGAGCGAATCGGCGGCTTTGACGAAGATTTCAACATGTATGCGGAGGACATCGAATTCGGCTTCAGGGCAAGGGAGGCGGGGGCAAGCTCGCTCTACGTTCCCAGCGCGATGGTGCGCCATAAGGTGTCCAGCTCCTCGGGCGTTCCCGGTTCGAACATCATGACCCCACAGCGTTCCTTCTTCTACGCGCGGAACATGATCCTCTTGGTCCTGAAGCGGGTCCCCTGGCCTCGGCGGTTCACCTGCTTCTTGGGGCAGTTCGTCATCTCGCTTCCGTACTACTCCGGCTTGATCGCGATGCAGAAGGTGAGGGGCGGACTGAGAGCGTACTATCGTGGGATCGGCTCGGCTTTGAGATGGGCAGTGAGTAGGAACTGATGCGATCAACTGGATTTTACGGCCTTCTCGGTTTCTTCCTGAGAGCGATAGATGAACGGCTTCGTCCTGAGTGCCTGGAGGGTGAGGTCGATCAACATCAAGGTCCCGAGCAAGCTCAGCGCCAATCCAGCCGCCCATGACCAAGGCTCATTGATAAACGCATGGCCCAAGCGGGTGTCCCGCGTGAACGCCAAGCTGGCGAAGAAAGGCAGATACATAAGGAAGGTCTTGAGCAGCATCTTCCGATCGTCCACCGCCCAGACCAGCAGGAACGCCACCGGCAGGATGTAATAGCCCACGAGGATGCGGGAGTAGAATATCAGGAAAATGACCATGATCAGCAGGATTCCCTGCCAGATCTCCAGGTCCCTCTTCTTCACCAGCCACAACCCCCCGACCAATCCGACCAGCGCCACGCCCAACAAAACCATTCCGGGAACGTTCAACCCTCCAGCACCGAGGAAATCCCAGATGCTGATCCCGGTCGCAGGCGTTGCCGAGCCTCCCAGGAAGTAGTACGTGGGGAAGGCCAGGAACTCATTGGGCGCAACGATGAGGAATGGGAGAGAGATCGCGATGGAGAGGACGGCGATGATGCCTAAGTGAACGAGCCTCTCCCGCCACTCCTTGGTCTTCAGGAATAGAACTGGGTAGAACAATCCCGCAAAGACCTTGGTCCAGATGCCTACGGCGACGGTCAAGGCGCTCAGCCGTCCGTTCCCCCTCAATGCCAATATCACTGCCAGAAGGAATAGGAAGACCATGATCGACTCGTCCTGGATCCCGAACACCGATTCGATCACGCCGAAAGGCGAAAGGAGATAGATTATGCCGATCTTGAACGCTTTGAGATTGTCCCATTTCCTGAGTCCATAATACAGCGCTAGCGCCGTCAGCATGGTGAAGGCGGCGAAGTAGGTCTGATATGCAGCCACCGCCCCCCCAGCCAGCTGCGGGATAACGAAGAAGTAGGATATCAGTGGGGGCGCCTCGGACTGCACGTCGCGGTATAGCCATTTCCCATCGAGGATGGTCTGCGCTCTTTCTTGATAGAAGGAAATGTCCGAGAATTGGCCAATGCTCGATTCCAGCATCTTGTTGATAACCAGCTGGTCCAGGGCGATCAACCCGCCGAGCAGCAGAATGCCGAAGACCAGCAGCGCCAGTCCACGCTTGGCCTGAGGGATCGAGCCGATCCGTTTTCCGAGCCATGCTATCGGTCTTAGCGTCGGCATCTCATTCATCTCTCCTTTTCTTGATCGATATTATTCGTTAGGATTCTCGCCATCTCACCTTGTGATAGCGAGGCCTCTCGAAGCGCCTTCACGCTAGATGCCGGGACGCCAGAGATATCAAAAGGCATTCCGTCTGGGATTGGCCCATTTGATATTTCTGATTTGTGGGGATAGGTGATTCGTCACGATCGGAAATGATGGATTTGTGAGCCTATCTTTGGCAAGACTGGACAGCGTCACTAGTTCTCGGCCAGTAGCGTGTCACTTCTTAACAAGGTATAAATATGGCGTTCCTAATACAGCCTGTTAATGTCTAGCCTAGCGGTCTCACCAGGTGGGAACTCTGTCTTGGTTAGCTTACGCATTTTGGTTATCTGATCAGGGGGCGCTCTCCTCTGGGATGGCGTTCCCCGTCATCGGTCGTGGTGTGAAGATGGTGCATATGGCGGCTTCTTCTGACATCGGCATGGCGCCGGCAGGGTCCAGTGACAGCTCGCCTTACATCTCACACCGATCGTGCAGGCAATCAGGCAAACGACTTGACATTTCGATGAAGGAACTTGTCCGATGCGGAAAAGTCAGAATGGAGGCTTGAACGTGGAAGTGATTTCGATGGTCGTAAACGACGAATTTGGTGTCATGCAGCGAGTGATGGGCGTCTTCACGCGTAAGAGGATCAACGTCGACACCATCGTTGTTGGCAAATGCGAGATCGCTGGCAAGTCGCGCGTCGTATTGACCGTCAAAGACCGGCAATTGGCCGATGTGGCGGTTGCAGACCTGAAAGGACTGCACGATATCGTTCATGCGGAAGTGGTCGACGAGACCAGGCATGAAGCGTATGCGCTCGCATCTAATTCAGCAGGCAAAGTAAGATTGATCGGCAACCTAGAAGAGGTGGACAAGATGATCGAGTCCACCAATCTGGATGTCTTCATCCGCGCCGTGAACGCGCTCTGATGGTGCCCAATCTAATATATCGAACGCGATTACATTCATGAAGGGAGCAACATGGCATCACAGCAGAAGGTCTGGATGGACGGCAAGTTGGTGGATTATGCGAATGCGAACATCCACGTCATGACGCATGGCCTGCATTACGGCGGGGGCGTCTTCGAAGGCATCAGGATCTACGAGACACCGAAGGGGCGTTGCATCTTCCGATTACGGGAGCACATGGCACGCTTCCTAGACTCCGCCAAGGTAATCTCTCTCAACATCCCCTATTCATTGGACGAGCTATGCGAAGCGACCAAGCTGACGGTCCGTGCGAACGCCAAGTCGAAGGTCGATTACATCCGCCCCATCGCCTACTTCGGCACCGGGACCTATGGCCTCAACCCGATCAAGCTCCCGACCAGCCTGGCGATCGCCGTTGTCTATATGGGCGTCTACCTGGGAGAGGAGCAGATGAAGTTCGGTGCTCGGGTGATCACATCATCTTGGGAAAAATCGGGCAATCGCGCCTTAGCCTTGAATGCTAAAGTATGCGGTCACTACGTCGTCTCTGTGCTGGCACGCCTCGAGGCGGTGAAGAGGGGCGCCGACGAGGCGCTGCTGTTGAACGCCGACGGGAACGTGGCAGAGGGCACGGGCGAGAACATCTTCATGGTCCGGAAGGGGAAGATCTACACCACGCCAATCTCGGCGGGCATCCTAGAGGGGATAACCAGGGACTCGGTGATGCGAATCGCCGAGGATTTGGGAATGCCAGTGATCGAGCGCGACATCACCAGGAGCGAGCTCATGATCGCCGACGAGGTCTTCATGACCGGGACGGCGGCTGAGGTCCAGCCGATCCACAGCATCGACGAAATGGTCATCGGAGCCGGAAAACCCGGACCGATCACGGTGAAGCTGCAGAAGCTGTTCTCGGACGCGGCCAGGGGCAAGAGCAAGAAGTATGCCTCCTGGGTCGACTACGTTTGAGAGGACTCTTTTCCCTGACTCCTTTCCCCTCTGATCGCCTACCTTCCAGACGCCTCTTTCAGTCGCCTGTAGAAATGGTCCGCCTCGTTCCCCCTCTCCAGTGGATAGTACTTGCCGTCCACGAATATCTCCATGTCCGAGATGATGATCTTCCGCCCCTCGACATGCTCCTTTATCCAAGAGCTGAAGCCATCCTCCACGGCGCTGGGGGTATCGACATCCTCCATCTCCTTCAGGTACGAGTTGAAGTCTGAGAGCTCGTCATCTGAGGCGACCTCTTTCCATCTGATCTCTACGGTCTTCATGCTATCGCCCTAATGCTTTGGAGCCGCTCGGCTTAAATCCTTTTCCTGGCATAATCGGAAATCTGCGCTGGGGCCTGCATGCGCCATCACATCATGCCGCATTGCCTCTTCGGCTGAGGGATTAAATATGGCGGTTTCGAATAGAGTGGCTGAGGGTGCTGGATTCCGATGTATGAGGTCAGGTTTCATGGCAGGGGCGGGCAGGGAGCGGTCATGGCCGCTCAGACCCTCGCCGAGGCTGCCGTTCTAGAAGGCTATCATGCTCAAGCTTTCCCTTACTTTGGCGCGGAGCGCCGCGGCGCCCCGGTCAAGGCGTTCGCTCGCATCGACAAGAGTCGGATAACCTTGAAGAGTCAGATTTACAACCCGGACATGCTTGTCCTGCTGGACGAGACTCTTCCGGAAATAGAGCCGGTGGCGGAAGGCTTGAAGCCAGAGGGGGTGGCGGTCGTGAACACCGCAATGGCTCCAGAGGAATATGACCTGGGGATATCAGTAGTGACGACCACGGTGGATGCTACCACCATCGCCTTCGAGAAGCTCAAAGCTCCGATTGTCAACACCGCTATCCTCGGTGCGATGGCGAAGGCGCAGGATTTCGTTTCGTTGGATTCGATCGTAAAAGCTATCCAGGACAAGTTCGGGGAGAGGCTGGGGCCCAGGGCAGCTAATCTGAACTCTGATGCGGCCAGGGTCGCATACCAATCCGCTCGCACCGGACGTTGCAAGGCCGTGCGTCCGATCTTGCAGAAACCACAATGGCTCCCTGATTGGGATCAAATGCCCATTGGCGTGACGCTCCCGATCACCCAGGTCGAGGGCGTCGTGATCGGCCCGGGCAGCGCTTGGCAGAATCTTGTGGGGACGTGGAGGACTTCGAGCCCGAATTATGATATCAATAAATGCATCCGCTGCCTGCGCTGCTGGTGGTCCTGTCCCGAGGGTACGATCAAGCGTCAGGAGGACGACCACATGAAGTTCGATTACCGCTATTGCAAAGGCTGTGGTATCTGTGCCCAGATCTGCCCAGTGAGCGCCATCGACATGGTTTGGGGGGTCAAGTCATGGTGACCAAGGTGATCTCTGCCGATCACGCTGTCGCCTGGGGCGCCCGCCTCTGCAGGCCGGAGGTCATCCCCGCTTTCCCAATCACCCCGCAGACGCTGATCATGGAGTTACTTTCCGAGTTCATCAATGATGGCGAGTTCGATGCCGATTTCATACCTGCGGAGAGCGAGCATAGCGTCATGAGCATCGCGGTCGGCGCTTCCGCGGGTGGGGTCCGCACTTTCACCGCTACCTCATCGCAGGGGCTAGCGCTGATGCACGAGATGCTGTACGCCGCCCCCCAGATCCGATTGCCTATTATCATGGTGAACGTGAACCGTTCATTAGGCGCCGCTTCGGGCATCTGGCTGGAGCATAACGACTCCATGCCGGAGCGCGAATCCGGCTGGATCCAGGTATACGTGGAGGACAACCAGGAAGCATTGGATATGGTGCTGCAAGGCTATCGGATCGCCGAAGACGAACGGGTGCGAATGCCGATCATGATCTGTCTGGATGGGTTCGTGCTGTCCCACACTGTTGAAAGGGTGGAGGTGCCGGACCAGTCGGAGGTCGACCGCTTCCTGCCTAAGTTCATGCCGATAAACGCGTTGGATCCATCGGACCCACGGATGATCAATCCGCTGGTCCCGCCGGAGTATGCCATGGAGATGCGCTACCAGCTCGATCGGGCAATGGATAGTTCGCGCAAGGTGATAAGCGAGGTCGACGAGGCCTTCGCCCTATCGTTCGGCCGCCGCTACGGCGGCCTCTTCGATATGTATGAGATGGAGGATGCGGAGTTTGCTTTGCTCTCGCTGGGAACGGCTACCACGACCGCTCGAGGGGTGGTGGACGAGCTCCGCTCACAAGGCAAGAAAGCGGGTCTCATCAAAATGCGTTTCATGCGTCCCTTCCCTGAGAAGGAGTTGCTCCAGGCGGTCAAGAACCTCAAGGCGCTGGGCGTCTTCGATCGGTCCGTCGGGTTTAACTCCTTCGGTCCGGTGTTCACCGAGGTGAGAGGGGCATTGAGCCCCCTACGCCTTCCTCTCACAGACCATATCGCTGGACTGGGCGGGCGGGATCTGACCCTTGAGGAGATGCGCAGCATCTTCGCGCGGATCGAAGAAAGCGCAAGCGGCAAGATAGAAAGGGACGTGTACTGGCATGGACTGAGGGGGGAACAGAAATGAGCGAGACCAAGGATATTTCCACAATGACCATCAAGGACGTTCCAAACAAGGACTATTTCCTCTGGGGCCATGGCGCCTGTCCTGGATGTGGCGTGGCCATCGCGGTGAAGAATATAATGAAGCTGCTCGGACCCGAGACCATCGTTTATGTTCCCGCCTCATGCTTGGTGGTCTTCGGCGCCCAGTACCCGACCTCCGCTTTCGAGGTACCCTACCTCTATACCGCCTTCGAGAACACCGCGGCGGTGGCGACAGGCATACGTTCGGCAATGAAGCGCCGGGGCAAGAAAGCCTACGTCGTTGGGCTGGCCGGGGACGGCGGCACCTTCGACATCGGGCTCCAGGCGTTGTCAGGAGCAGCAGACCGGAACGAGGATATCATCTATGTCTGCCTGGACAACGAAGCGTATATGAACACCGGCATCCAGATGTCGGGGGCGACGCCCTTCGGAGCTTGGACGACCACCTCACCGGCAGGCAAAATGATCAGCGGAAAAAGGAGACACAAGAAAGACATCGACCACATAGTTGCCGCGCACGGGATCCCCTACCAAGCGACCCTCTCGATCGCACATTGGAACGACTTCGTTCGCAAAGTGGAGAAGGCGAAGCAGGTGGACGGCTTCCGATTCCTGCACGTCCTGACCCCATGCGTTCCCGGATGGCGCTCCCAAGCTTCTAAGAGCATGGAGATAGCCCGCCTGGCTGTGGAAACTGGAATGTGGACCCTCTATGAAGCGGAGAAAGGCGAATCGTCGCTCACCTATAAGCCGAAGAAGATGGAGCCGGTGATCGAATACCTCAAGCTGCAGGGAAGGTTCGCATTCATGAATGAGGAGGACGTGAACACGCTCCAGAGGTGGCTGTGCCATAAGTGGTGGCTCCACTATAAGGACGAGGTGGAAGCCCCGCCATGTTACATCTATCGCGCGGAGAAACCGTTGCATATGGACGGCGATCCGCTCCATGGAGCGTAGGGGTCGGAGGAACTTCCGTCAAAGCGCGTCATTTTGGAAAAACGAAGCGACAATTCTTAATGGACAACGTTCTTAATCGTTTTCCGTGCGCGCGAAAATATCGGAGATGGGCAGATGAGCTTCAGTCTAGGGATACCCACATTGATCGAGATGCCTGATTTCCAACACACGATCGCTCTGGCGACGAAGCTCAAGGCCGACTTCGTCGAGCTGAACATGAACATGCCGGAGTTCTGCCCCGAGTCGCTCCCCGCCGCGAAGATAAGGAAGGCTACCAAAGAGAAGGGCATAGATTTCACCATCCACATGCCGGACGATACCGACCTGGCCTCGTTCCATGACAGCATCCGGGAAGGCCACGTCAAACGCTTCGGCGAGACGGCGCGCTGGGCTGCTGAGGCAGGCGCGAAGGTCATAAACCTACACCTCAGCCCGGGCATCTATTTCACATTGCCAGATAAGAAGGTCTGGATATACGAGAACTATTATGACAAGTTCATTGCCAATCTAAGGGAGGCTTACTCCAAGGTGATCAAGTATGCTGCAGAATATGGAATCATGGTCTGCACCGAGAACGTGAACAACTTCCATTTCCCGTTCGTCGCCAAGGCCATCGACGACCTGTGCGAGCTGGACCATTTCTATCTTACCTGGGACATAGGCCATGATGCCAAGACGGACTTCGAGGAGCAGAAGGTGCTGCTGCGCCACAGGGGTCGCATCAAGCACATGCACCTCCATGATTGGAATGGCAGGTCCGACCACCAGATACCGCTCACAGGGGAGTTGGACATCGAAGGAATGCTCCGATTCGCCCGCAAACATCATTGCTCTGTCCTTATTGAGACCAAGACCGTGAGCTCCGTTACTCAATCGGTCAAAGCCGTCCGCAAATTGCTGGACACAATGTGGATCTAGCGTCGGACATCGTCAATCGTTGAACAGTGTTCTTATACGACGCCAACATTTCAGAGCAGAGGCCCTTAATTGCCCTTCGACCCGACCTTGCGCTTCGTAGACAAGATGGTGGATCGCGTCAATTCCAGCGTTTCCTTCAAGCGAGTCACGAAGCTTGAGGACGTCCTGCCGGAGAAGGTGGATCGCACCTCGCTCAATATCCGCATTCCTTTCTGCGCCTCACGTTGCACCTATTGCGCTTTGCCAGGCCAAGCATATGACCAGAAGATGGCAGGCCTCTTCCTGGCGGGCTTGAATGAGGAGTTGAAGTTGTACGCATCGTACCTCGGCAAGTCGAGGGTGGAGAGGGTCTATATCAGCGGCGGCACCCCGTCGCTATTACACAAGGAGATGGGAGCCCTGCTTTCAATCGTCGCGGACAACTTCGACCTCCAGGGCGATGTCGCCATGGAAGCCTCTCCGGCCGACCTCTCCGATGAGGTCCTCGATGACATCAAGGCGGCGGGGGTGAACCAGCTGAGCATCGGCGTCCAGACGTTCGACGAGAACATCCTCCGCAATTATCTCGGCCGCAAGATGCGCAAGGCAGACATCGTCTCCGCGCTAGAGAGAGTTATGAAGCGCGATTTCGACTATGTCAACATCGACCTGATGTTCTCCCTGCCGCAACAGACCAAGCAGATGATCGTCGACGACATCGATCTGGCATCGACCATCGGCGTGGAGGGCATATCAACCTTTCCGCTGATGCTGCTGGAATATACTCCAATGACCAAGAAGATGGAGAGGGACGGCGTGATGGTGGAAGGCGAAGGCGGCCTGTACGAGGACGAGAAGGAGCGATACCTGGCAATCGTCCAAACAATGCGCGAGCACCACTACAAACTGAGGACGTTGTGGAGCTTCTCCACCGCCCCAGATAAATATGAAGGGCCGTATGAGCATAGCAATTTCATCGGCATCGGGCCGAAAGCCTGGGGCATGGTCAACAACCGGCTCACCCTGAACTCGCCTTCCGTGGTCTATTACATCCAGATGCTGGAGGAGGGATTCCTGCCCCTCTATGCTTACTCGGAGCTCAAGGACTATCCCTTGGCGAGAGTGGCGCGTCGATTCTACTACGGCAAGATCCGTGAGGATGAACTGGCCGCGCTGATGAAGGATGACGGGTCCATACGCAAGTACGTGGTGCTGATGAAGGCATCGGGGCTCCTCAGAAAGGAGGGCGAATTTCTTGTTCTCACGGACAAGGCTCTGGCCTATGGCAACCACGCCACTAAGCGCATTGCAATGGCCACCTTGACAAGTATGAACGAGATGTTCCAGCAGGCCACGAAGGATAGCAGGGAACCGATGACCGTATCGTCGGGGCCAATGATCGGCCAAGAGGTCGAGTAAGCTGGACCCGCAGACGAGCGTTCACCGTCCGCGTTTCATTTCGATAGGGATAATCACGAGCTAGCGGTAGCCAACAGATACACTGTCACGACTACCAAGATCGCGGCAACCACGATTATGACAATTCGAATCTTGTTCATGAAGTCACTTCCGACCGACAATCGAATCGGCGGATATAAAATCGATTGCCAGCGCCTCCTCTGGATGAATCCGGAAATAGGTGGAATGCTCATCCGATCAAGCCAGTCTCACCACTGTGCTCGAATCGGAAGTGAGCGGAAAAGTTTGCGCTATTGTCGGGCGAGGCCGGAGCGATCAAGGTTCATCACCTTGCTCCAAGCTGCTATGAAGTCACGCACGAACTTCTTTTGCGCGTCTGAACTTGCATAGACCTCTGCCAGAGCCCGCAGCTGGGAGTTGGAACCGAAGATCAGATCGACACGCGTTGCGGTCCACTTGAGTTCGCCTGTTGCACGATCACGACCTTCGAATACGTCTTTGTTGTCCGAGGTTGCATTCCAAATCGTGCTCATGTCGAGAAGGTTTACGAAGAAGTCATTGGTGAGCTTCTCTGGCCGCTTGGTGAAGACACCATGCTGGGAGCGCCCGAAGTTAGCGTTCAAGACGCGCATGCCGCCAATAAGGACAGTCATTTCGGGCGCCGTCAAAGTCAACAATTGTGCCTTATCGACCAGCAATTCCTCGGTCGAAAAGGAGTATCGATTCTTCTGGTAATTGCGGAAGCCGTCGGCGATCGGTTCGAGCACGGCAAAGGAGGCGACATCGGTTTGCTCCTGCAAGGCGTCCATGCGTCCCGGTGTGAAGGGGATGGTCATTCTATGGCCAGCATTCCTCACTGCTTGCTCGACACCCACACACCCGCCCAGAACGATCAGGTCGGCGAGCGATATCCTCTTGCCGCTTGATTGGGCACTGTTGAACTCGCTTTGGATGCTTTCAAGGGTCTTCAGCACTTTGGCCAGTTGTTCGGGTTGGTTGACTGCCCAATCCTTCTGCGGTGCCAGACTAAGCCGGGCACCGTTGGCGCCGCCGCGCTTGTCAGAACCGCGGAAGGTGGACGTTGACGCCCATGCGGTCGAAACCAATTCCGAGATCGATAGGCCCGAAGCCTTGATCTTGCGCTTGAGAGAAGCGATGTCCTTCTTATCGACCAATTCATGATTGATTGCGGGGATAGGGTCCTGCCAGATGAGCTCCTCCGCGGGGACTTCCGGCCCGAGATAGCGCGAACGAGGTCCCATGTCGCGATGGGTCAGCTTGAACCATGCCCTGGCGAAAGCATCCGCTAACTGATCCGGGTTCTCGAGGAAGCGCCTTGAAATCTTTTCGTATATAGGATCGAACCGTAAGGAAAGGTCCGTTGTGAGCATGGATGGCGCTCGACGTTTGGACGGATCATGTGCCTCCGGCACGGTATCGGTGCCCGCGCCACCTTTCGGCCTCCACTGGTTTGCACCGGCCGGGCTCTTTGTCAGTTCCCATTCATAGCCGAACAGGTTCTCGAGGAAATCGTTGCTCCACTTCGTGGGCGTGCTGGTCCAGGTGACCTCCAGGCCGCTGGTGATCGCGTCTGCGCCTTTTCCCGTACCAAAGCTGCTCTTCCACCCGAGACCCTGCTCCTCGATGCTTGCCGCTTCGGGCTCAGGTCCAACATGCTTCGCGTCACCGGCGCCATGGGTCTTGCCGAATGCATGACCTCCCGCTATGAGGGCAACTGTCTCTTCATCGTTCATCGCCATGCGAGCGAAAACTTCACGGATATCCTTGGCCGCTGCGATTGGATCCGGGTTGCTATTCGGCCCTTCCGGATTAACATAGATCAGCCCCATCTGCACGGCGGCAAGCGGATTCTCAAGATTCCGCTCTCCTGAATAGCGTTTATCACCAAGCCAGGTTTTTTCAGAACCCCAATAGACGCCCTCTTCCGGCTCCCAGACATCCTCGCGTCCACCGCCGAAGCCGAAGGTCTTGAATCCNNTTGTCGGGCCAACTGTTGAGAGGAGCAAAGCGCTGCTGGCCAGCTCCTGCGCCGCCTCGACCATCACCGGTTCGGTACGTGCCGGCGCTGTGCCATGCCATGCGAATGAATAACGGTCCGTAGTTGCCGAAGTCCGCCGGCCACCATTCCTGCGAATCGGTCATCAGCGCCTGCAGATCCTTCTTCACTGCCGCCAGGTCGAGGCCCTTGAACTCTTCGGCGTAGTCGAAATCAACGCCCATCGGATTTGACTTGGAAGAATGCTGATGCAGGATATTGAGCCGCAGCTGGTTAGGCCACCAGTCGCGGTTCGTCGTACCGCCGTCGGCTACAGTAATTTGCTTCTTTATGGTTTCATCTTTTTGTGGCATATTTCCCCTCGGTGTTTTTTGCATTCTTCGCTTATTAGTAATTTCCGCAAGAAGATCAAACTGCAATTTCTAAAGCTAAGATGGATGCTATGCCACCAAAACCTCCCCTCAGGTGAATGGTCATTATCCCAGGATTCAAGGGCAATGACCTTATTATGGACCGATTTTAGGCCACAAAACTCTCCTGGATGGATATTAAGAATGCTGACAAGGGGGATGCAGTTATGTTCGGGATTGAAACGAACCGTAACCACCAATTGGATCGAGGACCCCAGCATCACGTCGATGTTCGGACAGAATGGCTCTGATTCTGTTAGTCACGACTTCACTTGAGAGGTGATTAAATACCCTAGCATCGGTACATCCTCCTAGCGTTTTCCGATGAGATGTGAGGAGCAATGGTCGGAGAACGGTCGCAACAAACGGAGGAGGTGATTGTATGGCCGACATGAAACTGTTCGGTAGGACCATCAGCAGGCACGTCATGATCCTAGGCATCTTGGGAATTATCTTCGTGATCGCTGGAATAGCGGTCACGACTATTCACAGCGCACTACGGGGGTCAGGAATAGGCTGGGGGCTGATAATCCTCGGGTTCTTGATGCTGCTCATTGGTGTCTGGCGATTCGCAAACAAACAATAAGATCGCATTCCTTTTTTAATCATTCCACTTTTTCTACGATCTTACTTCCAGCAAATGCCATTGAGAGAATGATGTTTTGTGAATGCTTCGGCAGGATGACTAAGGACAGGATAGGGGATGCGGCGAGATTCGGTTCTGAAGCACCCATGCCGGATTTGGAAAGAGCAGGGTAGAAGAGGAGATATTAATTCAAGAATGCAATAGGGGTGAATCAAGTTGAGGCATCTCGCTGAGGCTATCCGAAATCGTGGCTAGCAACTCAGAAGTGGATCTGGAATAATGAGAGACGCAAACAGAAAAACCTCAGTCCTTTTTCAAATGGTTTCAGTGTTGATTGTCATATTCTTGTTGTGTTCTTCAACGATATGCCTTGCTCTAATTTCGGAGGTAAGGAATCCGGCCATTGAGAACTATATCGATGGATCATTGAATAATGCTGGTCAAATAAGCACAGCGGCTTCCCTCAATGGGATTCTCTATTGGACCCAAATCTCACCAGTCAATCAAGAAGCGGCCATGCAGGCCGGAACTATCGATGGTGGTGTCAGTTGGGAACCATTTTGCTCGGTTCAGGTAATCGACAATACTGCCAAGATCCTCGCTCGATCTGGCAATATAATGCCCGATCATCCCAGTGATCTGCTGGCAGTGCATTATAATTATCAGTTCTCGGACAATGAAACCAATCAGCAGCTCGTCGCTAGAGTCGTCAGGGCACATTTGGAGGCAACCGACTGGATAATAAAGACCATAAATGAGGGGGCAGGCGCAAACTATACACTTCTGGTACAAATGGCGGCTCAATTCACAGGTCTATCGCAATCGGATATTCAGAGCGCGCTCGAACACATCGGATACAGATATGAGATTAATCAGGCGTTCAAAGATGGACTGGCAGATTTCACTTCTATGTTCGCCAATCTTAGTTTGATTCTTGGCTTTGGTGGATACTCCAACGCCACGGACTTCGCGAACGGGATCACAAATACCAGCTACCAAGACGCATCGTCAAGCCTAGGCCCGAGCAGCACCATCTTGGGAACGGTCCGGATAGGCTATTTGAACGGTAATCTACGAAGCCTTGCGGAAGTTGTTGCCAAGAACACAAGCCTCTGGGGTGGCAGGGACCTCTTCCAGGTTTGGGGAGTGGACGTCACCTCGCCCATTCCCTATGCAAATGGTGGCCAGGTGATGGATGCATTCGCCGCAGGGAACATCGATATGGGCTACCTGGGCTGCGCCGCGGCCATCCTGAGGTGCATCAACGCCAACATCCCAATCGAAATTGTATCGGCTGCGAATACCGAGGGTTCGGCCATCATGGTCAGGCCTGACATAACTTCGCTTAATGACCTGAACTCAAAAACGATCGCCACCCCTGCCCCATCCTCCATTGAGCATTTATTGCTGCTCAAATGGGCAGCGATGAACGGCTTCGAAGTCCATTTGAAAGGGACAGTGGAAGTCCCCTCCGCTCCCCGGAACCCGAATGCAACGGCCAGCGGTGACCAGATTACATTGCGGTGGTTGGAACCAGAGAATGCTGGAGGAACCTCGATAACTAATTACACAATTTATCGAGGGACATCATCCGGTGGCGAATCCATTCTAACGACTATCGGGGCGAATCTCAGCTTTGTTGATTCATCAGTGATCCAAGGATCGACCTATTATTACAGGGTCAGCGCGGTCAATCTGGTCGGGGAGGGCCAGCAGTCCAACGAGACCAGTGCCAAGGTTGACAACGATGTGACCCCACCGGTCGTTTCTTTCTATATCCAGCTTGACGGCGCCAGCGTCATCACCGCCATGGAAAATCAAATTCTGGTGATGACCGCCAACTCCACCTTTGACAACAATGATACCCCAAGCGCTCTCAATTTTACCTGGTCTTTTGGTGATTCGACAATAGGTTATGGCCCATGGGTGAGACACAATTTCACTGCCATTAAAGCATTCAACATCAAGCTTAGCGTGCGCGATTCTGCGGGGAATGTGGCCAACCTGACCAAAAACCTGGTCATAACCTCCTCGCCTGGACCTGACCTGCGCGTGCTGTCCATTTCTTTCTCGCCAACCACGTTCGCCGTTGGGCATCAGGGAAGAATAGGGGTGAACGTGAGCAATGATGGAAATGCCGTTGCCATCCAGCCTCACGTCGAGTTCTTTGTTCTGGACGATGAGGGCATGACCCGCGCTATCGGCAACGTTTCCTCCTTCACAATAAACGGCGCGACGTCAACCGAACTCCAGTCCGGACAGTACGGACTGTTCAATCTCGACTGGACCCCAAGCGTGCCTGGGCACTTCACGATCATGGTCCGCGTCGCGGTGGAGGGAGAGATCAGCACCTCCGACAACGTTGATCTGGGCTCAATCGATATTGCATTTGGCGAGATGACGTATGCGGAGCACAATGTTATCCGCGTCAACAACGAGATTGAGCTGGCATCGGAGGCGACATCCGGCAGCGGTTCTGCCTCGGACCCATACGTCATCGAGGGGTACGATATCACCGGCAGCAGCGGCATATGCATCTATGTCGGAAATACGACCTCGCACTTGATAATACGCAACTGCTATTTGCACAATGCTAGTCGCATCCAGTTCCCATATGCTGGTGGCACTGGGATAACCGTCAACATCGCAAGCAATGTCACCGTGACAGACAACACCTGCACCAATAATTACTGTGGCATCTTGCTTTACTCATCACGTGGCAACGCCGTCCTGAACAATATCTGCTATGCCAACGGGATAGGTGCGGGCATGGACTGGTCGGAAGGCAATCTCTTTTCCGACAACAAATGCGACCTCAATATGTACCACGGGATCTATGTAGCTTACTCGAGTAGCAATAAACTGGCGAACAACTCCTGCGACAACAATGATTACTATGGCATCGGCATGGAATACAGTTCAAGGAACAACGTCGTTTCGAACAACTCTTGTGAT
>PMBU01000058.1 GCA_003153895.1 Methanomassiliicoccaceae archaeon | reverse complement strand
ACCTGGTGCGAGATGATGGGACGTCCTTACGAACCAGCCCCACGAGCGCCAGAAATCACTTAAGTACTGAACTTCACCTGCGGGAACGATTCTTCCAAATTTGAAGCAATGCTCACATTTCATTGGGAGCACAGGGGATTAAAATTGAGAAATTAAGTGTTGGAAAAGGCGAGATGCATTCCCGGATGAGCCCGAATCTCACCGAAGCTTTATCCGGTTAGAGGCATAGTTCAATTCATGCCAATTGTCCACGTTTATGTATTCAAGGATTTTTCGAACGAGGCTAAGAAGAAGGTAATAGCAGGCACGACCAAAGTCTTCACCGAAATGGGAATTCCTGCCGAGGCGGTCGAAGTCGTGATTCACGACGTTCCAAAAGAAAATTGGGGAGTGGGAGGAGAACAAGCCACTGAGAGATTAAAACACGTTAAGATACCGTAAGAGCCTCTTCATAGCCCGAACTCACCCCTGACAGTTAAGGCATGTTTCAGATCGCTCTCTTGATTTTTGACAGCGGGCACAAATAACGTATTTTCGATCGATGTCTTTGAGCGTGGCATCGAATCGCATCGCTCTTATTCCTTGTTCGGGTATGTCCGCGTTGTTAGTCATCATCAGATAGTACAAGGGGACGTCTCACTACTTAACGAACGGCATTGTACTGAACTGTGATATCAAGCAACTCGGAAAGTGATTGATGGGTCAGAACCTCGCTCCATCCCGATATGGCACGCCCCCCTCCCTAAACCTCGAATTCGATAGATTGACAGTGCCTCATATTTCGAGGATCTAGTTCATTATGATCACTTGGTCATTGTCTATTCTTGAGCCTGCGAATACGCTCCTTCCTCGATATAAGAGGCTGGCTGATGGTTTTGAGTAAAACATCAGAAATCTTACCATCCTTCACGAGCTGATATCCGGCCTGCCTCACTGCTTTGAGGACCTCTTTTGTCCTCCCTTCATCCTCGCCCCATAAGCTGGAATGGGGCCGGATAAGCGCCCCCGAGAACTCGACGCTCGCGTCCTCCGCAATTTCCTTGGCTATCCGGACCACGGTCCTGAAGTTGCCTTTCTCCCACCAACCGCTAGTAGACACAAGCACTACTTTGCTGATGCCCACATCCCCTTTGAACCGGATCCTTGTCCGACCATCCCTCATTACTTCCTCTGGGTCCATTAGGGATACGAGCCGGTTAAGGAAATTCTGCATCTCGCCTGGCAACGGTATATAGACCGGAATGGCCAGCACCAGGATGTCTGCCTTTCTCAGCTTGGAATAGAGCTGTTGCATATCATCTTGGATGTAGCATTTCCCTTTTTTGCTCTTCCAGCACGAGAGCTCGCCAGTGCAAGGTTTGATGTCGAGAGATTTGACATAGACGAGCTCAACCGAAGCGCCCGCTTCCTCCATGGCCTCGAGAAATGGGTTCAGAATAATAGCGGTCATGCCCTTTTGCATCTTGGGGCTCCCGTTCACCGCGATCACGTTAATCATATCTGTTCCCCTGTTAGCATTGTCCGTGCATCATATATCAGCATTTATCATAATATTCGATTGAATTGGCATGGTGATGGCAAGCTGGGATTCCTGTCCACGAATCCCGAGCGGCTGATTGGCAAAATGCTTTGGCTCGGGCAAATTATCTTCGCCAAAAAGGTCACCTCCTTGCGAATAACCGAGAATAATGGGTGAATCCACCAGGCAATAGGAAAGTGATAATAGATTAGCAGCACCATTATTTCATCATGCAGGCTTCACTAAAGTTCTCTATCAATGATCCAAGTGGTAAGGAGATGGTGGCAGGGGACGGAACCGGGACAGTAGGAGCCGAGACCCTGATCATTGCCCCGAAGGATGGGGAGCCAAGGTCTTACTCCCTAAGGGACATCAGCTCCATTGCCGAGTCCGAATATCGCATAAAGATCGTTCTCGAAAAAGGCGATCAGTTACTTTTGTCTAACCTGGGCTACAAGTATGAGGACTTCGTCAGGAGTCTGGTCCAGCTAAGGAATGAGCTGTCGCTCAAGGACCTGCTAATGCAGGAGAAAATAAGGAAGCAGGGCATCAAGGCGGATTTCGCGTTCATTGATGCTAAAGAACGACCAAAGGCCAGTGGCAAATGCGAAGTGCGGTTGTATGATACCGCAATGGTGATCATGCCAGAGCGGAGCGAACTCATCAGGGTACCTTATTCCGAGTTGCTGACCTGCACGGTGGACTCGTTCAGGGTCGTCGCTCGTCTGGAATCTGGAGATAGGATTGAGTTCACCCGACTGGGGAAAGATCTTAGTTCTTTCCAAAAAGGGGTCGTCGACTCCATCACGGAATTGTCAGTCAGGGTGCAGGATATGCTCAAGGACGTGTATCCAGAAGCCGATCCAAATGCCATTCTTAAGGCCTCTCAGTTCATGAAGGAGGGAAGGGCGGCGAAAAGACGCGATCTCGAGGGTGCATGCCCTGGCCTCTGGTCAAGATTGGAAATGAAGATCGCAGGGCTTGGCATCGGGGAGGAGTATGCTTACTTGGCCTCGAAGTCGAATGCTGCCGAGATCAGGATCGGAATGAAGAGGACGCTAGCTGGAGAGATTAAGAAAGAGTACGTCTGGTTCCTTGCGCCCATCTATTCCAAGGACGCTTCCAAAGGCGGCAATGCCATCGCCTTCGAGGCCACCTCCGAAGAGGAGGAGGGCAGGGCGACATATTTCTTCCGCATAATGGGCAGGAAGGAATATTCGCAGAATGCGGGCTCGTCCATGCTGGATGAGGCCGCGGAGACAGCTCTGATGTCAATGGCCAAAGGCCTCCTGGCCATAAATTTCAGGCGAGAGCCGATCTACCTTTCAAATGAAAGTCTCTATTCCCCAGAATACACTCGCTATCGATATTCTATCATGCGCATCCCGGAGCTGAGGCTCATGAGAGAGCGGTTCATCGGAAGAGTAATCCATTCCTCCATAGAACAATGGAAGCTTGACGTCGATGATCTTCTGGCTTTCAACGTAGCTCAGGAGAGCGACGCCCAGAGGTGGAGCAAGTCGGATGGAAGCATGGTCATCAACCAACATCCTTAATGCTTGAGACCTAAGATCGCAAAGAACAGCAGAATATCGAAACCTATTAGAATTGGCCTCACAGTTATTACCGCCAATGGGTAGAGGACCGCCGAGTGACGGTCTAGACAGGAAGTGAATCACACAATGGTCGGTTACCAGAAGCCTTGCAAATACTGCGATCAATTGGTAGACCCCGATGCAAGGGTCTGTCCATGGTGCGGTAAGGTCAACCCAACAGACAGTCTTCGCTGCGCCAAATGCCGCGCCCAAATCCAGATCGGGCAAAAGGCATGCATGGGTTGCGGATTGCTTTTGACCGTGAGCTGCCCTTCCTGTGGCCAAAGCACTTTCCTTGGGGACTATTGCGAGCGCTGCGGAGCAAGGTTGCTTGTGACCTGCCCGAAATGCAAGGCTCAGCAGGCGCCGATCGGCCAGAATTGCATCAAATGCGGAAAGCCGCTAAGTGGAGGGAGCAAATGAGCAATGGGAAACTGATATCGTTCACGTCTAACATGGAGGACAATAGCACTGATGCTGGATTCCAATTCACCTTCTTCTGCGACATTTGCAAGGAGGGGTTCAAGACCAGCTTCGTGGAGTCAAAGACCTACAAGAAGAAAGGACTGTGGTCAGGCATCGGCAAGGCGGCTGGGGCGGTCGGGTCCCTCACTGGCAAGTATAACATCGGGCAAGCATCCCAACATGGGACGGAGATCCTGTCAAGCAAGTACGAAGGCATGTCCCCGGAATGGCAAAGGGAGCATGAGCAGGCTTTCGAGCTGGCAAGCAATGAGGCCAAAGGCCATTTCAAGCGCTGCCCCCGCTGTCACAAGTACGTCTGCGACAATGATTGGAACGAGGAGGCGCAGCTCTGCACCGATGATGCGCCACGCGAGGCGGTCGAGGTCTCGGCAGCTCGGGCTGAAAAGATGAAGCAGGATATCCAGGAGAAGGCTCAGCAGACTCAGGTATTCACTGGCGAGATCGAATCGAGACAGACTATATGTCCCAAATGCGGCAAGCCGGCGGGGCAGGGCAAGTTCTGCAACAACTGCGGTGCCCCCTTGGGGATGCTGGAATGCAAGAACTGCGGCGCGAAGAACACCGCAGGCACCAGATTCTGCGGGGAGTGTGGCGGCAAGCTATAGCCGTATTCGAGCCCCGGCGCGAACGAATCGCCTGTGTCGTACGATTGTCGAATAACAGGTTAATTGATTCCAGAAGCATAATATTAAATGACATACCACCCTAGGTGATTCGGGATTTGGATGGGGGAAACAACAAGATGGGAGCTGACGAGCAAGTGCCAGGAAATCGTGTTGGATAAACTGGACGAACTCGGTTTGCGATACAAGAAGGTACCAGGTCATTCTCCGACCTATCGAATCATCTCTGGAACGAGGAATGGCGTGGACTGGGCAAGGAAGGTCATTCGCATCAGATATTCGTCTCTGAAGAACGACTACCGCCCGATATCCGTCCTATCCTATGGTTGGATGGCCTTGGATTGGCGCTCCCAGTCGATGGATTACGATTTCCTGATCTGCGGGGCCGGCTGTGGGGAACTCGATGATCGGGTGTTCGTCTTCGAGGCAAAGGACGTCCACCAAAAACTGCATAACACCTTATTGGGGCGTTACCAGGATGTGAAGAGGAGGATCCACATCTTTCAATCCATGTCGGACCTTGAGACCGCCTTGATGGACCTTGGGCGAAGGCCAAAGGACCGTAGCGATATGATCACTCCGTGGGAGGAACATATCAACCGAAGGATTCTCGGTGGATCTATCGAATTCGACCTTTAGGCAAAACCTGATTTGAAGCGCTATCTGTAGGGATAACCTGCGAACCACTTCTAGGCTAACATCGAGCAATCGGAAAAGCGATCCAGGCTGAAAATATCTGGCGATTGATGTGTGATGATCAGGTCGCACATTCATTCAAAGTGGTTGCATGCAGGCAAATTGTCTGCCCTACAACGGCAGAACGTCTCCAAAGATTATCACGCTGACCTCATCTCTTGATAATGGGGAAGCATAATAGCGCTCGTCTTGAAATTCGCTGGACGTCTGCTTCTTTATTATCAAACCTATTTCGAATGCATATTCTATCTTGCCGCAGAGTATCTTAACTTCTGGCTCTACGATAGAACAAGACAAGATCACTACCAGAGCGTTTTCCCTGTCCTCGCGCGTCTCCTTGTGATAGACCTCAATGGAAGTGATCTCCTTGGTATCCTTATCCGACGTGGTGGAGTAGAACCTTAGGTCCTCGATGTTCCTCATCACGCCAGCCTTCTCATCCGAGGAGAGCCTGCTCATCTCTGGAATATTGTTTTGGATCAATGCTCTGAGGTCTTTCCCGGAAGTCTTGATGTTCATCCAACGCCGTCCTTCTGTTTTCCAATTCCCTTTCGGTTGCTTACGTCACCCAAGCGTATAGATATGTTTCCAAGGAATAGAATTGGTCAGAATCTGAATGAACTCATGGATAGCAAAAATCAATGGCCCTCTCCAATTACAATATTTGAAGCAAGGATTGCGTGAGAAGTGCCATAGCAGGAAAATGACGCGTGGCTTCTATTTGGGCAGAGAGGTCACCACAACGCTTAGGTTGTGACCAATCCCTTCATCACCGATGCAACATGAACGAAGTCCTGAAGAACATCTATGAGCGGAGATCCGTCAGGAGCTACAAGGACCAGGCTCCGAAGGATGAAGAGCTGAAGGAGATCGTCAAGGCTGGCACGTTCGCACCGAACGGCACGAACGCGCAAGGACTGAGGTTCGTGGTGATCTCGGATAGCGCCCTCTTGAAGAAGTACTCAATGCTGGCCAAGGAGCTCTTTGTTGCTACGATCAAGAAGCAAGTGGAGAAGGTCCCTGCTGACAAAGCGGAAGGCATGAATCGGATGATGCGGACGCTATCGAACCCCGATTTCAACATCTTCTATGATGCCCCCACGTTGATTCTCGTCCTGGCGAACCCCTCTTGCCTGACGCCGGTGGAAGACGGATCCGTTGCGGCCGAGAACATGATGCTCGCCGCCTGGTCCATGGGAATTGGAAGCTGCTGGATTGGCTTCGCCAACCCTTTGCAGCATAGCCCGGAGTTCATGGCCGAGGTTGGCATACCTCCTGACCACAAGCTCATTGCGCCAATCATCTTCGGCTATCCAAAGAAGGCTCAATCAAATGGAAATCGCAATGAGCCTGAGATACTGAAATGGATACACTAGGCCGCCCTTGATTTGTGAAGCGGTCCGCCGGGCATCTCCGCACATTATCATTATGAGTGATAGTAAGCTATGGGTTTATATGCCCGCTTGAGCTCGTTTTCTTCGTGATCCGAGGCAACTGCGTCCATTGTGGGAAACAGATCAACGAATTCCTGTTCTCAAAGGGCTACTTCTGCAACTCTCAAGGTTGTCAGAACATAGGATGTGGTATTGCAATAGCTGCGCCCCAAAGCATGGATTGATCGCAAAGAAAGCGGTCTGCCCCCGATGCGGTCGTACGATGAGATAATGGAAGGTCCATTATTCCCCCTTTTGAATAAGATGGGCTGAGACATGGACTCAAGGTGGAGCTGTAACTCGGCCCTCCATTGAAATGGCGAAAGCGTGCTAGGCGGATCCCTCAGGCCATCTTCTTACCAACGTTCGGGCCCGGACTCTGGTCGAATACGCTCTCGGGCTCCAAGAACCAAACGCCGGTGACAGTGATGCCGCGTGCCTTGACCTTCTCGTTCATCATGTCCAGGACCGGACCGGAGGTCTTGAAGTCCTTGATCATAGCGTGCACCTGGTAGGCGTTCCTGCCATTCACCACTAGGACCGCCGGGCTCTCGCCTTTCTTCTTCATCTTTTCCATGTTGTTGTGAGTATGCTTCATGAACACCACCCCGAAAATGATGGTGTTCTGGTCCATCGCTGCCAGGCTTCCCAAGGGTATGGCATGCACCACTCCCTCCGGAGTCTTCGTCGCTAGCACCTTGACGCTCGCCGGGTCGTTGAGCGCCTTCATGACCTCTTCGGGCAAAGCTACCATTTCATCCACCTATGGAATCATTGGACGCGAGGTGCCATGAAGCTTTGCACGCACGGGGTTCGAATACTTTATGATGTTGAGAATCATAAGCGAAGGAACATGGCACGCTATTTCCTCAGGTCTTTTGTGCTGGCCACATGGGTGTATAGTACACTATTATGGGCATACATACTCATTAGAATCATCGTAAATGGGGTGGATGTGCACTGGCCGTTTGTTGATAGTATTCAGGGCATATCCATCTCAGCTGTAGGGGCATTCGCGTTTGGTTTGAGCTTCCTGAGCATGTTTGTCTATCTTGGTCTATGGGGCATTTCTGGATGGAACAGCAAGATGCCATAACCTAAGTCGTCCTTGATTAAATGAGGTAAGCCGGGTGACGAACGAACAGGAGGAACGGATAGGGGTTCACCCTGTCTCCGTGAGAATATGATCGACTAGCCCCCGGCCTATTATATTATTGCATTTTTATTTATAAAATCAACTCATATTAACAAATCGTTAATCCATATGCCGTTGGGTTCGGGCCCTAGAGATGAACTGAGATCATGCATTATCTGGCTGTCATTCAGTTAGTTCTTCGACTTCCTTCCGGCCGTTCTCCAGCTCCTTCACCTGGTCCTTGTCATACTTCAAGAGCAGAGCTTGGAACTCACCGACATGGGTCTTTTCTTCCCTCGCCACATCAAGCAACACCTTCTTCAAATCCTCCTTACTCACCATGTTAGACAGCTGCTCGTAGAGAGAGATCGCGTCTAGCTCTGCGATGATGGCCAGTCTCAAGGCCTCCTTCTCGATATCGCTTTGCTTCACCTTTTTCGGATCGATTGGTGTCTGAGAGAGCATGCCCTCAGAATGGTGGGGCGATATGTAATAACTTAGCGTAAGGTTCCCTGCTAAAGATGCGGTGAGGTTTGGGCTCCCTTCCAGAATGAACTTCGATGATCTGACTCTATTTTCCTTAGACTCATTTCTCCTTATGTTCTTAATTGGATTGAGACCGCAATAGCCGGAGGATCAACCGAAGGCTTATCCAGATTACTACTGTTCGGCAGCTGCCTGCCCACTGCCGGTATTCCCTACTTAGTCTTCCTGGATGCGCTGAACGATCTTTTCACCGAACCCTCCGGCTAGAGTCGGGGCGCACGCTAAGGCTTGCCACGCCACGAAGAAAGCAGCTCCGGATTTCATGAACGCCGTTCCGGTGGTCGGAGACATATTGAAGGCCATGACGGCTTTGTTCCTTGAGTACAAGGGCGTCAAGGAGAATCGGACGTAAGCAAGCAGCATGAGCTCTTCAAGACCCTCAATCTTGTGAAGCCGAATCCGCGAAAAGGCCATTGATACTCCATCTGGATGATCTGCAATGGCGGATTCGATGAGCATCGAAATGCTGCAATTCCTGGCCAGGAACTGCAGGGATCTAAGGGTCTTGCTATTGGGGACGAATCGATCCGAGGAGGTCCTGAACAAGGAAAAAGGCGTTCATCCTTTCCTGGAGAGCCTCAGGATCATGAAAAGGGAGAGCCTTTGCACAGAACTGCATCGTAAGCCGTTCCATCTTAACGAGATCAAGGAATCGTGCCCGCAATATCATTTCCATGGATATTGTCACGGCATTGGGTTGATTTAGGTTCGCTTGACTCAGGCCTAGCCAACCGCTCTTGACTAAAAACCTAACATTGGGCCTCTTTTCAGTCAAGCCCTCCATCGAAATAAGACTGGTGCACGTTGCAGCGGCACTTCTTGTTCCATGGTTCGGAGCATTTTCTGATCAATTCCACCTTTGCATCGCCTTCCGGTTTTGAGATCGGACCCCGTACAGAGACTTCATCGTCACCCAAGAACCGGTCATGATAGATCTCCATGGTGTAGACCTGGCATTGGTTGCAGAAATAGTACGATTCGATGTATTCGTCCCCCATGATGATTCCGGAGATTGAGGCCACGCATTGGTCCATGGCTTTCTGATCGAAGCTTCTTCCGCATTGTAAGCATTGGATCATGTGATTTCCACCCCAACTGCACAATCACTCCGGGAGATCTCCAAATCGTTCGAATGCTGATCGAATGAACTCCCTTAAGAGGATAATAATCCTCGCGAGCAATCTTTAATCATGCAGAGAGCGATTCGACCGAGGGGGTCAGGTTGAACGGGCTGAAAAAGGCGTCAACTGTGAACCGAGAACAAGCCCTAGCCAAGGTCATGCAGTGGGCAGCTCAATCTGGTTTCGAAGCAACCTCGCTTGAAGATTCGAAGCATGATTTTGTAATAGAGGTCTCCGAGACTGAGAAATTGCCTGACCTGCAAATAATCCATCAAAGAGCCGACACGCCTTTTGTTCTTGTCGTAGGCTTGGTAAATATCCCAGAGACGGACCGGGAAAGGTTAAAGGACCTGAAACGGGAGCGTTATAACGAATTCATCTGGGACATCAAACTGAACATTCTGCATGGGGATGTTGATTTCACGGTCTTAGGACCGGAAAAGGACCCAGATGCTTGGGAAGTCCAAAAGCGCCTATTCCTGACAGAGACGAACATAAATCATTTTCACGAAGCCTACTCCAAGGTGAAGAATGCCCTGATAGGCATTATCTGGTCATACAAACGAGCGTTGGATAATCCCATGCTGAGGACAGAATGTTCCGAGGCAGAAGCACAGATCATGCGTGGTGATGCTGAAGTGAGCCTGAGCGAGCCGGACCGAACGCGGAAAGTAATGAGCGCGATGACAAACACGAGCATAATCCTGATGAGTACATTGATGGGCGGGCTCACAGAAGTAATGATGGAAGCGATGGGCTCCATGGCCTCGGAAATGGCTGGAGCGATTGGGGGGGAAGAGGAAAAAGAAAAAGTCAATAACGAGCTCGAACAAAAACTGCCAGAAGTTGACGAAAAAATGAAGGAAATGATGTCAGAGGTGCGAAGAGACGTTTATGCTCAACTCGAGCAAAAAAGGGGAGAGATCGAACCTTACATTTCAGATGCGGCTTTCGATCTCGGACCGATGATAATCGATGGATATGACTTTGGACTTCCAAAATTGACCGAAGAACTTGACGATGTCTCCCTTGTCAAATACTCGCAACTATTGATCAGCGAGGATCCGAGTTTCACTGAAATGTTCGAAAAGTTGACCAATTGGATGAACACCCTGCCAAAATTCCCAGATAGTGAAAAAGAATAGCGAGGTCTGCAGAATTCCGCCAGAGACGCTACCTCGGTTTATCTAGATTACTATTTATTTGCTTCAAATAAAACCAAAAATGATCTCTTTGATTATTCCGGCGAAACTTTTTCTTCTCCTCTTTCCTCGATTTGTTTTGGAAAGAGGACCCTAGTCATGAACCGCATAGCGAAGCAGTACGTTGCCCGAAGGGTAGCCCTTCGCTTCCCTCAATTCCAGGGAGGTCTTGCTGGTGACGCCATCGAACAACGGACGGCCCTTACCGATAAGGCGGGGGCTAACGACCAGCATATATTCATCGACCAGGCCATGCTGAGTTAGCTGGGACACTATTGACCCGCTTCCGAGGACGAGCATGTCGTTCCCCTTTTCCTGTTTCATCTTCCGGATCTCATTCGGGTCCAGGTCGGGAATAATTTGAGTGTTTTTCCATGTTGGGTTCTTCAAGGTCTTCGAGAACACGATTTTTGTGTCGTCATTGAGGGTCTTGGCCATCTTCTGAATTGCGGAAGAAAGGTTCGGGTCGTCCGAGGCTCGGGGCCAATATGCGGCCATGAGATCGTAGGTCTTTCGCCCAAACAGGTAGGTGACCGACGAGGAGTCCGACATCATGTCCTTGTCCAGTTCTTCATCCATCACGACCATTTCCTGATAGTTGCTGTCGGCGCCTGTGAAGTAACCCTCAGGCGTCACCCGGTTGAATACGAGAATACGTCTCATAGAACACATCTAGGAAGCGCCTAATTTAAGTCCTTTGCTCACTTACTGGCACATTGTTAAAGCTCACATTACACTTTCAGCCATCTCCCATACTCCAGATCCCATTGGGATGTAAGAACAAATTCGAAGTCTTAAGATTCCAAGGCTAGAAATCAGAAATAATGGTATAGTCGCACCTGTTGAAAGGATGATTATCGCCCTTCCTCCCACGGAGCTCGGACCGACGAGCAGAGCTTGACATGGAACGACCCGCATCGAGGCGGTTCATAAAAAGAACGTAGAGGTTAGTAATCAATAAGCCTCCACGTGCGTCGCCAGCTCGCTGTGTTCGTCGCTGATATTCAGCGGGACGCCCCTGATCAATGCGCTCGCCCCCAAGGCAATTATGGAGATAATCGCCCCGATCATGAACACGTGCGTGATGCTGTTGCTCAAGGACAGGCTGATGGCATCTAGCACTGGGCCTGGTATCAGAGACGCCGAGGAGGGAGTGATCAACAAGCCGCCAAGGCTCAGCGCATCTCCGCCCGGTACATATGCCGCTGTTCCAAGAGGAAGGTTCCTATCCAGCTCGAGGACCATGCGGCCCTTCAAGATCGCCCCTAATACTGTGACTCCTATTGTCCCACCAATGCTGCGGAACAGGCTCATGGATGACGTTACTACCCCCATCTCGTTCTTGCTCGTGACGTTCTGCGCGGCGAGTATGTAG
>PMBU01000022.1:4811-7214 GCA_003153895.1 Methanomassiliicoccaceae archaeon | reverse complement strand
GCAACATCCTACTTATCGGCGGAGACAGACCGATTCTCGTCGATACCGGGACCGGGGGATGCAATTCTCAGACCCTTCAATGGATTCAAAATATTGTATCATTACAAAAGGTGGATCGGATCATCCTTACCCATTGCCACTTCGATCATACTGGTGGGGCGCCGAAGATTATGCAGAAAACAGGCGCGAAGGTATTCATCCACGAGAAGGATGCTGGACCGGTTGAGAACGGGGATGGCTGGGGGACCCTCTCGAAGATGTTCGGGGAGAACAGTGAGGCAATAGAGGTGGAATCGATTGCCGAGGGGCAGCGTTTCTCCACTGGGGAACACGACTTCGAGGTCATTCATACGCCGGGCCATACCGTCGGCTCGATTTGTCTCTACGAAAAGAAGAGTGGCATTCTGATATCAGGCGATACAGTGTTCATTGGCGGCGTTGGGCGTTGGGATCTTCCCACGGGCAACTTCGATTCCCTCGCGGCGTCAATAAAGAAGCTCTTCGCGCTTGGTCCAGAAAGCATCTACCCGGGACATGGGCCATATGCCAGCGGGAACGGGAAGCAGAGGATCAAGGAAGATTTGAACGGGATAGGTGAGGATTGAATGCGGGTACTAAAATGCGCGAGCAAAGGGAAAGTTGATTGCTGCCTTCCAGACATCGACGTGGAGAGTATCGTCAGCGAATTGAAGGCAGGCAAATTGATCGTCTATCCTACCGAAACGCTCTATGGCCTGGGGGCGAACGCGTTCGACGAATCCGCTGTGAAGCACGTATTCGTGATTAAGAAGCGCCCATTCGACATGCCGTTATCGGTCGCCGTGAGCAGTATCGAAATGCTGGAAAGCGTAGCGGTGCTCGACAAGACATCGCGAAAGCTAGCTCAAAAGCTCATGCCTGGCCCGATCACTCTAATAATTACCAAGAAACCGAACGTGCCGGACATCGTGACCTCCGGGTCCGATGAGATCGGGATCAGAATGCCAGACCATCCGCTGGCTTTACAGATCATCAAGCGGGCCGGTCCGATCACCTCCACCTCCGCTAACCTGCATTCCAAGCCGGATCCGACCACTGTGGGAAGCATGGTGAAGGAGTTCGGGGACTCGATTAACACCTACATCGACTGCGGCAAGACCAAACTGGGAAAACCGTCCACGATCGTGGCTGTGCATGACGGGGAGATAGAGATCATCAGGTCGGGCGTAGTCACCAAGAAGGAGATAGAGGCGGCATTGAATGGATGAGCATGCCTTGGAATGCCTCAGGAAGGCTGGAGCGATCTCCAGGGAGGCTCGGGAACTCGGGGTCGGGCTGGTCGACGAAGGGAAACGTCTGGTCGACGTTGCGAACGAGGTCGAGGCGTTCATCGTGCATAAAGGAGCTCGGCCCGCCTTCCCGGTCAATATCGGCGTGAACGATATCGCTGCCCATTTCTCTCCTTCGACTGACGACAAGACGGTCTTCCAACGAGGCGATCTGGTTAAGGTGGACGTCGGGGCTCACGTGGACGGCTATGTGGGGGATACCGCGGCGACCGTAGAGGTATCCACCAAGAACTGGAGGCCACTGATCGATTCGACCTCAAAAGCCCTCAGGATCGCCATCGAGATGATCGGCGAGAACGTCTGCGTGAGCCAGATCGGGGGTGCGATCGAGCGGTCCATCAGGACGGATGGTTTCAAACCCGTGGTGAACCTCACCGGCCATGGGATGAAAAGATACAATCTTCATGCTGGATTGACCGTCCCTAATATCGACGATGGTAATCCTGCGAAAGTCAAGACCGATATGGCCATCGCCATCGAGCCCTTCGCTACCAATGGGGGCGGACAGGTCTATAANNCCTGGCAACATCTATCGCGTCCTCCGTGGAAGGCAGTTACAGGATCAGAAGGCGGCCAAGCTCTTCGAACAGATAAACACGAATTTCGGTACACTGCCGTTCTGCGAACGCTGGTGCACATTGATGATACCAGAGGCACCGACCTTATTGAAGACATTGATCCGGCATGGTGTCATTGCGTGTTACCCAGTCCTACGGGAGGTCAAGTCCGGCATGGTCAGCCAGTCCGAGCATACCACTTTGATTCTAGACGGCAAGGCTGAAGTCTCTACTTGATCCTTCACAATGGTATTCGCTGTGTTGGTCTACGACGAAATCATCGCTTAAGAAAGTTTAATATGAGTCTGCCGNNCGGTTCAAATCCGGCCCCTCGCACCACTCGTTGGGGGATATAGATAATTCTTTGAAATGTCGCTGTATATATAACTAACGGTGAGGCCATCTGAGCGGCTTAATTTAATAGACATTGTATTATTTTATTAGGTCGTTTTCGAGGTCAAAGTCCAGGATCTATCGGGATGCGGAGAAGTTCGGGCTCCGACAATCAGTCATTCCTT
>PMBU01000022.1:0-4762 GCA_003153895.1 Methanomassiliicoccaceae archaeon | reverse complement strand
TGTTCGAACCTTCATTGATGACTTCGACGAAAACTGCCGTCGCTTTCAATCCAAAGGCCGTTGAAATTGTGTCGTTATGTCCAAAATTATAGCCAACTGGGTTAAGGTATGAAGTAGCCCCCATATCAATAATAAATGGGTTTATCCCCAGTGACCATAGCTGCGGATCCTGGAATTGACCGGCAGTTTCAAAATCATCGACTGCTCCATTGAGCAAAGTCCGAACGCCCACAAGATACTCAGGCCAGCTCGTCAATCCCGGGGGTTCACCATGGGAAGTCACGTTGCTAAATGTCCAGATAGAAGCACCAGTAACANNTTCCCAGATAGAAGCACCAGTAACATTTACTCCGTTTCGTGTGCCATTCACTGACCATACGATGTAATCTCCATCATGGATTGGGAGATTAGGTCGATTCCATTCACTCAATGCGTTGGGAAGCAGGAAAATGAGGAGTAACAACGCAATAGTAACGAACACGATTTTGACTGCCGTCGTCATCTCCTTCTTGTTATTCATCTTAATCTGTGATGAATCCTGATGACTATATCAGGGGTTGCCTCCGCGAGGATAAGCAAGGATGAGCCTTGAGAGATGCGGTGATGTTCGGGCTCTGAGAGATGAGCTAGAACCGGTGTTCCTTTCTTTCACCCTGCACGGTAGCGATTAATCTTATGCAATTGAATCATACCTAGATCTACAATAAAATCCCATATCCATGGCTGAGCCGGTGCATCAACGCCTTTGACTGACACTGTGATGGAGGAGAGGACGTTGTCCTCTACGAACACGAGACTAACGATGTTCGAGGAATTAGCATGAAACTCCTGGCCATTAATAATCACTGCGTAGTAGGCATCTGGGCCATATGTATAGACGTAACCTTGGTCCCCAATATTCACCTTCTTGACCATATCGTAGAACAACGAATGATTCTGGAACAAATCAAGGAACAGATTAATCGGCTCGGAAGACTTGAAAACGAACAAACCAGTAGTGACTATGATGGTTCCGTTGCTCATCATGGCAAATTCTGCAAATGTTATATTCTCCAAAAAACTGCTGTTAACAATATGAGAATAATCAGGAGAATATCGTCCATTCTCCTGCCACCAGGGTCCTATGTCTCTTGCTCTCAGAGACATCCCGTCAGCTTTTGCAACAACGAAAAGAGGGGTTGAGGCGGCGAGTACCATTGCAACTACAATAATACCTGCAATGGTCCTTGTGCTATCGCTGACCATCCATTTCCCGAGATTGGATTGGGGCTATGGATAATAAAGAATGCTGAAAGGATATGCGGTGAAGTTCGGGCTTAGAGAGGAAGAGGTTCTTGACGACCTCTTTCTTAGCTTATCCAGTAATAAAGAAGCGAGTTCAATCAAAAGGAATTGACCGGAGCATAAACCCTTTCCTTTCTATTACTCTGCGAGGTAGCGGTCGATCTTCTCTACCTGAAGCTGGGCGATATGTACTAAAGTTCCGAATACCCACAGCGGGGCTCCCCCCATATAGTGTATATCCATGGTCACGACAACATTCTCTCTGAGGAATACTAGAATGAAATGAGTAAAAATGAACGTGCCATATCTTCCTGAATCGTTCACAATCGTCACAGAGTCCCCAATTACGGTCGCTCCTGTCGCGTTTCGATCCCATCTTAAATAGAATGCCGACATGTTGTGATAGGTCAATCGCGCATCCTTGATCAAGTCGAACACAAACATGGTCGCGCTGACATTCAACGTGCCGTTTCCGTTCATGAATTGGGCTGACCCACCATAGCTCTGATTGCTCTGCCTGGCCGAAGGGAACTGCGATCCAACCTCAGTCCATCCTCCCTGGTCAAAGTCATTGGCACTGAGCATAATCTTCTCCACAGAGGAGGGCTCCGAATTAAGATACACCGCAGCAAGATAGGCCGAGGTCAAAATAACAATCGCGGCGAACACGGCCACGATGATCTTTCTGGTTCTTGCCTTCATTTTGCCTGTTGAGGATTCTCCCTTAGGGAATTTCTCTCGTTCTGGCCATTTCTCCTCTTTCATCCAACTCCCGTGATTAAATTAGCGCCAAGGATATTAAGAATAGGCTGGGATGCGGTGAGGTTCGGGTCTGCCCGGACTCGCCACGATAACTATCCAGTAAGTCGCATTACCAGATCAACAACGCTATTTCCATTGTTCATTTGGCTGAAACCATTTCCTTTCTTAACTGGGATGCAACATTAGTCGAGGATTCCTCATTGAACACAATTCAATTGATAAGTGGATAGAACCAGAATTATTAAGTAAAGACAAATTACTCGTATTATGAAACTGAGGCTAATCTGGATTAACCCCAACAATCGGAGAAGAACCTAGGTGACTGCGACCAAATTGAGAACATGCCCCGGATGTGGAAGACAGAATCCGGTCGAATACAATGTTTGCCCTTATTGTGGTCGACCTCAGAACCAAACGCAGGTTCAAATCCCATCGACAGCAACCGAGATCAATGCCATCTCGAAAATGCGTGAATCAATAAGAATAAGGCAACAAAGCGATAGATTGATGGGGAGCATTTGGCTGGTATTGGCCGTATCGATTCCTCTGGTCCTCTTCATTGGATCCACAATATTCATTTCCTTTGTAACAGTGAATAGCCTTAACATTCGCAATGGCATAGTCAGCAGTGATTTCCTTGTCTATTTCTTAATGGTGATAATTCTCGCCATCGTTGCAGGCATCATCTATATCATCATCGACCACAAACTCCTGGAAAGGAACGCTGAGCATGGCAGGAGAGAAAGGATGCTCAGAGAAGGCATTATCGAATATATCACATTGAAAGCAAGAGAACGAGGGATGGAGCAAGCGCTGGCACCTCAAATCGCAACGATGAATGGCATTCACGCAGAATCGAATGCCGAGGAAATGAACCAACATAACTGGTTAGCGTTGTTATTGTTGATACCAGGGGTTAACATTATCATCGGGCTTTATATCCTTTACATCTTGACGCAATATGATGTGAAGCATAATCAGCGTTGGTATGCATTCGCTCAACAAACGCAGTATGCTGGACAAGCCCTGGGAATGACGATAATGTTCCCCTCTTGGAAGAGCACGCCGCAAAGGTCCTTCGTCGTATATCTTATTGTGACTTTGCTATTCTCATTATTCTTAATCTACTGGTACTATGTGTTGATCAAGGACATGAATGAGCATTACAAAGCACAATGGCAGTTCGAAGATCAATTGATGAGTTCTCTTTAGAATCGATTGTTTCGATTCTATCAGGATGCGGTGAGGTTCGGGCTTTGAGAAGATTCTCATCACGCGTCAATTGTGCTAAATACTTTTCACCTCATTCTCATCCTCCAATGCGTATGAGAAGAAGAACGCAGTTTGGATCCGCGCTCTTCGTTCTACTGATGCTACTCGGCGGGTTCTCCCTCATTGCGCCAGCAGCAGTTACGGCTGCTCAGGATGGCGATTATACCTATTCGGTGAGCGGCAGTCCAGCGGTTGCAACCATCACGGGATACACTGGTGTTGGCGGAGCGATAACAATCCCCTCCACATTGGGTGGGTATCCCACAGTGGCCATCGGGGATATGGCGTTCTACAACTGTACATCTTTGATCTCCGCAACAATCCCCAATGGCGTCACATCGATCGGACTCAAAGCCTTCTCCCATTGCTATAACCTGAATTACTTGGTTCTCGGTAATAACGTGACCTCTCTTGGGGACTATGCGTTCGAATACTGCTCCTCTCTCACATCTGTGACTATTCCCAGCAGTGTTATTTCAATCGGCTATATGGCGTTCTACAATTGTAGCTCTCTGGTATCAATGACTTTCCTAGGTCTCCATGCCCCGACCATCGTTGGATACTATTGGGTTTCAAATACGGCCGTTGGAATAAACGGCCACGCATACGCGAACTCGGATTTTCCTGCACCTAGGAATGCTTTCAATGGATTAATGATGGGTGCTCTGATAGAAGGCAACTATGCCTATTCGGTGAACGGCGATGTTGCCACGATTAATGGATACTATGGAAATGGTGGAGCGATTTTACTCCCCTCCATATTAGCGGGCCATGAAGTGGTGGCCATCGGACCTTATGCGATCGCCAATTGCACCAATCTGACCTCAGTGACCATTCCGAATGGCATCAAGACTATCGGGGATGCTGCATTCGAATTCTGCACCTCATTAATATTCGTGACAATTCCCAACAGCGTTACCTCTATCGGTAACTGGACGTTCTTCGACTGTACCTCTCTAGCCTCGATGACCATACCTAATGAAGTTAATTCTGTCGGATACCGGATATTTGATAGCTGCTCTTCCCTGACCTCCGTGACCATAGGCAGCGGAGTCACCTCAATTGGATATATGGCGTTCTTTAGCTGCACCAAGCTGGCTTCGTTGACTATTCCCAATGGAGTAACGACTATTGGAGATTGGGCTTTTACCGGCTGTTCCAATCTGACATCAATAGCATTTTTAGGCCTCGTTGCGCCATCCTATATCGGCGTGGAATGGATCGATTATACGCCTGCAGGAATCAGAGGTCACGCATTATCATCCTCGAATTTTCCTGAATCAGGGAGCCCTTATTATGGATTAATAATGGGTACGGTTCTATCTATCCCAAGTGCTCCCACCAACCTCAACGTCACATCAGGTAACGCCTGGGCATGGCTAAAATGGGGTATACCTTTTAATGATGGCAGGAGTGGCATCATTGGCTATAATATCTACCGTTC
>PMBU01000044.1 GCA_003153895.1 Methanomassiliicoccaceae archaeon | reverse complement strand
GAAGAGATCGCTCGTCGCATCTCCGAAATCTTTGACCGTCATCAGAAGAACGGCCGGGTGATCATCCGCTATAACACTCTCGTCTATCACGGCACTTTAGATTGATTGAGCGTTAGCCAGCTATCAAGATCGTTCAATTGGACTCTGGTTCGAGGACGAAACTCATATCTATAGGGAAGGTATACTCCAGAATCCACAAGGGCTCATGGTCTAGCGGTTATGACGTCTGCTTGACACGCAGAAGTTCGCCAGTTCGAATCTGGCTGAGCCCACTTTAACTATTTCTCTCTCAGCCCGCATTTCGCTCGATGAAATGGTTTTGTCACATGCCTTTATGCCAACCCCTTGGTGGACCTTTCTCAATTGAAAATGCATTCTTATTCTTTGTTTGAGATGCGCAATGGTCCATAGTCTCCTTGCTTTGTATTCGCCAATAAGTTAATTGAAGAGGTCATGATTGCGAGTTACATGAGCATTGATCTTGAGAACATCCTTCCACCACCGAACCAGAAATGGCATGCTCATGCTGCAAAAAGGTTCGCGAGCCCGTTCATGGGAACGAAATTTGACCGGATCGATGTCGATGCCATGATGCTCTCGCATGCGGCACTGATCTCCGGGTTCACCATCAACGACTTCTATACCAAACCCGAGCTGGGGGCGATGTGCGTATCCAACGCTTCAGAGATGTACGATCTCATACCAATGACCCATTGGTACTTCTCACTTCCTTGGGTGGCGGAGTTGGGAGCCGAGATACAATTCCAACCATTGCTGCCGCCAGTAGTGAGGGAACCTTGCATAAAGGACATCGAGATGGTCGATAAGATCGAAGTCCCGGATTTGAAGGAAATGGAGAATGGCTTTACAGGTCAACTGATGACTCGTGCCCAGGACTCGATACAGAAGCACACGCCCGATAAGTTCGTACCGATGACATATACCTCTGACCTTACCGGGGGAGGGGCGCAGCTTTGCGGAATCGAGAATTTTGTGGTGTGGTCATTGACCGAGAGGGATGCAGTCCATAAGCTCATATCAAAGTATACGGAAACGGCGGTCAACGGGGCGGAACTCATGGCCAACAGATATGGAATGGCCATGATCTCGACCGGTTCCGTTCTAGCCAATAACGACATCTTCTCCGATAAGGACGTAAGCGAACTATCAGTGAATTACCTCCGCGATTTCGTTGATAAATCGTTGAGAAAGGGAGCAGGGCCACAGATCCTATATCATCTGTGCGGAAATCACGAGACAGACTACAAGTTGTTCAAGGATAGGCTGATATTCACGCCCTTCACGATCTTCCATATAGGATACAAAGGGAGAGAAGTGTTCCCGTCCGACGTCCTTGCAAAGGAATTTGGGGACGTGGCGACCATAATGGGGTCCGTCGATACCAAGATGATGATCCTTCCAAACCCTAGGAGGATCTATGAACAGGCAAAGCAGCAGTTGATAGGGGGGAGGGACAGCAAGAACGGGTACATACTAGGCACTGCGTGTGAGCTTCCGCCAGACGCGTTGCCTGCGAACGTCTTTGCCTTGGTCCAAGCAGCAAAGGATTATGGAACTTACGGGACATGGTGAGTCTAGTCGAACCAGGTATCTGAAAAAGGCTACCTCATGAGGGTTCAGGCAAAGCATTGGCTAGAAGCTCAACCATTGATCAATTTCTTGAATGATCGGTCACTATTATCAATCGTTAGTTCTCCAACGACAGGATTATTCATGATGCCGATGATTAGGCGGTGATGGACGAAATAAAAGTCCAGTGCCTGTGGCATGCCAAAGACGGACGATGCGCAAGCTGCAAAGCAAGAAGAATACGCCTCGATGTCCTCGCCATCAAGGACTATGAGATGTGCCGGGGAGAAGAGGATTACGCGGTATGCGAGTTCTATAAAGAGAAACCAGTCGCACCAGAGAAGAAGTGAAAGGATGCCGAAGCCTGTTGATGTCGATCCCAACTCGTTGATGAAGGTCGATCAATTGACAGAGGAGGAGGTCGAGAATCTCAAGTGCGAGCTGCATTCCAGCGATCGAGATCGAAGGTCAGCGGCATTCGAACGGCTTCACCAGCTGCTCAAGGACCGGGCAATATTCGGGCTCTCGCCCTCGGAGTTGTCCAGCGGACTTCAGAATGCCGACGTCGAAACGAGGAAGCAGGCGTCCTGGGCGATTGGGAAGATGGCCCAGAACAAGCTCCCTGGCGATTATTCACTCGATCTAATGGAGCTTATGACCTCAGACCCTGACCCCGAGGTGAGGGAGAACGCCGCTTGGGCCATAGGCGAGATCGCAGGCGTCCAAATGGGGAGGGAGAGGTCGATAGCATTCCTCGATCTTCTCCTCGCAGACGAGAGCTTCGAGATCAGAGGTATGGCAGCATGGAGCCTCGGGCGATTGGCGGATAAGCTGTTCCTGGGCAATACGAGCTCCTTGGCGCTTTTGGTCGATTTGCGCGATGACAAGAGCGACTTCGTCCGGAAGAGCGCCGCGTTCGCATTGGAGCGCTTGGCCAAAATAGGCATAATCCCCCTATCATGATTTATCGCCAATTCCGCCGAAGAATGCTTCGAGAGGAATATAATGAGGAACGTCGATTCCTTGGGAACGGGAGTTGAAGAATATATGGTCTTAGGATTGGGCATCGACACCGGTGGCACATTTACAGATGCCGCGGTTGTGGATCTGGACACAAAGAAGGTAATCGCGAAGGCTAAGGCTCCCACGACCTATCATGACCTATCGATAGGCATCGCCTCGGCGATCGAGCAGGTTGTCCGGAAAGGCGGATTCGATGTCAAGGACATCTATCTGGTCGGGCTATCGACCACTCTTGCGACGAACTCGATACTGACCGGTAAGGGAGGGGAGGTTGGCCTGATCGGAATGGGTTGGAGACCCCAGGACGATTGGGTCCTTGGCTGCAAATGCGCTCGCTTCGTCAAAGGGGAGTTCGATTCGCTCGGCCGGATGGTCGAGCCCATAGACGAAGAAGAGCTTGCAGCCGCCATCAAAGAGGTGGCCAATGAGGTCGATGCTATCGTTATTTCTGGCATGTTCAGCGTGGCCAATCCCTGGCATGAGGAGCGGGCCGCGGAAATGGCGCGACAACTGACCCATCTTCCAGTAGTGACTGGCCATTCACTGACTGGAGAGCTGGGGATCAAGGAACGCACCGTCACTGGCATCTTGAACGCGAAATTGCTCCCCATCATCGAGGAGTTCCTGACCGCTGTCAAAAGAGCCTTGACCTCAAGGAGCATCATGGCCAGGATACTGGTCTTCAAGGGAGATGGCGGACTCATGAGCCTTGAAACGGCAAGAGAGAGGCCAGTAGAGACCATTCTCTCCGGCCCGGCAGCCAGTTTGATGGGCGGCAAAGCGCTGTCGCAAATGGATGACTGCGTAGTGGTGGATGTGGGCGGGACCTCAACGGACATCGCCTTTCTCGAAGGAGGCTTTCCTCGCCTCGATATGGAGGGGGCGATAGTCGGCGATTGGAGGACCAGGGTGAAGGCCATCGATATGTGGACCTGCGGCCTGGGAGGGGACTCGCTGGTCTCGCTGTCGGATGTCGGCGACCTGCTCATCGGACCGACCCGAGTGGTGCCATTGGCCATCGCTGCCACGATGAAGAGCGATTTCAAGGAACGCCTCTTGGCCGTCCAAGACACTACATTCTATGTTATCGGCAAATCTGATCTGACCAATTTGAGTGTCAATGAGCGAAAGGTCCATGAGTTCATCGCTGTCAATGGCCCATCGACCCTATATGAGACGATGGACGGCGTCCGGGAGGTGATCCTTGTGAACGACAGCATCAAGGCCTTGATGAAGCGAGGCAATCTCCAACGGACGGGGCTCACCCCGACGGACATCATGCATCTCAATGGCGACTATGTCCGCGGAGACAAGGAGGCATCTCGCATCGGACTCCAGATCCTCGCCCAGAAAATGGATGCTGATCCAGTCGTGCTGGCCGAAAGGATCATGACTCGGGTGGTCACGAGGATCGGGGAGGAGATAGTCAAGAAGGCCATGGCTGACGCGGTCGGCCCGATGCCATCCTCAAAGCAGGCCGATGCAATGCTTCATGCCGCCGTGGGCGAGAAGACGTTCCCCCGGGTCTCGTTCCGAACGACCTTGGATAGACCGATAGTAGGGATAGGAGCTCCGGCATCGATCCTGGTCGGGCCGCTGGCAAAGAGGATGGATGCTCAGGTCATAATACCCCAGAACCACGACGTCGGGAATGCCGTTGGAGCGGTATGCAGCGAGATGACCGAATCGGTCAGCATCGAGATATCGCCAGTCGGCGACAAGTTCTTGGTGTTCTGGCAGTTCTCCGCGCCCTTGCAGTTCTCCCATCTGGAGGAGGCTGTCTCGTCGGCGAGGTCACAAGCAGAGCGGCATGTGACCGAGCGGCTGACCATCGCGCGGGCCATGGACATAAAGGTGAAGGTGGAACGAGTGGACATCCGCTTCAGCGATGGCTACGGTAAGGAAATGAAGTTCGTCAACGCCGTATACATACGCGCCACGGGAACCGGGAAACCGTCGCTGGACGAGAGCCAAGCTCGCTGATAATAGATGAAAGGGGTTTCGAGGCGATCTTAAAAGGACCGCCTCTGGAGCCTACTTCTTCTCTTTCGGCTCGCACTCATCCTTCTCTTCCTCGTCCTCTTCTTCCCAATCCCCTTCTTCGTCCTCGTCTTCCTCTGGGATCGTTAGGAAGTCATCTAGCTCGGCCTCGAGCTCCATCAGCGCCTCGAGGGCCTTCTTCTTCTGCCCNNACTAAAGAAGCCGCACCGCTAAATAGATTCGGTGCGCGAGCAGCGAACGGTGATGATCCGTCCTAGAATCCAGGCTCGATCACATACTTGCAGAAGTTGTACTGCGTGCCAAAGGTTTCGGCCTTCGTCACCCTTGACGGCATTCCCAGGCGCTTCTCGAAGATTGCTTCCAGGATCCCTTCGTTCATCAGGCAGAGCGTCTTGCCGACGTCCGGCGCCTTGGAGCAGTCGTACTCCTCCTTTATTATCAGGGTGACCGGGTGCAGGGCGTAGACGTTGATCTCGCCCAGCTCGTGGACCTTGAAGAACTCCTTAACCTCGCCAATTACGCCTTCGACGGTGTTGGACTTCATCCGCCTTGCGATCTCGGTCCCGATCTGGCGGCCGATGTCCTTGAGGACTGGGTCCATGTTGAATCCGATCGCCTCCATTCCGATGACGATCGAGCGTATCACGCCCTTGAGGAACGTGCTTGGAGTGCCGATCGACCGGGCGATGGTGGTCTCCACCTGCTTCATCAAGTCCTCGCGTGGGACCACAGAGCTGCCCACAGGCTTTGAGACAAGATAGAAGATCTTGCGGCGGTTGTCCTCTGGGTCGTCGCGATAGGCGATCAGGCCTTCCTTGACCATCTTGTCCAAATGGACCGACAATGTTGATTGCGCCTTGTTGGTCAGGACGGCGATCTCGCTCAGGCTTAGATCGCGCCGCTGCAGCTCGCTGAGGATCCTTTGCCTGACTGGGTTCGATATCTGTCGCAGACCTGCCGTTGTTGAATAGACATCGAACGCATCCGGCTTCTTGTCGTTCATTGAGGTCCGACCTGGGTTACAAAGAATGCAATCGACGATATTTAATGTTGGTCTCATGTTTTCCCCAGCCAACAATCCAACGTTTTTTCTACACCCCGACCGAATTACCCTCAGGTGAGCGATTGCAGATACTGACGGAGCACGGCCCTAAGGAGTATCAGGCCGTGTGGATGAAGGACGGCAAGCTGATGATGATAGACCAACGCTTGCTGCCTGAGAAGTTCGAGATCATCGGGTTCGAGGAGGTGGATGCGGTCGGCAGGGCGATCAAGAACATGACCGTCCGGGGTGCCCCGGCGATCGGGGCGGCGGCGGCCTATGGGATGGCGCTAGCCGCCTTGAAAGGCAAGGATCTGGAAGAGTCCGCGAGGCTGCTCAAATCGCAGCGGCCCACCGCGCATGACCTGTTCTATGCGGTCGATTTCATGCTGGAGGCCTTGAAGAGAGGGGAGGAGCCGGTGAAGGCCGCCAGCCGATACGCCAACCAGATCATTGAGAAATGCCGTTTGATAGGAGTGCACGGCGCGCTCCTCATCAAGGACGGCGATAAGATCATGACCCACTGCAATGCCGGAGCGCTTGCGACCGTAGATTATGGCACGGCGCTCGCCCCCATTCGGGTCGCTTGGAAGGGCCGGAAGAAGCTATTCGTCTACGTATCGGAGACGAGGCCGAGGCTGCAGGGCATGAAGCTCACAGCCTACGAGCTTCGCAACGAGGAGATCCCCCATGCCATCATCGTGGATGGGGCATCGGGGCACTTCATGCGGAAAGGCGTGGACATGGTCATCGTCGGCGCGGACCGGGTGGCCTTGAACGGTGATTTCGCGAACAAGATAGGCACCTTCGAGAAGGCGGTGCTGGCCAAAGAGCTAGGGATACCTTTCTATGTGGCCGCCCCTATCTCCACCTTCGATTTCGATACCGAGAGCGGGAAGGACATCGTGATCGAGGACCGGGACGAGGACGAAGTGCTGATGATGAACGGCAAGCGCATCGCGCCAGAGGGGAGCAGGGCATTGAACCCCTCCTTCGATATGACTCCGGCCAAGTACGTGACCGGCTTCATCACCGAGATCGGCGTGCTCGGCCCTGACCAGATAACCAGGGTGAGAGGGGCGAGGATATGAGGATCGAGGGAGAGCTGCGCAAGGAGATCGTAGATAGCGGCCGAGAGCTGTACCAGCTACGCCTGATGACTGGCACCGGTGGCAACATCTCCGGCCGGATTGACGATAAAGCGATCGTAATCACTCCCTCTGGTGTTTGCAAGGGGAAAATGAAGGCCTATGATCTCATCCGCATGCTGATCGAGACCGGGGAGGTGACCGCCGGAGGAAAGCCTTCCATGGAAACGCCGTTCCATCTGGCATTCTACCGCCAGAGGAAGGATGTCGGCGCGGTCATCCATTGCCATCCGCTCTTCTGCACGTTGCTTTCGGTCACGGGGGAAACGGTCCGCACCGACCTGACCCCGGAGGGACTGATGGTGCTGAAGGACGTGTCGTTCATTCCTTACGCCACGCCTGGATCCGAGCAGCTGGCCAAGAACCTGGCCATGGGGATGGACGGCCATGACGCGTTCATCCTGGAGAGCCATGGCGCCATCACCGTCGGAAGGGACATACCGGACGCGTGCCACAAGATGGAAACTCTGGAGTTCTTGGCGGAGCTGCAGGTGCGGGCCCGAGGCAACGACCGATTGAAACCCCTTTCGGCAGAGGAGAAGGACAGAATACTGGCCTTGGCCAACAATGGGAAGTGATATCATGATCATCGTCACCAAATGGTTCGGGGTGTTCTTGTGCGACAAGGAGAAGGTGCGCAAGAGCATCCTCTTCGAGAAGGAACCCAAGTACATCGCGGCAAAGCTCGCCCTTATCCAGCATGGGCAGATCATCCCGGAGGAAGCAGAGATATCCAGAGGCTTGAAACGCCTCAGGGTGGCGGACGCCCGCCTCTCGAAGCTCGGAAAGCCAGAGGTGTTCGACTCCTCCTTCATCAAGGCCGAGGACTTCGGCTATTCCCAGGAATTGATGCAGATCGTGATGGTCGAGCTAGGGAAGCTGCGGACCCGCGAACCACTGGCACCCGACAAGGGCATATTGCAGGCGATCAGGGCGATCGACGACGTCACCGAGCAGATCAACGCTCTTTCCGAGAGGCTGCACGAATGGTACGGCCTCCACTTCCCGGAATTGAACGACTATGCCAAGGACGAGAGGTACGCGGAGCTCATCGCCAACCACGGCGAAAGGGAAGAGGTCCTGAGGGCGCTCGATCTCAAGCTCGAATCGGTCGGGGCGGAGCTCATGGACGAGGACATCGCAGTCATCCAGGAGTTCGCGACCGCGGTCTTCTCGCTCTACGAGACGAAGGAGCGCCTCGACGTCTACGTCCAACGACGGATGGAGGAGTACGCCCCCAACCTGACTTTCCTGGTGTCGGCGAACCTGGGGGCGAGGCTAATCTCGTTGGCCGGGGGATTGGGGCGACTGACCAAACTGCCCTCGTCGACCGTCCAGCTCCTAGGGGCGGAGAAGGCGATGTTCCTGCATCTGCGCTCAGGCAAGGCGCCGCCCAAGCATGGCATCATCTTCCAGTATCCGGCGATCCATCGAGCGCCCTATTGGCAGAGGGGGAAGGTCGCAAGGACTTTGGCCGGGAAGGCTTTGATCGCGGCGAAGGTCGATTTCTACAAGGGTGAATACATCGGCGAGAAGCTGAAGGCCGACATGGACAAAAGGATAGAGGAGATCGAGCAAAAATATCCTGAACCGCCAAAGAAGCAGCCTCAGAGACCGCAAGCCAGAAGGCCTGCTTTCAAGGCACAATACAAGAAAAAAGGGCCATAAGCTATATTAACCCCGGACCTTTTCCCTGAGCCGATATATATGTCGTGGACGCAAGCCGAGGTTCGAGAGCTTAAGGAAGGCAGGTACGTCGTCATCGATGACGAGCCCTGCAAGATACTCTCAATCCAGATGTCCAAGCCTGGGAAGCATGGAGAAGCGAAAGCGCGAATCGATGCGGTTGGCTTGTTCGATGAGAAGAAGCGCAGCATCGTTCATCCGGTCACCCACAAGGTCCAGGTCCCGATGATCGACAAGAGGAAGGCCCAGATACTGGCGATCTCCGGAAAAGAGGTGCAGCTCATGGACCTAGAGAACTTCGAGAACTTTTCACTAGCGATCACAGAGGAGTTCGAGGGACAGCTCCATCCAGGCGAGGAGGTCATGTACATGATCGCCCTCAGCCGGCGCAAGATCACAAAGGTATGAAGTGAACCCGAATGGTGCTACCCACAGCTAGATTCGCTTTTGCGACGGCTGACTTCGAGGATGCGGAATTCGTCATCCTGGGCGTCCCATTCGACCGAGCGGCCTCCTTCAGATCTGGTGCGATGGCAGGGCCCAACGCCATCCGCGAGGCCTCGCAGAGCTTCGAGCCATATGTATTCGAGCACGACATTTTGTTGACGAAGATCAAGATCCACGATGCTGGTAACGTCGAAGATGTTTACACTTCAGAAGAGATGGTCAAAGCGACGGAGAAACGGATCGCGGAGATCGTCGATGCAGGAAAGTTCCCCATAATCCTGGGAGGGGACCATAGCGCCACCATCCCAGCGGTGCGGGCGTTCAAGAACATCGGCGTGATGACCATCGATGCCCACCTGGATTTCAGGGAACAGTATGATGGGAATCGCCTGTCCCATGCTTGCGTGCTGCGCCGGAACGCTGACCAGGTCGGCATCGAGAACGTCCTCGCCTATGGCGTCAGGTCGATCTCGATGGAAGAGAAGAACGCGGCCATGCCCGAGTACATCGATGCCTATACGATCCAGGATGAGGGAGTGGAGAAGACCTTCAAGAAAGCGCTGAACATGATGAAGCGGGAAGACATCTATTTCTCCTTGGACATAGACGGAATCGACCCGGCCTTCGCGCCTGGAACTGGGACCCCGGAACCTTTCGGATTGAGCTCGCTCGATGTCAAGACGTGCATCAAGATGCTGGCCCCGAGGATGGTCGGCTTCGACGTTACCGAGGTCTCACCGCCTTACGATAAGGGCAACACTGCCATATTGGCGGCTAGATTGGTGATAGAGGTCATCTCCGTGGTCCACAAGCACCGGGACAGAAGTCACCAACCGAAGCGCATCCTGCGGTTCGACATCACTTTGAGATCGAGCCAAGGATCTCCCTGACTACCTTTTCGCATTGGTCAGCGATCTCGTGCGCTCTCTGTTCCGTCCTTCCCTCGGAGTAGATTCGGAAGATCGGCTCTGTGCCCGACGGCCGGATCAGCGTCCAACCGCCTTCAAAGTACACCTTGACCCCGTCCGTGATGTCGACCCTCTGCTCGGCGAATGCCTCGCAGACCGCCTTCAGCACCTCCTCCTTGATGAGCTCCGGACATGGCAGCTTCCTCTTATCAAGGCAATAACCGGGCACCTTTTCCAATAGGGAAGAGAGGCTCCCTTCGACTGCCAGTATCTCGATCATCTTGGCAGCGGTCATCGCCGCATCGCGGCAGTACTGATGCTTGGGGAATATCAGTCCGCCGTTCTCCTCCCCACCGAACAGTGCGCCGATCTCCATCATCTTTCGGGCAACGATCGGCGCGCCGACGCGGGTATAGACCAGCTCCCCTCCGGACCGTTTGACCACATCTTCCACGCATAGGGATGTTGAGACCGGAGTGACGACCGTCCCGCCGCCGTTCTCCGCCACCATCGCGCCAGCGACGACGGCCAGGCTTCTGTCCCCATAGACGAACTTTCCCTTGTCATCGATGAAGATGGTCCGGTCCGCATCGCCATCGTGGGCGATGCCCAGGTCCGCGCCGGTCTCCTTGACCATGGTGATGAGGTCTTTCAGGTGCCCCTCGGTCGGTTCCGACGGATGCCCCGGAAAGGTCCCCAGAGGATTGCAATTGAGCGTTATCGTTCGGACCCCTAACTCCTCCAATATATGGGGGCTGCAGACTGATCCCGCGCCATTGGCGCAATCCAGCACGACCTTCAGGCCAGCATCGCCGATCGCCTTGCGGTCCACGTTGGCCAGGACTGCCTTCTGATAGCTGGCGATCGCCCCGGTCGTTCGGGTCGAAGCGCCGACCTGCTTCCAATCCGGACAGGAGAAACTCTTCTGAAAATAGAAATCCTCGATGACCAGTTCTTTCTCGCGCGGCATCTCCGTGCCGTCGGAATCTATAGCCTTGATGCCATTGAACTCCGGAGGATTGTGCGAGGCAGTGATCATCACTCCGCCGGAAACGTTGCCGTTCTTAACGAAGAACTGCAATGCTGGCGTCGGCAGCAGCCCAAGGTCCAGCACCTCGGCGCCAGCCGACATCAGCCCGGCGGCGCAGGCGCACTTGACCATGTCAGCGCTGGTCCGCGAATCGCAGCCGATCGCCACCCGGCCTTTCATGAAAGAGCCGATCGCCTTGCCGACGTCCAGTGCAAGCTGTCCGTCCATGAA
>PMBU01000006.1 GCA_003153895.1 Methanomassiliicoccaceae archaeon | reverse complement strand
AGTTATCATCCTTCAAAGGTTTGCTTATGGCCTCAAGCCTAGTACTTGCCGTACTTCTTGGCCGACTTGATCATGGCGTAGATGTTCTGCTCCGGCAGCGCATGGTGCACCTCGCAGCCCGCGCTCAGCCAGAACATGCCATCCGGTTTGCCGATCTCGATGGCCTTCTTGGTGGCCGCCTCGACCTGCTCCTGAGTACCGTTGTACATCACGCTGTCCGCGTCCGATACGCCGACGTTCCCAGCCAGGATGATCTTCTTGCCGTACTTCTCCTTGGCCATCTTGAGGTCTACTAGCTCATGGAAGGCAATTGCCCCCGCCCCAGTGGCCACCATGTCGTCCAGGAACGGCGTAGCATTCTGGCACTGGTGGAAGCAGTATGGCGCCGCAACTCCTTTAACTATCTGAGCCTGGTACTTGGCCACGAATTCCCGGAACTGCTCCGGGCCGATGGTCAGATTGTTGAACCCTCCTCCGACGGTGGCCAGCGCGTGAGCCCCCGCTCCCAGCATGGCCTTGCCGAACTCGATCTCGAAATCGGCGATCTTCTTCAGCAGCTTATGCATGGCCGGCTTGTCGGTCGCCATCATCGGCAGTACGGTCGAGTAATGGCCCTTTATGACGTCGGTCGCCACATCGGGAGGCGAATTCAGGAACCCAACGATGGGCACCTTGTTGCCGTACTTGGCGCTCAGCTTCTTGATGGTCTCCAGGATGACCGGGCATCTCCCTGCCTTCAGCGGGTCAGGGACCTCCAGATCATCGATCTCGTCCTTGCTCTGGATGGCGAACTGCGTCACCACCGGCATCCTCATGCCGCCCCCGCACTTCAGCAGATACTCGCATTTGCTTCCGAACGCTTCCCCATCCACCCTGAAATCGAGCGGTAGGAAGAAGTTGTCAGCTCCGTAGAGCTCGTACTGCTTGAGCACGTTCTTGTATAACTTGCTGGGGTTGCTGAGCAACTCCTGCCAAGTGTAATCATCCCGCACCGCCGCGAACTGCGCGGCCGACTGGAAATAGAGCACGACCGGCACGCGGTCAGGTGTCTCGCGCTTGATGGTCGCTACCACCCTCTCCAAAGGTGTCATCTCTTCTGTCATTTCTCCTCACCCCTGCGTCTTCAGCCAGGCGACGGCATCGCTCTCGTCATCACCGTAGAAGTCAGCGCCGATCTCTTCCGCGAACTCCTTGTCCACCGGTCCTCCACCGATCATGACCTTCCGCCCCTCGCGCACGCCCTCTTCTACCATCCCTTCCATGATGCGGCGCATGCTCTTCATGGTCGGGGTCATGAGCGTGGACATTGCCACAAACTCAGGCTTCACCTCAACCACCTTACCGACGAAGTCCTCGATAGGCACATCCCTGCCCATATCAACACAATGGTAGCCATTGGCTTCGATCATGGTCTTGACCAGGTTCTTGCCGATGTCGTGGATATCACCTTCGACCACCCCGATCACGACCTTCTTGCCCGAGCCCTTGGCCCCGGCTATCATGTGCGGTCTAAGGATCTCGAACGCAGCGTAGAAGGCATTGGCACTGGCCAATACCTGCGGCAGGTAGATCTCTTCCTTGTCGTACTTCTCAGCCACGCTCTTCATGCCCTTAATTAGCCCGCCATTGACGGCCTCCGTCACATTGACCTTATGGGTCAAGACCTCCTCTGCGGTGGACCGGGCAAGATTCTCGTCCATGTCCAGGACTGCTTTCTCAAGTTTCGCTATTTCATCTTTGCTCATAACGACCCTCCGAACCAGGCCGGACCCCAAATTCTTTCCCGGCCTATGTGTGATATCTTTCGGGTTCCGCTTATAAGGATTTCCCCGGTGGGATTATCCATCCCATTTCGTATCTGGCTATGTGCAATTTTCCCCATATATTGACTTGTGGCAGGATAATAAAGATGGTGAAGGCAGAATAATTAACGGCCTTTGGCATTTAGGGGGTAGATGGACGCAAGGAAAAGTAGGGTCGCAATCATTGGAGGAGTCAGTGAAAAAGCGAAGAACGTCTTATTGGCCAATGCACTGAGGAAGATCTCCATCGTTGATCCTCATTCCAGCGTCTTGGTAATCAGGGACCACGTGGACAGGGTAGCTGGTATTGACGACAAGGACGAACGGCCCCATGTGGCAATAGAGCATCTTTCTGGGGGATGTTTCTGTTGCACGCTAAAGAACGATTTCGAATCCCTATTGAAAGGGTATGCAAGTAGATCAGGAGTCTGGCATTTTTTAATCGAAGCTCCTTTGATCGCTGACATTGGGACTATTGAGGCATCAATAAAACATATTCTCGGAAGAAATCTGAAAGTAGAGAAAGCCTTTGCCATCGACGCTGAAACGATTGATGTTCTTTTGGAAACGTTCCCCGACCTGTTCAATAGGAACATCGATCAAGCGGATGTATTGGCCATCTCCACCTCTCAAGATCAAGATCTTGCTCGATTGAAAGGTGCCTCTAAGAAATTAAAGGACCATCAAATTTGGCGTAGTGTCAATAGTATGGAATCGATGGGATTGGATGTGTCCTTGTTCGTCAGGGAAGGAAAGAGATTGGGATTCTTCTTCCATTAGAGTTGCGAATGCTCAACGCGGTTACGATCACATATCATCAACCAGAATTGAAATGTTTCCCGGTTTTTTAAGAGAAGACTAGGCCATCATCTTTATTGATTAATGGCAATTTTCATCCCGATTCTTCCTTGGCTGATACCGGTGCTCCCTGCGTACTTCGCTTCCTTTTCTCGTTCACTCACCGCGCGGGATGGGCATCATCTCATCCCTGTTCCCCTTCGCGCCAAGGCGTCATTGATCACCTGCTGAGCGAAGCTCAGGTCAATGGCCCTGCCGCGCTTTAGGGTGTTTAGATCGGTCTCAAAGAATTCCATCCATGCCTCGGTATATGTGACCCTGTTGCTGGTCATGTAGACGCCTAGGTAGTTCTTGCGGTACCCAGAGCGGACCTCAGTGCCTTTCACGTTGGATAGCTCGATGCTCTTGTGTACGGACCAGCGCTTGCTCATCAGCCCCACCAGCACGGCCAAGGTGAGCCTCTGATCGGTGATGATGAGCACTCCTTCGAAGGGTATGTCTATGTCCTCGCTTCCCATCTGCCTACGCGAGTCTCCTATGTAGGTGGCGTTCATTAGCCGCAGCAGCGTCTCGCCTGGCCTGAACACGAATGCGGGCTGAAGCGGTGCGGGAAGTGAAAATTGGGAGTTCGGATAATACTGTTGAGGTGATGGCGTGGGAGTCATCCTTTGCGCATAATCCGATGGCGCTGGTCCCAAGGATTGCAATGATGGGGTGGTGACGACCAGTGCCATCCCGCAATGGGGGCAGAACGAGTATCCTTGGGCAACGTCTACCGGGTTATTGCAGCTCCTGCAGATCATCGACACACCGGATAGGATAATGATGCAACGGTCAATATATTCTGCCCTTTGCCCTAGAATGCGGCCAGCCGAGTGCATTTCCTGACGCGATCGAGCAAGGAATGCTCCCGCCGGGGGAAGCACCCTATGCCTTATCCAGATAATTATTATTTTGCTTCAATCAAAACTAAAAATGCCCTTTTTGATTTTTTCCGGCGAAACCTTTTCCGCTTTCTTTGATCACAACTATTCGCCGTGCGTGCATGATGAAAAATTGAGAGGGGAAAGGTTTGCTTCATTTGCCTTTTCTTAAGAAGAAGGCCACCTTCAAATAGAAAATTGCCGCAATTGCCCCGACTACCAACACCGTGACGATTGACACTAAGATCGCCATATCTTCGTTCGGGGACCCGGGAGTGCCTGGCGCATGTGGAGTGGCGCTCAGGATCTCCGTCCCTGCGCCATTGCCTATGGAGCTGCTGGCTCGTATCTGGTAAAAGTAATTTTGTCCATTCGTGACCGCGGTGTCCGTATAGCCAGTACCGGATGTCACCGTCGCAAAGAGCGCCATGGTGGAGCTGTTCGTTAACCTATAGATCTTATAGCTCGTAACCGGAGTAGAGCCGCTGCTCGTTGGCGGGCTCCAGGACAGATCCACACGCGCATTTCCAGCCGTCACATGGAAGTTGGAGGGCGCACCAGGCAGGATCATCGCCGAAGGCGTCGTTTGGATCTCGGTCGAGTTCGGTCCCCAACCGACATCGTTACTGGTCGAGACCTTGTACGAATACGCCTGTTCGTTTGTAAGTCCTGCGTCGATGTGTGACGATGCATTTCCAGACCAAACGAGAATGCCATCTCGGAACAAATGATGGATCAATGATCCAGGTCCAGAATAGGATGGCGTGCTCCAGCTCAGGGTCACCTGCGCATTGCCCGGTTCGGCTGACAGGTTCGTCGGTTCGTTGGGAACGCCGAACGGTATCGTGAATTCGATGCTCGAGTTATTTCCCCAGCCGGCGCTGTTCTGCGCCTTCACCGAGAAGTAGTATGTCACACCCTTGTTCAGGCCATCCAGGACGTATACGAGCTGGTTCCATGTTATTTGGTTAGGCATCGAACCCGGTGCGGTGCCATAATAAATCATATATCCTGTTACCGCGGACGAATTGCTATAGGTGGGCTCTTCCCAGGTCAGGGTCGCATTCTCATTGCCTGGGACTGCTGTGAGATTCCTCGGGGCGGTCGGCACCATCTCGCTTGGCAACGGCGTAACCAGGACCGCAATGCTGTTCGGTCCCCAGCCGATCGAGTTCTGCGCCGCGACCGTATAAGAATAGGAAACGAAGTTCGTCAGGCCTGCGTCGGCATATCCTAGCCCGGTCCCATTCCAAATCTCCGATCCATCGCGGAACAGGTGATAAGTGAGGATGCCAGGACCAGGATACGAAGGCGCGGTCCAGTTCAGGTCGACTAAACCGTTGCCAGCCTGGGCCACCAATCCGAGCGGCGCGGTCGGGGGTCCTTGTGGCATCGCGCTCACGCTCGAGGAATTGGGACTCCAGCCGACGGAGTTGTTCGCGGCTACCTTGTACTCGTAGGTCTGTCCGTTGATCAGCCCGATGTCCTCGTAGGTGGTGACGACTCCGCTCCAGATCGATTCACCATCTCGGAACAGATAATAGGTCAAATTCCCTGGACCGGAATAGTTCACGGCGTTCCAGCTCAATGATATTTGCGCATCACCTGATGTCGCGCTTAGCCCCCAAGGGGCATCAGGGACGCCCACTGATGTGGCGAGGACGGCGCTGCAATTCAGCCCCCAACCGATCGAGTTCTGCGCCGCAACGGTGTACGAGTATTGCACGCCCTTCGTCAAAGGAGCGTCTTGATAGGCGATCGCCGTCCCATTCCAGATCTCCAATCCATCGCGGAACAGGTGATAGGTCAGGTTCCCCGGCCCGGTATATTGCGGGGCGGTCCAGTTCAGTTCGATGGACCCGTTGCCTACGGCTGCGGTCAGACCTCTCGGCGCCGAGGGCGGGCCGAACGGCGTTGCGATGACGGCAGTGCAGTTCTCGCCCCAGCCGACGGAGTTGCTCGCGGCCACTTTGTAGGAGTAATTGATGCCATTGGTGACTGAACTGTCACTGTATGTCCATCCAGTCCCGCTCCATATCTCCGAAGCATCCCTAAATAAATGATACGTTAACGTTCCAGGACCGGTATACTCCGGCGCCGTCCAGTTCAAGTGCACCATCGAGTCCCTGGCCAAGGCCTGCAGGCCTCGAGGCGCGCTCGGCACGGTCGCGGGGGTAGCAGAGGCCTCATCGGACTGCGGGGCCTCTCCGATCGAATTGACAGCGCTCACCCTGTAATAGTATGTCTGGCCATTGGTCAAACCTGTGTTGATGTATGTGAGCACGTTTCCGAGGGAGACGAGTAGGATCTCGCCTCCGGATGTCGTGCCGCGATAAACCACATAGTTGGTTATATCGCTCCCGCCGTTGGACGCCGGGGCGGTCCAGTTCAATGTGACCTGGGCGTTGCCGGCGACAGCTGTCAGTCCGGTAGGGACGCCGGGTACAGTACGGGGAATCGCTGACGCTGCACTGGACCGCGCGCCTATGCCAGCGAGGTTATGCGCGGCGACGCTGAAGGAGTAGTTCTGACCATTGGTGAGGCCGGTGATGACGGTCGTCAAACCAATAGGATGATCGGGGAGTGCAACTCCATCCGGATAGATCACATAGTAATCGATATCGCTCCCGCCGTTGAACTATGGAGCGGTCCAGTTCAATGTGACCTGGACGTTGCCGAAAATGGCTAATAGTCCAGTGGGGGCGTCAGGAACGGTGAATGGCGTCGATGATACTATGGCGGTCTTTGCCCCTTCTCCAACGATATTGACCGCACTGACATTGTACCAGTAGGTCTGGCCGTTGGTCCGGGCAGTATCAGTATGGGTCGTACCGGAGGTAGAGGCGATCAGGGTGTAATTGCCGATCTCGGACGTGGAGCGGTAGACATTATAGCCGATGATATTGCTGCCACCATTGAACGCTGGGGCGGTCCAGTTCAGAGATATCTGGGCGTTGCCAGGAGTGGCATTGAGTCCAGTGGGGGCATCAGGGGCGGTTAGAGGTATGTTCGCACCCATCGTCAATCCATGGAAAACACCCCCTGGAGCAGGGAAATTCGAGATGGCATATGCGTGGCCTCTTATTCCCCCGGGTGTTCCGGAGATCCAATTCGGACCGACGGTGGTCGGCGCAACGAACCCCAAGAATGTTATTGAGGTCAGAGAGGCACAATTGGAGAAGGCATTCCTCCCTATGGAGGTGAGGCCACTTGGTATGGTCACTGAAGTGACCAAATGTCCATTGGCGCTATTGAACGCGCTGTTCCCGATCGCCACCATAGGATACCCGCCTAACGTGGAAGGGATGGTGATCGCTCCGCCAGCACCAGTATATCCAATGATGGTAGCGTTTCCATTGTTCACTGTATAGATATAATCGCCGTCCTGGGCTGCGGACACCACGCCCGCGGTAACGACGAAGAATGCCCCCAGGAGCAATATTGACACCAAACCAATGCATGCAAAACTATTGCTGGATCCTTTCTCCATTCGGTCCACACACCCTACGTCGAGGGCTCAGTTCAGAGCACCGAGATCAAACTTCTAAGGCGCAAGGAAGGTAATTAAGATATGCTGACTATGGTTGAGTCGACCCGTTAACTGTGAATGACCGATTGATAAAAGAGGAATAAGGATTTCACAGGCTAGATTGGTCCTGCATTGGAAATGCCAGTCTCGCCAGAGATACAACGTCAGTTTATCTAGATATTTATTCAATCGCTCTCATCAAAACT
>PMBU01000078.1 GCA_003153895.1 Methanomassiliicoccaceae archaeon | reverse complement strand
GAGAAGGACCTGGTGGTCCGCTTCGGAGTCGATAAGGCAGCGAGTATATTGGTAGGGATACTGGCAATCCTGTATGGATTTGTGTTCGTTCTCGTATTTTACAATCTCACGTTCGCCCTGCTGTTCCTGACCTTGCCGTTCGCGGCGAGCATGATCTGGCATCTCAAGAACAAGGAGGATAAGTTCCGCGAGATGCGCCCGGTGCTGGACGCCTTGAGGCTATCCCTCGTTCAGGCGCTATTGGTGATCATTTCTTTGAGTATGCAAACCTTTTTGACATCTGCGTGATGGCGCTCGGGCTCCCCTTCACGATCAGACGGTATTCTCGGACGGCATCAAAGCCGCATTTCTTGCACGACTCGGTCCCTCGCATCGGACAGCCGCCATAGTGCGAGCAGTCGGGAAGGACGAACGCCGAGACCCAGTCCTGGCACAGCCCGCCGAAATCCTCGATGAGCATATCCTTCAACGCCTTGGTGGTGTTGAGGATCGGCATGCCATCCTTCTTCAGCTGGAGGGCGAGCGCGATGACCCTCTTCTTCTCCTCCAAGGTGAGCGCGATATCATATGGCGGTGGGGTGATGAAATTCAGCATGATGCCACGAATGCGATCGTTCTTGGCCACGAGTTCCACCGTTTCCTTCACGCTGCCGAGGTTATGCTTCATTATGGTCATGTTGGCGAATATGTTGGGGTGAGTGGTCCTACCCAGATTGGCCATAAGCTTATCGTAGGTGCCCTGACCGCGGATCTGGTCATGGACCCCCTTCGGTCCATCGAGAGAAATGGAAACGACATCGCTGTCCTCGATGATGGGGTTCGTGCCGTTGGTGGTATAACCAATCACGAAGTAGCCTTGGTCCTTCCCCACCTTGATAAGGTCTCGTAGGTCCTTCTCTCCATCTTTCCAGAGGGTCGGTTCCCCGCCCTCGAAGAAGAGGATCCTTGCCCCTTTCCCGTATTGTTCTTTCATCTCTCTTTTAGCGTTCTCGAAATTCATCTGGGATGGATTGGGCAATTTGTCCGCATTGCCTGAGATGCTGCAATGCTTGCAACTGAGGTTGCAGTTGAAGTTGATGATCATGGTGTTGACCAATGGCCTCTTCATGCCGAGCTTAGATTTGAAGAACCATTTGGCATAGTAGCCCATCTGGCCAACGCTTATTAGATCGCTCATTATGCTTAAGCAACTCCGCCAGGCTATTTCAAGATTACTGGATATGCCAACAGAGGTATCGAACAGCAACTTTCATTAGTCGCAATTCAATTCAATAAAAAGTATGCCTGTCGATTGGAAGAAGGATCTGAAGCAACTCTATTTCCCAAAGGGAAAGACGGTCGTGGACGTTAACGTCCCCAAAATGAACTTCCTCATGGTGGATGGTGAGGGCGATCCCAACACATCTGAGGCTTACCAAGGGGCCATAATGGCGCTCTATTCCATGGCATATACTCTAAAATTCGATATGAAGAAGAAAGACCCCGGAAAGGACTTCAGGGTAGGTCCTCTGGAAGGGCTTTGGTGGAACACCGATGAGGGCACTCTGGTATTTGGCAATAAGCAGGACTGGTAATGGACGGCCATGATATTGGTTTCGGATTTCATCACCGAGGAAATGACCATCGCTGCTAAGAAGGCCGTGACAAAAAAGAAGGATCTCTCCTAGCTGCCCAAGCTCCGCCTGGAAAGTTACGAAGAAGGGACGGCAGCTCAGATCATGTATGTTGGTCCATATGCGGACGAAAGCCCAACAATAGAGGGGATTCACAGGTTCATTCTTGAAATGGGCGGGACGCTAATAGGAAAGCATCACGAGATCTATATGAGCGACCCGAGGAAAAGCGCCCCGGAGAAATTGAAGACCGTCATAAGGCAGCCATTCCGACTACATCAGTGACGAGGTCGTCCTGAACCATCAAAATTTTTTAATATTGATTTCGCATTTGTTTGCACCATCCCTCGGGGATCAGTTAGGGAGGAAAGAAATGGCTGAGACCACTGCTTTCAGAATCCAGGTCATGGACACAATATCGGCCTTGATGACTGCTGCCTTCGGGCTAATCGCTGCACTGGCATGGAACCAAGCGATCAAATGGGCTGTCGATTCGGTGTTCACGAGCGATCCTGGAGTAGGCTATTTCGTCTATGCGATAATCGTCACTATCCTGGCGGTTGTGGCAGTATTACTGATTGGAAGGTCAATCGCAAAGCTCAAAGCGAAGATTGTTCCCGAAAAGAAGTAATCTGGACGCAAAATCCATTTCCTTTTTTTTTCTTCTTTTTCTGTTTTCGTTCCATTATCGATCATCTTGATAATTGTGCATGTTCCACCGTAAGGGAGATATTCCTTAATCAGTATGTACTGAAAGTAGGGAGTGAGGGTATTGAAAGTCAAGGTCGGAATCAATGGTTATGGCACCATCGGAAAGCGGGCCGCTTCCGCCATCCATCGAATGGACGATATGGAAGTCGTCGGGGTAACCAAGACCAAACCCAGCTACGAAGCCAGGCTGGCAATAAAAGAAGGATTCCCATTATATGCAGCTGCCCAAGAAAATGTTGCGGAATTCGAGAAGGAGGAAATAGCCTTAGCTGGAACCTTGGACGACCTAATCCCCAAGTGTGACGTCATCGTGGATGCAACGCCTGGTGGAATTGGGAAACTGTATAAACCGATATATGAAAAGGCTGGCGTCAAAGCCATCTTCATGGGCGGGGAGGAGCATGGCATAGCTGGCATCTCGTTCAATGCCTTCGCCAATTACCAAGAGGCATGGGGGGCGCAATTCGTTCGCGTTGTCTCATGCAACACCACTGGGCTGGTCAGGACCCTCTTCCCCATCGACCGGGTCTTCGGGATCGAGAAGGCCTTCGCGGCGCTGGTCCGCCGAGGGGCTGACCCTGGAGACAAGAAAGGCTCGGCATTGAATGCTATCGAGCCCAGCTTGAAATTGCCTACCCATCATGGGATCGACGTCCAGACCATCATGCCTTGGCTGCCCATCCGCACCATGGCAGTGGTCACACCTACGACGATGATGCACGTCCATTGTGTCACGGTGGATCTGAAGAAGAAAGCGACGGAGAACGATATCTTAAGCGTCTGGGATAACGTCCCGCGCATCCGATTCGTGAGCGGAAAGCACGGCATCAAGTCCTCGGCCCAGATAATGGAACTTGCCAGAGATCTCGGTCGTCCGCGCGGGGACTTCATGGAGATCATCGTCTGGCAGGATGGGATCAAGGTGGAGGGCAACACCCTCTATTACTACCAGGCCATCCATCAGGAGAGCGATATAGTGCCTGAGATCGTGGACTGCGTCCGGTCGATGATGAAGACCGAGACCGACCCGATGCGCTCCATCCGCAAGACCGACAAGGCCATGGGAATCGGCAAATAGGCCTGGAGTGGAAAATCGGGCTGCTAATAGTGCAGTGGAAAGGAATAATCTGCCAGGTGCGAATTCATTCATTTGGGAAAGGGAGAAAATGTCCGACTTCAACACCCTCGACGACTTCGATTTCAAGAACAAGTCCGTGCTCTTCCGAGCGGATATCAACTGTCCATTGAACAAGGACACGTTGGAGATCGAGGACGGGAATAGAGTCCAGCAGACCATGCCGACCCTGAAGGAGCTCATTTCCAAGGGCGCGAAGGTGGCGATCCTTTCGCATCAAGGCCGCCCAGGCGAATGGGACTTCACGTCCCTGGCATGTCATGCGAAGATGATAGAGCGGATCCTGGGTCAGAAGGTGAAGTACGTCGATGACATCTATGGCCCGGTGGCCATCGAGGCGATCCGCTCCCTTTCCGCTGGCGAGGTCATCGTCCTCAAGAACGTGCGCGAGCTTCCCTTTGAGCTGGAAAAGAAGACGGCTGAGGAGCATGCCAAAAGCGAACTCGTGACCAAACTGGCACCTCTCTTCGACATCTATGTGAACGATGCCTTCGGTGCATCACACCGTTCGCAGGCGTCCCTGGTCGGGTTCACGGCCGTGCTTCCCTCGGCAGCTGGACGGCTAATGGAGAGGGAACTCAAGGCGTTGAAGACCGTATTCGAGAACCCTGCCAGACCTGCCATATTCGTTTTCGGTGGGTCGAAGTTCGGCGAGACGGTCAAGATGGTGGAACGTATTCTGGCCAAGAGGATAGCTGATTGGGTGATACTGGTCGGGGTCGCGGGCAACGCGTTCCTGATGGCACGCGGCGTGAAGCTCGGCGGGCCGACCGAGAAGATGATCGAGAAGGAGATCACCCCTGAGGCTTTGGCCGCAGCGAGGAAGCTCCTCTTCGAGAAGGGCGAGCGCATCCTCCTGCCGTTCGATGTCGCCATCGAGGTGGAATGCTATCGACGGGACATCATGGTGGGCGATCTTCCACAGGAGTACCCGATCCTGGACATCGGGCGTGGTAGCATGGAAAAGTTCGCCAAGGTGATAAGCCATGCAGGGACGGTCTTCATCTCCGGACCGGCAGGCGTGACCGAGAAGGACGTTTTCGCCCAAGGTACCAGAGAGCTGATGCAGGCCACGACGTATTCCAAGGCCTACAGTGTGATCGGCGGAGGGCATACGGTGGCGGCAGCCGAGCATTTCGGATTCTTCAACAAGTTCTCCTACGTCAGCACCGGGGGCGGCGCTTTGGAGACATTTCTGCTAGGAAAGCCATTACCAGTGGTCGAAGCTTTGAAGGCGGCGAAGTATAGGAAATGCCCTAGCGATTGATCAATATCGGTCTCTAGAGCGCTTTCTTCATTCGCGCCATCGCTTCCTCGATCCTGTCGACCGGTTGCGTCAACGCCATTCGGACGAAGCCCTCGCCAGCCGGTCCGAAACCGACTCCCGGCGTGACCACAACACCTTTCTCGAGCATCCTATCGGCGAATTTGAGGCTGTTCCCGTCGATGGGGAACCAGAGATAGAACGTACCCTTGGGCATCGGCACCTCGAATCCCATTCCCCGCAATCCGGCGACGAGCACGTTGCGCCTTTTCTCGTAGATGGCGATGTTCTCCTTCACCAAGGGCGGCTTCTCGCTGCCGGTATATTGTTCCAAGGCCAACGCCGCGGCTTTCTGGATGAACTTCGGCGCGCCAGAATCGATCTGCGCCTTGACCTTCTTCAGCCCGCTGATGAGCTCTGCATCTCCCACGGCATAGCCGAGGCGATAGCCAGTCATGTTGAACGTCTTGGACAGGGAGCCAAACTCAATAGTGCCCTCCTTCCCGATCTGCAGCATCGAAGGCGCGACATAGTCGTCGAAGGTGAGCTCCGAGTACGCGTTATCGTATGCCATGATGGTATGGGTCTCCACGCACCAGCGGTACAACCCGCGCAGGTAGTCCTTGGTGGCCACCGCGCCGGTCGGGTTGTTGGGATAGTTGACGTAGAGCATTTTGGCCTCGGGGTCCAGCTCCCTTGGCGAGTCCTCGAACCAGAAATTGCGCTTTGGCTTCAATGGGACCCGGACGGCGACAGCGTCGCAGAGCATCGCCGCTCCTTGGGCATAGACCGGGTACGCGGGGTCGGGAACGAGCACCTTGTCGCCTGGGTTCACGAAAGCCCTGGCCAGGTTCGCCAGGCCTTCCTTGCTGCCCAATAAGATGCAGACCTCGCCTTGAGGTTCGACATCGACCCCGAAGCGTCTCTTGTACCAGTCTGCCACTGCCTTTCTGGTCTCGGGCTCGCCGGCCGAGGTGGGGTAGTTGTGATTCTTTGGATCTTGGAGCTGTTTGGCTATCTCGTCGACGATCAATTTAGGGGTCGGTATGTCCGGGTCGCCGATACCGAAGTCGATGACGTCGACCCCCTGTGTCTGTTTGATCCGGATCTTCTCCTCGATCTCCGCGAAAAGGTAGGGCGGGATCTTTTTGACTCGATTGGCATAGTCGAACGACATCGCAAATCACTCCTGCAATTCGCCGCGGTACACCCTTACCGCAGGGCCGCGCATCGTTACCTTGGATAATCTTGCGCCTACATTAATCCAAAGGCTGCCACCAGGCAGGCGGACCTCGACCTCCTTGCCCTCTGGCGCTTGTCGATTCACCACTGCCGCAACCACGGTGGCGCAAGCCCCGGTCCCGCAGGCCAGGGTCCATCCCGCGCCACGCTCGTACACCTGGACCTCGATATGGTCGGCCAGCACCTGAGCGAACTCGACGTTGGTCCTCCGGGGGAAAATCGGGTGCCCCTCTATTCTTGGGCCGAGCTCCTTTCGGGCGCTCTCGTCCAACGGCTCAAGGATGACGAAATGGGGGTTGCCCATGGAGACCGCGGTGCCGGTGATGCACCTCCCATCGACGTCCAGTTGCTTGGAGACGAACCTGCCGCGGCAGTCCATCGGTATCTTCTCGCAGTCCAGTTCAGGAGCGCCCATGTCCACGGTCACGCTCATCACCTGTCCCGATTCGACAATGCAATCGACATCCTTGATGCCGGCCAGCGTTTCTATCTTCATCTTCCTCTTCCTGACCAAACCCAAATCGAAGAGGTGCTTCGCAACGCATCGTATTCCATTGCCGCACATCTCTGCCTTCGAACCGTCGGAGTTAAGGATCTTCATGCTGGCATCCGCTTTCTCCGAGCCGGATATGTAGAGGATGCCGTCCGCCCCGATCGCGAAGCGGCGGTGGCATTGCTTCCTAGTGAAATCAGGAGTCTTTGGGGCCTTACCATCGAAGTCCTCCAGGACGATGAAGTCATTGCCCAGTCCATGGTACTTGTAGAAGATCAAATCATCAGCCTCGTCGGGATCCTCTCCAGCCGGAGCATGTCATCGAGGCTCTCCGCCTCGCGGATGACCGATGCGGAAGTATCCTTCACGAGCACCTCACGCGGTCTTCCACGCATGTTGTAGTTGGATGCCATGGTGAAGCCGTACGCTCCGGTGTCATACACTGCGATCAGGTCCCCCTCATCGACCTTCGGCAGCAGACGGTCCTTGGCCAGAAAGTCACCGGTCTCGCAGATCGGCCCGACCACATCGTAGAGGGTGTCGGCCGTCCGCTCGAACTTGTTGGCCACTGCCACATGATGGAACGAGCCATAGAACGCCGGTCGGATGAGGGTATTGAATCCGGCATCGACCCCGCAGAACCTCTTGTCGGGGGTCTGCTTCACATCGACCACGCTGGTCAACAGGACGGTCGTATCCGCGATGATGTAGCGCCCAGGCTCGACGGCGATCGTTCTGGCGGTGCATTTTCCCTTAATCCGGGAGGTGACCTCGCTGGCGAACGAGTCCAGGTCCATCGCTTTGTCATCCGGGTGGTAGGGTATTCCCACGCCTCCTCCGATGTCCAGCACATCGAGCTTGAGGCCAAGGTCATCCTCGATCTGGTTCATGATGTTGACCAGGACCTCGGTCACCTCGACGAACGGCGCAGCCTCCTGCACCCCGGCGCCGATGTGGGCATGCAGTCCGAACGGGATGAACCCGTGCTCCAGCGCTTCGTCGTAGGCCCGGACGATCTCATCCTTGGGGATGCCGAACTTGGTGCTCTTCGCACCGGTAACAACATGGGCATGATGTCCCGCGCCGACCCCTGGATTGACCCGGAACGAGATCTTGGGCCGATCGGAGATCTCCGCCAGTCGCCTGAGCTCGGAGAAGCTGTCGATGTTGATCATGACCTTGCGATTGACCAGCGCCTCCAGCTCCCGGTTCGAGACATTGACACCGGTAAAGAGGATCCGCTCGGGTGGGAATCCGGCCCGCAAGCAGGAGTCGACCTCCCCAATTGAGACGGCATCGATGAAGCTGCCCTCCTGCTGCAGCACGCGCAATATCGCCAGTGCCGCATTGGCCTTGCAGGCGTAATGCACTCGGACCGGCATGTACGGCTTGAAGGCCCCCTTGATGCGGCGATAGTTCTCCCTGACCGCGTTCTCATCGGTCACATAGAGCGGCGTCCCGAATCGCTCTGCCAGCTCGGTCGCCCTCAAGTCGCCGATCATCATCTGCCCATCGGAATTCTTGAATTGACGCATGTTAGCCACCTGTCCCGCCTTCAATGAACCTCTCATGGATCCGCATCACGACGTCGTTCGCCTGCTCGCTCGGGACGACGAAGTTGAGCGCTACGTCCGAGGCGCCCTCGGAGATCATCTCGATATTCGCCTTCGCTTCCATGGCCGCATCGAAGATCATAGCCGCCGCGCCCATGCGGTTTATGAGGTCGTCCCCCACGGTGCAGATGAGCGAGACCTTGTCCTTGATCCTCACTTTCTCTATCTGCCCCATCTCCAGCTTGCCTATCTTATCACAGATGCGCTTCGTCGCTCCTGACGGAAGTGCTATCGCCAGCGTGGAGAGCGAGGTGGAGATGGCATAGGTCGTCACGCCGTCCCCGGACACCGATTCCAGGAGCTTCGTCACCAAGCTAGGGTTGTAGACGATCTCCGACGAATACACCTTTAGAATGCTCAGGTCTGATTTCACGGCGACCGAGCGCAGCAGTTCGTTCCCCGAGGTCCGCAGGTCGTGTATCTTGGTGCCCTCGCCCTGGGGATGGAAGGTGTTCTTGACCATGACCACGATCTTCTTCTTCCTCGCTGGCTCGATGGTCCGGGGATGGAGGACCTTCGCTCCGAAATAAGCTAGCTCCGCCGCTTCTCCGTAGTTCATCTCATGGATCGTCTTTGCCGAGGGAACGATGCGCGGATCGGCGGTCATGAAACCGTCGACGTCCGTCCAGATCTCCACTACTTTAGCGTTCAAGGCATAGGCGACCACGGAACCGGAGTAATCGGAACCTCCTCGCCCGAAGGTCAACGGCCTTCCAGAGGCATCCACTCCGTAATAACCGGTCAGGACCGGGATCCTGCCTGCTTCTATCAAAGGGAGCACGTTGCCCGAGAAGTTCTTCTCGCTCAGTTCGAGGTTCGCTGCCCCATTGCCTGGCGATCCGACGGCTGCGATCCCTGCTTCCTCGGAGGTCATTGCCACGGCGTCCATACCCTGTGCTTTCAGCACCGATGCGATCATCAGGGAAGACAGTCGCTCACCCCACGAGGATATGGCATCCTGCAGCGTCTCTCGGTTCGCACTATCGGCCAAGTAGCGGTCGACCGTCTGTCGCAGACCGAAGATGCGGAGTTTGAGCTTCATCTCTAGATCATCGAGATCGCTTGAGCCCATCAGCGGCTTGGCTGCGAGAACATGCCTCTGCAGCAGCTCATCGAAGAACTCGTCGTTCGGGGTATTGGGGTCGCGCATCAGCGCTATCAGGTTATTGGTCACACCGGACATCGCCGAGACCACCAAGGCTTTCTGGTNNCTGGTCCCGCCGAACTTCATCACTTTGATCAAAGTCCCAACACCTCGGCCATCGAGTGGACCTTGCTGTCCCTCCTAGCCGAAACCCAGCGGATGGCGGTGACTGCGCCTTCCGCGAAAGCCTCTCTGGAATGGGCGCGATGGGTGAGCTCGATGCGCTCTTTGTTGCCAGCGAAGATGATGGTATGTTCACCGACCACGTCACCCGCCCTGATCGAATGGATCCCGATCTCCCTTCCTCTCTCGCCGGTCAGGCCGGTCCTCCCATAGACCATCTTCTCGATCCCGGTGACCTCAGAGACTATCTGGGCCGCTTTTAGGGCCGTTCCTGACGGGGCATCCTTCTTCTTGTCATGGTGGGTTTCGATTATCTCCACGTCATAGTCCTCGAGAACGGCGGCAAGCACCCCGCAAATCTTCCAGAAGACGTTGACGCCGACGGAGAAGTTTGGCGAGACGACGGCCGAGACATCATTCTCGACCACTTGCCCTTCGAAGCGCTCCAGGAAATCCTCTGATAACCCAGTCGTGCCAATGACGCAGTTCACGCCGAGGCCCGGCACCTGCAATAGGTTATGCTCGACAGCCGAAGCGCTTGTGGCATCAAGGTAGACATCGGCCTGCTCTAGCACCTTCACCATGTCGTCAACTCCGAACGCCAATATTCCAGGTGCAATTTCCTTTCCGACATGTCCTCCCGTCTGGGAGACGATTCCGCCGACCAATTGCATGTCCTTCTGCTGCCTGACGCTATTGCATATCAAGGAACCNNCTCACTTGGGGACGAGGCCGATCTGGGCCAAGGTCTTCCTCAAGACCTCGAGGTTCGCAGGCTCCATGTCGCAAAGGGGAAGTCGGAATGTTCCAGATGTCTTGCCCATCAGTCTCAGGGCGGTCTTCACCGGGATAGGGTTGGTCTCTATGAACAGGTTGTTGAACAGGTCGAGCAACAGGAAATGCTCTCTCCGCGCCTCGGGCCAATTCCCGTCTAGGGCGCTGTGGACCATGTTGCACACCTCCTTCGGGGCGACGTTCGACGCCACTGAGATTACCCCGTTCCCTCCCAATGACATCATCGGGAAGGTCATGGCATCATCGCCAGACATGACGCTGAAGCCTTTTGGCACCTTCGCCAATATCGCCATTATCTGCCCGATGTTCCCGCTGGCTTCCTTCACTCCCACGATGTTCGAGTGTCCGGCCAGTTTCAGCACCGTGCTGGGAAGGATATTCGAGCCGGTCCGGCTCGGAACGTTGTATATGATTATGGGAATGTCAGCCGCATCCGCGATCGTCTCGTAGTGCTTGACGATGCCATTCTGGGTGGGCTTGTTGTAGTAGGGCGAGATCGAGAGGATCGCCTTCGCCCCCATATCCTTGGCACCCTTCGTCAGCTGGATCGCTTCCATCGTCGAGTTGCTTCCGGCGCCAGCGATCACCTTGGCGCGCTTCGCTTGGTCCAGCACTATCTCGATGACCTTCAGGTGCTCCTTGTGCGTCATCGTGGCTGATTCGCCAGTCGTCCCGCAGGGAACGATATAGTCGATACCAGCTTTCTCTTGCAATGAGACCAGCTCTCGAAGGGCCTCTTCATCTAGTTCTCCGTTCGGCTTAAACGGGGTTACAAGCGCTGTTGCGCATCCTTGGATCATTTACTCGCCTCCAAAGTGTTCCTTGAGGATCAAACGGGTGCGTGTAGATTGAACGTTATCGAAGCGCCGGATCCTCTCGATTATTTCGTTCAATTGGGGTGAGGAGGTGACATCTATTATGGCCACGATGTCCTCTTCTCCCGTGACTTCGAAAACCTCAGATACACCATCGAATTTCGCAATCGAGCTAGCAATCTCAGAAGTATTTACGTTAACATCGATCTTAACCTCGATGATCGCTTTTACGTTCTTGCTGCTGGTCTTTATGGTGAAGCTTTGAATGATCCCTTCTTCGAAGAGTTTCCGGACGCGGCTGCGAATGGTGCCCTCCGAAACCTTCAGCTCATCAGCGATCTCCACAAATGGCCGTCTGGAATCCTTTTTCATTATTTCTATGATCCGTTCGTCGAGATGATCGATCATGTTGTCCCTCCTTTTTTGAAATAGTTCTCACTTTTCGTATTCTTTCTAAGGATAAACGAAACATTATATAACATTTCCGAGAAGCTAAGCAATTGTGCGAAATCTCGAATCTAGAAATCAGGTGTGCTCAGGTGACGTTCTTCACAAAGTCCAGCCATCGGCGCTCGTCCTGGACTCGATTCATCACTGTCTTGGCCATGAGCGATGCGCTAGCACCTTTGGACTTGCGGATGTCGTCCACTGCCCGAAGCAGTCCGCAGATCTCGTCCAGGAGCATGTGAGCCTCACCTTTTGTAAGCTGTCCATCATGCAACTGCTTTTCCAAATTCTTGGCCTTGGCTTCGAGTGCATTCGCGAGGTCGGTCGCTCCCTGGACATCCTCTGGGCTGGGATTCTCTTTCATGATGAACCGGAAGACCACTTCCCGCAACGGGATGCTCTCGCCCTCCAGCAGTTCCTCCTCGGGGATGAGCTTGCCGAGCCAGAAAAGGAGGGAATGGACCCTGCTCAATATCTTCTGGCGGTCCTCCTCAGAGAGTGGCCTATGATCCTCATCCCAGATGTCCGTCATGGCAGATCTTCACTTGTACGGGAATGATCTCAACGGTCCGCCGCCCAATATGGTACCGCCCATGGACCGGGCACGGATGATGGCTCGCAGTGGGACCTGGTCCACCTCATTCTGGCTGCTCTTATTTATGATTACGAGCATCAAAACAGGGTCGCCTCCTGCCGCGCGGACGTCCTTAACCGCCTCCTGGGCAGTCGCCCCGGTTGAAAGTACGTCATCGATGATAACGACCTTCTTGCCCTCGACGCTAGCATAGTTGCCACTTATTGAGCCGCCCATCTTCCCACGGTCGATCGAAGGCTTGTAGATCGCCAATTCGATGTCTAACATCTCTGACACGAAGGTCGCGAAACTTACTCCGTTGACGGCGATTCCCATGACGACATCCACGTCCTTTTCGCTTTTGGCGGTCTCTTCCACGATGATGTCCGCGAGCAGTTCGCTCATCATGGCAATACGACTTCCGAACACCCCGATGCTGCGCCAGCCAATCTTGATATCGCTTGGCGGGAGGGTGCTTTCCATTCCTTCTTCCAATAGATAGCGTACAGTATCGATGGAAAGGTGCAGCTCATCTCCGATCTCTCTCTCGTTCAAGCCCCGCTCTTTGTATTCGAGAGCTCTCTTCGCAAGCATCTTGACATCTACCATTTCATCACAAAATCAAAAACCATACTTCAAGCCTTAATGATTTGCATTCCCATGCGAACGATGCTGGACGCAAAGCAAAGGTCCTGAAAAGTATGTATTGTCGCATCTAGAGGAACGCTGGTATGTTAGACAGTGCGTCGTTCCAAGCACTTCACCAGTGCCCTTAGGGTTTGATTAACTGGTACTGGGATGCCGATCGCAGTCGCCCTTCGGATTATTTCGCCATTGATCTCATCGATCTCTGTGCGTTTCCCATGTTCTAGATCCTGTAGCATCGATGATCGGTTCTGGGACGTTGCTCTCATCACATCCTTCACCTTCATGAACGGATCTCCGGGAGGCAGTTGCACACCAATCTCATTAGCCACCTCATTGGCTTCGCTGCAGGCGAGATGAGAGACACCGAGCGCGAATTCGTCTTCTAGGAGCTGGCCGTTCTGGCACCCTAGTATGGCGGTCAGAGGATTGATGGAGGCACTTATGATCCCCTTCATCCATAGCTCCGATTCGATGTTCGCATCGGCCCTGGCATTGAGCCCTACTTGATTGAATAAGTCTGCGGCTTCCTTTGAGAGCTCAGGATCATTCGCAAGATGCCCGAAAGTCGTGTCCCCTTTTCCGGCATAGAGCACCCTGCCCGGTCTGATCAAGGTAGCTCCCATCGAAGTAACACCCATCACTGCCTTATCGGGCAGGGAGGTCTGGAACAAGCGAAGGTTGGTCAGTCCATTCTGCAGGGATGCCACGATCCGGGCATTGTCTGCAAGTCTTTCCAGCGCATCCAATGCCGCTTTGGTATTATAGGCTTTGACCGTAACGAAGATGATGTCTGGTTGAGGAACATTCTCGAGATCAATATGCGTTTCAAGGGCGAACGTTTCGGTGACGGCCCCTTCGATCTTCAATCCTGCCTCTCTTATCGCCTGGGCATGTCCAGGTCTGACCAATAAGTGCACTTCATTCCTTTTCGACAGAAGGGCACCGACCAGACTGCCCAGGGCTCCAGCCCCGAATATCAGAATTCGCACCTTCGCCTAGCCTCCCCTCGCCTTCTTGGCAAATTCCTCGCAGCGAATATGTGCCAGGCGGAGCGGCTCTGGGACTCCGTTGATCATTAGCCCATCGCATATGCTGGTCGCCGTCTCCAAGGATATTCGGTTTCCGACCGACACGTATGTTCTCGTCCGTCCTTCAGGATGCAATTGGTATCCGATGAGCTGACCGCTCAGGTGTATGGGCGCTCTGTGCCCGTCGCCCTCCACATCCCCAATGAGCAAGCTCTTCGCCGCCCCGATGGTAGGCACGTTCAGGCATACGCCCACTTGGCAAGCTATGCCGAAACCTCTAGGATGGAGCCTTCCCTGCCCGTCGATTAGATAGACGGTGCCTTCATCCCCATGGATGAGGTGCCGCAACAGCGGTAGCTCGCGGTAGCCCAGGTACGAAGGGATGTAGGGGAATTTGACCTCGGCACTGAAATCCAGCTCCTCAACCACCTTGAGGTCCCTCAGCCTCATCTTGATAATGTTGGCATAGCCGATCACACCATCATAGGCGACGTCAAGTCCCGCAACGAACTCCAGATTGGAAAAATCATCCTTCTCGACTACCAGGGCCCGCAACCGTTCCTGCTCTTCGGCAAGGTCCTTCAATATCGAAGGGGTCTCGAACGCATTGAAGCGCACTCGATCAAAGTCCTCCACTCGACCATCGACGATTTTGAGGCCCTCTGAGCGAAGAAGGTCCATCTTTCGATCGGCACCATTCCCTTGGCCATCGTACCAACCGGTCCTACCATCCCCATAGACCACGCGGTGGCAAGGCACGACGAACGGCCGGGGGTTCTTGGCCAGGACAGTTCCGACGGCGCGCGATGCCCGGACGTCGCCTAGTGCTTTGGCGATATCGCCATATGTGGAGACCATGCCGTCAGGTATCTGCGTCGCAGCCTCCAGTATCATCCTGTTCAGGTCCACGTCATCATTGCAGGCAACTAATGCGCACACCGTCGTCCCCTCCTTCGATATCGAAGAACGTCGGTCCATGATTTGCAGGTATCGATACGTTGTACACTGGGACTTCGGCCTCTGTTGACTTGAAGTTCTCAAGGCTGCGCTGTTTCTTCGTCAGGACCGCGTGCCTCTTTCCGTTATGAGCGTGGGCGTGGATCACCAGGTCAGGATGCTTTTCCAGCACCACCTGCTCGAAAAGATTCGATCCCATCTCGGCGAAAGCATGCTCCCTCTCCCCTTCCAATGTAGCATAGGTCGTAGCATAGTGGGTGAGGAGGATCAGCACGTCGGCATCGCCCCGTTCCAACAAGGTGCCAACTTTATTCACCCTTTCCTTGTAGCGTCGCCAGATGTCTGGCACGTTATTGCGCTGCCACCAGGTCGGACGGTCTAAGGAGCCGGTACTGCCGACTATGCGCAACTTGACCCCTTCGACCACGAAGTCCTTCACCTCATCCTCGAGAAATGTGATTCGGAAACGTCCTCGGTAGTCGATATGGGAGGCGTCGTACTCCTCGTTCCCGAAAACCGCGACAATATCGGCATCGCTCATCTCTTTGATGGCGCCGATCACTTCGCTATAGCCATCAAGGCTGTTGCTGTCGGTGATGTCACCTGCCAGAAGGGCGAGGTCGCATCGACCGAACCTCTCGCGGGCATCGCGCAGCCGGCCGATGCCGTCCTTCCAATGGACATCTCCGAAAGCGCTCAGAATCATCGGAGATAATAGTCAGACTTGGCACTAAATGGCTTCGGTGTTGGGAAATCCTGCATAAGTAACGAACGGGCCCTTTTTTTCAATGGGCATAGGCGCATTCGTCAAGTTTTTTCGGTCTTTCCAAACAATTAAGCGAAGCTTTCCCAGTGTACCAATTCGTTCAGGTTCTTGCGGGTGCGCGCCTCCGGTGCCTCATCTGGATACCCCAGGGTCATTCCGGCGGTTACGACTAGTCCTGCAGGAACTGCAAGGGCAATCCGCAGCTTCTCCGGGTCAAAGGCGCCAATCCAGCAGGTACCGAGCCCCTTATCCACAGCAGCCAAGGCGATATGCTCCATCGCTATGGCGACATCCACCCTGGCCCATTTCTGCGAAGGGTCGTCGATACCTGCGATGAAGGCTGAGCACTCTCCGACGAACCTCTGGTCCTTGCAGATCGGGACCAAAGCCTTTCTCTTCTCGGCATCGGTGACTACCACCAGTTGCCAAGGCTGACGATTCGCCCCCGAAGGGGCTTGGCGGGCTGCCTCCAATATCTGCGTGAGGAGCTCCCTGGGGATCTCCTTGTCCTTGTACTTGCGGATGCTCCTTCTCTTCTGGATCACTGTCGTTAAGTC
>PMBU01000015.1 GCA_003153895.1 Methanomassiliicoccaceae archaeon | reverse complement strand
CGGTCCATCGGGCTGGTGCCACAGGAGATGACGGTGGATGACGATCTGACCGGAAGAGAGAACATGATGCTGCAGGCCACGCTCTATGGCGTCGAAATGAAAGTCGCCAAGGAAAGGATCGATGAGCTGCTGGCACTAGTCAAGCTAGAGGAGGCGGCAGACCGCATGGTCAAGACATACTCTGGGGGCATGAGGAAGCGGCTGGAGCTTTCAGAGGGCCTCATCCACCGGCCACGAGTGCTGTTCCTGGATGAGCCAACGCTCGGGCTTGATATACAGACCCGAACGACGATGTGGGAGCATATCAGGGACCTGCGGAAGAACTCGAATATGACGGTGTTCATGACCACCCATTATCTGGAGGAGGCCGACTCCCTGTGCGACAGGATAGGCATCATCGATAAGGGGAAGATCATGGCGCTGGACACCCCTATCAAGCTCAAGGAGTCGCTAGGAGGCGATGTCATATCGCTCAAGATAAGCGGCGAAATGGACTTCACCGAGCCGATAAAGTCGGTAGGAGGAGTGTTAAGCGTGAAGAAGGAGGATGGATCTTATCGCGTGAAGGTGCTCAATGGGGAGACCGTCACCGCTCCTCTACTACAAGAGATATCGAAGAGGGGAGGCTCCGTCACCTACGTGAGCCTTGAGCGGCCGAACATGGACCAGGTGTTCCTTGAATACACCGGGCGTTCTCTGAGGGACGCAGAGCAGTCTGGGAGCTTCGACAGGATGGCCGCCGCCAGACAGATGAGGAGGTCGGGCTGATGATCCGTGAAACGACGGCGTTGATGGTGCGCGAGCTGAAGCATTGGTACCGCGCCAAGGTTCAGATATTCATGCTGCTGATCCAACCGATCGTATGGCTGGGGCTGTTCGGGCAGGCGTTGCCCATCAAAATGCCCCCGGCCTTGCTCAATGGTGCGCCGGATTATATGTCATATATGTCTGTTGGTATGCTGGCCGTGACCGCACTGTTCACTTGCATGTTCGCTGGGATGTCGGTCGTCTGGGACCGCCGGTTCGGATTCCTGAACAAGCTTAGGGCCGCGCCTATACCAAGGGGTTCTATCCCGGTGTCGAGGATCTTGGCCGCCATGATCAGAGCGGTCATATCAGCGCTGATGGTGCTGGTAATCGCTTTGATCTTCACGCACATACCAGGACTGGCCGGTCTGACGGTCACATCGAACTTCGACATCCTGTCCGGCCTCGGAATGATCCTGATACTGGTGCTGCTGGCTACGGCATTCGCCGCGATATTCGTGGCGATAGCGTTGACCATCAAGACCCAGGAGACGCTGTTCGCCGTGATCAACCTGCTGAACCTGCCCCTGATGTTCGCATCGGCGGCACTGTTCCCGATAAACAGCATGCCAGATTGGCTGCAGGCAGTAGCGAAGGTGAACCCATTGACGCTGGCAGTGGACGGCATGAGGCAACTGCTGTTCGCCGGCTCGGTCGGTATCTACCCGCTATGGGTGGACATCGTTGGCTTGCTGGCGTTCTCGTTCGTGCTGGTCGTCATCGGTATCGTAGTGGCGATGCGGGCGTTGAAGGAGAAGTAAACACCAAAGGGGCGGTGGCGCCCCCTTAATTTTTATTTTTTCAACGAGACAGAGCAGTAATGCTCAGAATAGCGGTATCGTTCAACGCAGATCAGTTTTCAGCTTCATGACCGCCGAGATCACTGGTTCGATGTCAGTGGCTTCAATGACCGGGGTCCCGTTCATGTCAGCCGCGACCAATCCTTCGTTCCTCGGGATGACGGCCAACAATGGTAACCCGATGGCGTCCAGCCGCTCCTTAATCTTCTTTCTCTCCTTATCTGTGGAGACCTTGTTCGCCACCGCGAATATCCTGCGGATGCCGAGCTCCTTCGCCATGCGCTGGATGCTCTCCGCCGTATCGAGCGAGCGCGTGCCAGGCTCCACGACGATCAGCATGATGTCGACCGAGCGGGCGGTTCCCCTTCCCAAATGCTCCAGTCCCGCCTCCATGTCCATGATAACGATCTCGTCCTCCTCCAGCAGGAGGTGGTCCATGACCCGCTTCAGCAGCGTCGACTCGGGGCAGAAGCAGCCCTCTCCCGCTCGCTTTATCGTGCCGAGCAGGAGGACCTCGACCTTGTCCGGCCCTTCCACGGAATAGTTCTCCATCAGGTCTCCGACCTGCGGGTTCAGGCGGAACATCCCGCCGGGAGATTGCCCGGGGCGGACGCCGGTCCGTTCCTCGATCAGGTCGTACATCATCGCCAGCGGTTTGGCCTTCTCCCTCGTCTTCTCCGGGATCCCGACCGCAGCCATGAGCGACGGCGAGGGGTCCGCGTCGACCGCCAGTACCTTCATGCCTTCTCTGGCATACATCCTGGCGAGCAGAGCCGCTATGGTGGTCTTCCCCACTCCGCCCTTGCCGGATATGGCGATCTTCAAAGGCATCTCAATTCCTCACGAAGACGATCCCGTGGCTGAGCAAGTTGGCCTCCTTGAGCCTGACATTCTTGAGGACGACGCGTTCGCCCAAGATGTCGGTGCAGACCGCGTCCTTGCCTTCCATTATGATGCGGGCCACCTCCTTCATGGCCTCGTGAGCTCCCTCTTTGTCCTCCAGGAAAACCGTCGATTCGCACATGAACCATGCGAGCCTTCAGAAGGTATATAAAAACTGGTCATGGACGGTTCGCATCTACTGTTGGCTTGGCGTCTGGTCTAGAGGGCGAACTGACTCGTCCGGCACGGGGAACTTCGCTCCGTCGCCATAGAAGATATAGCGGGTCGGTACGCGCCTTTTCATCCCAGTCCAATAGCCACAGGCGCGGCATTTGTAACCCAGGGTGACTTTGCCGCCGTAGACGGTCTCATTCTGGATGCGTTTCGTTTTGGAGCCACAGACTGGGCAGCGGACGTTCCTGCTCTTCTCCTCCGCCTCACGGGTCTGGATTTCCACCTTCGCCAGCTTGCGGTAGAGAGCCACCCGACGGATTCGTTCCTCCGAAGCGGTATAATCCGCGTCGATCGACCTCAGCTGGTCATTGACGAGCTTGGCAAAACGGTTCTGCGAGACCACCGTGGACTGCTCCTTCAAGGCCGATCTTATCGCTTCGGCGAGCACCTCGGCCTTGGGGATCTTGTAGACCATCGACTGCTGAATGATATATTAGCATAGATAATTTTCTGATGACCTTCTGGCCGATATTGTCTGTTGATAACCTACCTCACATAACTGAAATATAGAGCCAGTAGCAATGGTTTTGCAGGTGGTCCGGTTGAAGCGCTGCAAAGTCGTGATCATGGGAGCCGCGGGTCGGGATTTCCACAATTTCAACACCTATTTTCGGGATGACGAGCATCACGAGGTGGTGGCGTTCACTGCCACCCAGATACCGAACATCGAGGGGAGAAGGTATCCGCCAGAGCTGGCGGGCAAGCTCTATCCCAACGGCATCCAGATAGTGGCCGAGGAAAAGCTTCCGGAGCTCATCCGCGAGCATGGCGTGGAACAGGTCGTTTTTGCTTATAGCGACATTTCTCACTTGGATTTGATGCACAAAGCATCTATGGTCCTGGCGCTCGGCGCCGACTTCAGGCTGATGGGCAACCAGAAGATCGTGCTGCGCTCCAAGGTCCCGGTGATCTCGGTCTGCGCGGTGCGCACCGGATCTGGCAAGAGCCAGACGACCCGGAAGATATGCAAGATACTGCGCGCCAAAGGTTTGGACGTGGTCGCAGTGCGGCATCCCATGCCATATGGGGACCTGGTCAAGCAAACGGTGCAGCGATTCGCCACCTACGCGGACATGGACAAATTCGAATGCACCATCGAGGAGAGGGA
>PMBU01000082.1 GCA_003153895.1 Methanomassiliicoccaceae archaeon | reverse complement strand
GCCTTCATATCAAGGTCCACGTTCTCCTTCCGCGCCTTCTCCAATTTCTGGAGGATGGCGTTCGCGCCGTTGACATAGGCTGCGTGATGCTTATCGTGATGCAGTCGGAGCAGTTCTTCCGAAATGGTCGGTGCCAGCGCCTTGTAATCATATGGCAATGGCTGGAGGGTATATATCTTGGTCTCTTCCATCGAATTCAACCTCGATTNNGATTGTTGTTAGGACTGGTTCCATCTTGAAGCGATTCGATTGCTGACTTTTATCATCCTATCGAGCGCTTGCAGGTCATCGATCGGACGGCTATCCGGATGACGAGCATCTTCGATAGCGCTGACTCTGAATATTCGAATGGCGGAACCGCTCCATAATGGGCCATTATGACATCGAGGGCTCTGTTCTTCTCCTCTTTGCCCTCGATCAGCTTGGCCTCGCCCAGACCGATGACGCTGGTATAGTCAATGGTCCATTTGCATGGCAAGTCCTTCTTCACGGTCTTGTATCTGTCAACCTCAAAACAGACCTTATTGGAGCGCTTGATCAACTCCAGTTTCCTGCCTTCCCTTGCTGAGTGAATGAAGATCGCCCCATCCTGATATCCGAAGCTCACTGGAACGATGTAGGGCTCATCTCCATCGCAGAAGGCCAGCCTCATCGTCTCCGCCTCCTGCAGCAAGGACTCCATCACCGCGATGTCGGTGACCTCCTTCTCTTTCTTGCGCATCTTTTCCACCAAGCCAATGTATAGTGCCGGTCCGCCTAAATCAGTCTTGCTGAGCAATCCGAAAATGGCGCACTCATGGTTCGGCTGGAACTCATAGCCTCGCATCCTTATCTGTCATCATTTCCCGCTGACGGCTCCTGTTGCGTAACGCAATGGATTCCGCCATAGCCGTAGACCAAGTCGATGGCCTCTATGGGGACGATCTCACGTTCCGGAAAGGCGTTCTCGAGCATCTGGACGGCCTTAGCATCGCTGGCATCCTTGAATACTGGCAACAGCACGCACTCGTTGCCGACATAGAAGTTCGCATAGCTGGCAGGCAACCAACGTTCCTCCTCTTCGAGCCATAGCGGCTTCGGCATCGGGAGTTGCCTGACCACCAGCTGATGTCCGTCCTGGTCGGATGCTTCACGGAGTATGGCCAGGTTTCGCTTGAGCACTTCGGTGTTCGCTTGGGACCGGTCGCGGGAATGAGCGCACAGCACCTCCGTCTCGGACACGAAGCGAGCGAAGTCATCGATGTGACCATCGGTATCGTCCCCTTCGATGCCCGACGACAGCCAGATGGTCCGGTCCACATTCAGATATTCGCTCAGATAGTCCTCGATCTGGGCCTTGTTCAGCTTCGGGTTGCGATTCTTATTGAGGAGGCACTGTTCGGTGGTGAGCACTATTCCAGCGCCGTTCACGTCTATCGAGCCACCTTCGAGGACGATCCCTGGCCTGAATGCCCGGACGCCACTCTGCGTGACAATGTCCTCCCCGGTGATGTTGTCGTAGAGCAGGTCATCGTATTTGCCTCCCCACGCGTTGAAAGTCCACTTGACCGCTGCCTTTTCCCCGGTCTTCTGGTTCAGGAGAAAGGTCGGACCATAGTCCCTGATCCATACATCTGCCGATTTGATCTGCATGGGTATGATCTTGCCTAGTTCGGCACCCTCTCGCACAGCCAGGTCAAGAACGTGATCCTCCATGGTCTGGTCCTCGACCAGCACTTTGACCAACTCGCCATGGCTCAGGGCCGCGATCATTTTGGCGAAGATGCCCTCCACTGCCGGCAAGCTCTGGTCCGGGAACGTCAAGGGGTTCTTTGGCCAGGAAAGCCAAGTGGCCTCGTGCCTGGCCCATTCCGCGGGCATGCGAAAATTCATCGAGCGTGGCGTCTCCTGGTCCATCCTCAGCACCTCATTTCCTCAACGGCTCCACTATCTCGCCATAGCATTCCGGTCGGCGGTTCCGGAAGAAGCGCCACCCATCCCTGACCTCCATGCCGTGGTCCAGGTCGATGTCGCAGATCACCACCTCTTCCTTGCCTCCAGCTCGCTTCAGCGTCTTGCCAAAGGCGTCGATGACGAACGAGCCGCCCCAGAAGCGCATCCGGTCCTCGATGCCGGAACGGTTGACGGCGGCCACGACCAACGAGTTCGCGATGGCATGACCACGCATGACGTTCTCCCATGCCCGGTGCCAGTTGCCCTCGGTCTGTTGGATCCCCTTGACCGTGCCGATGGCGGTCGGGTAGAAAATGACATCGGCTCCGAGGAGCGCGCAGCAACGCGCCGCCTCCGGGTACCATTGGTCATAGCAGATCAATGAGGCGATCTTTGCCTGATCGGTCTCGAACACCTTGAAGCCAGTATCGCCAGGCTCGAAATACTCCTTCTCGAAGTAGTACTGGTCCTGAGGGATGTGTGTCTTCCGATACTTGCCCAGCATCTTGCCCTTGTTGGAGAAGACGGTCGAGGTGTTGTAAGTCCTATCGATGTCCGATTCGTATATCGAACCGCCGATCAAAGTGATATTGCTCTTCCGCGCCATGGCAGCCAAAGCCCTCGTCGCTTTGCCGGGGATGGTGTCCCTACAGGCGAGCCCCAACTCTTCCTGCTCCTCGCCCTCGTATTGAGCGAAATAGCGGGTCGTGAAGAGTTCGGGCAGGCAGACCACTTCTGCCCCTTTTTCGCTCGCCGATCCGATCAGCGCGAGTGCATGGTCCAGATTGCTTTGCATACTGTCCGACATGCACATCTGGACTAGGCCAAGGGTCAGTTTGCGCATCTGCAACACCTCTATATGGTTTCTCGATGGTATGTCTGTATTTGAATCTTATCCAGTCTATCCATTTCTTCCATCGGAGTTCTTTGGTTTCTGGATGAATCTCACCCTCCGCCCATGCAATTATGCAATAATGGAGGATATGACCTTTTCTTTTCGAAACAGTCGTAATTCCCATTCATAACTTTTAATGATGCGAAATGATTCCTGGGACCGGGTGTTTAGTGGGTGGCGTATGCCCTCGTAGTCGGAGAATAGAATGAAATTCGTTGATGCAAGCACCAGTGAGGAAATCGCAGAGCTCGTGAAGAAAAGCGATCACCGGGTTTTGGCTACCTGGGCTGCTGACTGCGCGGAGCGCGCATTGCCTTACTTTGAAAGCAAGCATCCGAAAGATGACAGACCACGAAAAGCCATCGAGGCATGCCGGGAATGGGTTCGCACTGGAGTATTCAGAATGGTGGATGTCCGTGGAGCCTCGCTAGCCGCCCACGCAGCTGCCCATGAAACGGAAGAAGATAGCGCGGCTCGTTTTGCCGCTCGTGCTGCTGGCCAAGCCATGGCAACCGCTCATGTTCCTACTCACTCCATCGCGGCAGCGTGGTATGCAGCAAAGACTATTTGGGCTGGCAATCCCCAAAAGGCAGAGGCCAATATTGCAAAGGAGCGCGACTGGCAATATCGACACCTGCTCGACCTACTATCGATCGATTACAAAGAACCACGGTGAGGGGCTCAGGCCGACCGCAAACGATAGATACCCGCAGATGGGAGTCAGAGGCATGAGCCTTTTCACACAGCTCGCCCACGATCACCTCATCCTCAGAACCACACTCGGGGCGATGAAGGCGATGGTCGAGAAGGAGCGGTACTCGGAGTTCAACGACCTGCTGCCTAGGGCGGTGGAGTTTTTCCAGATGTTCATGGACGAATACCATCATCACAAAGAGGAGCGTTTCGTCTTCCCGCTGATCGAATACACCTCTAAAGAAGTGAGGGATATTTTGCCAGACTTACTCGGCGATCACCGTCGAGCAAAAGATCTCGCAGATTCTCTGGCTAGCGCGCTCCAGGCAGGAGACTTAAGGCGCTTCGGGCAGGTTTCTGTGCAGCTCTACGATCACATGGATGAGCACATCGGAGAGGAAGATCGGGATGTTTGGCCAGCATTGAAGATCGCCGTTCCACCCAAGTTGTCCGAGGCGGCGTTCATCGATGCGAACAACTTCTTCGACCGAAAGATGGGAACCGATTTCATTCTGCGAATGGAAAAGTTCGCCATGGAATTGAAGCGGAAGGTGGACGGAGGCTAGGTGAATAGAATAAATATTATTATCTAAAAATTGAAATATGTGATGGGTCTGTCCGGATTTGAACCGGA
>PMBU01000061.1 GCA_003153895.1 Methanomassiliicoccaceae archaeon | reverse complement strand
CGAGAAGGATCCGAGGTCCTTTTCTCGCGACGACATTTCGACCAATCCATCGCTCGACATCCTCTTTAGCAGATTGCATATCTCAAGGTTCTCGAGTTGGACAGCTGTCAAGACAGAGCATTTCAATGCCTCATTCTCCTTAAGATAATCGAGGAAGGGTGCGAAATATGGATTGCTCTCCAACGAGAAGAGATCAAGGTCGAAATGGGGCATGTGTTCAATCATTGGCTCAATGGTCGTCGTCTCAGTAGGTATAACTTCCCCGCTATTTCCACGGAGATGGGGACAGAAAAGGGCTGGGGCGTCGGATTCAGTTATTGATGGATTTGAGATTGACGTCGAGTTTGTAGAAGAAACGATTCTAGCTCATATCTCAGAGCCCGAACCTCACAGTGTCCTCAGCCGTCGCAGCTCCTTCTAGTTCTCCAAGATAATGGAAAGCAGTTTGTCCTCCATCGGATCGGTGAAGTTCGCGGTTGTGGTAGCTTCAGCGTGTATTGGCGACTTTCTTAGTCAGCTCGCAGAATGTGTCCGGTCTTGTTCAGTCAATGCCCTATAGTAATTACTCCAAGGATCATTGCAGAGTCCTGATCGCATGACTTGACTTTTATGGTCATGATATAAATTCCAAAACGGGAGGGATGGTATGAACGTGACGGTTATTGCCGAAGATTTCCGTGGAAAAAGCGGACAAGGTCTATATCAAAGGAGTGCCAAAACTACTTCCGTTACGGGTCTGGGAAAGCCTTCAACCATAAAGGGTTGATAAAATTCCCTTACCCGTAACACTAAATCCCCAACAAACACAACCGCACGACGCACTTTTATCCCGTGATCGTGCGGTTATCCCTTTTCAAAACGAGGTTCGCGTATTAGATGTAGCCCGAACCCGACCGCATCTCAATTAATCACCGATTGTATTATCAAATCAGATAATGCTCAACATACGACCTAAGGCGAATGTATGAAGCAGAAAGCTCATTGTCCAAATTGCGGTGCAAATCTCGAACTGACAGTCGATGTATCGATTCAAGGCGAGCTGAAATCGGAGTTTAGATGGTTGGCTCCAGATGAAGGATCGGCTGGGTCAAGCGAACCTGTAGTAGCTGGCATGACTGTCGCTAGGGAATGTAATCAAAGCCCAACGGAAAAGAAACCCCAATCTCATGAAGACGGAGAATCGGTTGGGGTATTGACTGAATATGTGGATGATGTCATTTATCAAATTTTAAGTAAGGCTGGATCAGGAGGTCTCAGTAAGGACGAAATCTGGAATCTGATCCAAAATAAAGGGGTGAGTGAGGCCAGGTTCGAGGAAGCGCTAGGAATCATGAGCGTGAGGGCTGAAATCTATTCTTTGAAGGATCAAAAATATCGCATTACATTCTAGCCAAAGTCCAAACCTCACCCATTCCTCAGCCTTCGCAACTCCTTCTCATTCTCCAAAAGGATTGAGAGCACCAACCCAAAAGGGAAACCTGAAGGAAGGCCTGATAATGAAACGAATTCTTTTGTTGGCGAGCCACTCCCCAGTCCATATGAGAAGAGACCTTCGAATGAGAAGAAATCATATTGGGCATTTACGAAGTTGCTATCTTCCCTTAATCTCCAAATAGGCAGATAGAGGGACAAGATGACTCATAGCAATGCCAAGCCGATCAACCAGAACAATTCATTCTTTAGATCCGTGTCGAAGTCTCCCTGGCTTCATTCCTATTAAATGGCATAAGGATTCCTACTAGCGAAAGGGAAGAGCAGGTGTCAGCACATTTCGTATAACCCGAACCTCACCGCATCCCGAGAAAGGAAAGGAGAGGGGTTCAACTCTCCTTCATTAAGCAATTGCAGGCAATCACTTGACAAGCTTCCTTGCCTCTTCGGCCGGAATGGCCACCATTGTCTCTATCGCCATGCACTCCCCTCGCCTAACTGCCATCCTCATGACTGCCTTCTCGTCGGGCGCTTCCATTATGGCGACCGCGTCATAGCGGCCTAGCGTCCAGTATATTTCGATCATTTTGATGCCTTCTTTGGACGCTTCGTATTTCATGCACTTGAGGTTCTGACTGATACTTTCTTTCGTGATCTTCTTCTTCCACTTTACGAGAGATATGAATTTCATTCTCTTACCTCCGGGGCGACTCCCCAAAGAATGCTCTCGAGCATCCTAATAATAAGGATTTGCATTGGGAAAATGTAAAGAATAGATTTGCTGCAATCCTAAGGAATTGAAATCAGAAAATCAATGTCTGGCTAGGATGGGTCCGAATCCCGTCGCCCGCACTTCACTTTCAATTCTTATGTTCGGTCTGAAAACAATATTAGCATAGCCACCATGGAGAATTAAAGAAATCCATATGTAAAGGATTTCTGGCTAGATATCGCCGAATCAGAACGCTGATTCAATTGTTCTACTCGATGAAAACACCTTCTGCCGAGCGCTGTTGTGATTTGCTATGCATGATAACCATAAGAAGGCGCATGAATTCCTGGGCATCCTCTTCGCACATCGATTTCTTCAATATGCTGATCATCTGTTTCCGAGCTTTTTCTTCCTTTTCATCCGCCAAAGACAATTCATCACTTCCAAGTAATCCCTATTGATGCAATGGATCACCGATTGCGAATGAAACAGCCAATCGAATAGAATAAATCTTGGGCTAAAATCTAAAATAAAATCCTCCAATAAAGCTTGGTCCTCTGTTCTGAATGACTGAGAGGGCTATAATTCTGTAATGGGGCCGAATGAAAGGGTAATAATTCTCAATCCAGGTCAAATTTCATTTTAAATTCTTTATGCGAACTTGCATTCTTTGATGGAGGGTCGTAATAGAGCACTTGTGATAAAGAGGACAGAATAAATAGCCGTGTAATCGAGCGGGCCGGAGAATGTAACAATATCATATCGAAGAGGACGAACTAACCCTTTCAAATCAAGTAATTAGCGTTATCTGGGGTTGCAATTCTTGGCGGAATAAGTTGACACTGAATCTCCAACTCACTTTTGGATTCTCCTCTCTGATAATAGTTTTGTGGTGGCTCTGTTCAGTAATAATTATAGATTCATAATAGCCACAGTTCGGCAACTGGTATAATTTAGACAAATAGCTAATAATATCTTAATAATTAGAAGATATAAGCATAGAATCGAGTGAATAGTTGCTGTTTCGCTCATACATTGACGTAAATAATATAAACCTGTACATACTAGATATCATGAGGTACACCAAATGAATGAAGGAAGAACCCCAACTCAAATGCTAGTGGCAATACAACCACGGAAGCAACAAGATCTTGGTGATGGGATATCGTCATCGACGTGGACCTATGACCCAACCGTGGTCAAGATCGACTTCCTCAAAGGCTCTTTCGATTTCATTATCGCGCCAGGCGGAGCCGTCAATCAAGTTAGCAAAAGGATCTAAGGACCAGTTGCTTCCACTGTTGCCATGATTTGGCAACTTTTTAGATTTTTCAAGGAAGCGAACGTATAAAATATATCCCAAAACAGCCTCGTTTGTATGTGAATGGAAACCCTCAACGACAATCGGAGATCATCCTGGGGATATTATCCAAGGCGGACCCAGATGGAATAGGAAAAGAGGGATTATGCGAGCTGGCCGCTGAAAATGGAATCGGAGTGAACGAGCTCCAACAGGTCCTTGGACCTTTGATGGCAAATGCGAATATCTACTATAACTCAAATACGGAGAAATACCACTATATCTGGTCATCTCCTTTGCAATGGGAATAGGGCGAATGCGAGCCCATCGATCATCATCCGTGAGTTGTCTCTTAAGCTTGAAAGGGTGATAGGAAGATTATGAATGCCGCCTACCGGGCATACAAAGAATGATGGAGTGATAGTCGCTCGGGTATCTACATCCATTGATCATGGTCTCACAAGCTGGAGTATGATCATGCCCACAATAAGAATCAACGACATTAGCATGTACTATGAGGTCCACGGTGCGGGCGAGCCATTGGTCCTGATTGCTGGGCTTGGGACCGATCTTGCATCTCATTCTGGAATAATCCGACTGCTATCTCAGAAGCATAAGGTCCTGGCGTTCGATAATCGCGGAGAGGGACGTAGCGACAAGCCGAGGATTCGATATACGATTGAAATGATGGCGGATGATACCGCTGGATTGCTCCGAGCCTTGAGCATCACCAAAGCGAACGTAATCGGTATCTCAATGGGGGGTCGCATTGCCATGGCGCTGGCTTTGCGGCATCCTGAGTTGGTTAGAACACTAATCCTCACCTCGACCTTCGCAAGGAGAACGAGGAGCGCAAGGCTTCCACTTCGCTATAGAATCGGAAAAATGACAGGGCGAGGGGCTTCCGACAAGTCCGCTCAGCCGTATCATGCTTTCGCCAGGCAGCTTAGGGCGGCGCGCAACTATGACTGCAGCGGCGATCTCGATAGTATCAGCGTTCCAACATTAATCTTGCATGGGAAGAAGGACAATGCCGTCCCCTATGGCATGGCCGAGGAGTTGCACGCCGGAATAAAGGGCTCGAAATTGATCGCGTTCGAAGGAGGGCACAAATTCTGCTATTGGGAATGTGAGCGCTTTGCCTTAGTCATTGAGGAATTCCTGAATGCAACTAAAGATGAATTGATGCGTTAAGCAAATGGATCGCTAATAACCTCCAAAGTCGAAAAGACGATGGCCTTGATCATACCTATTTTTAAAATAGAAGAGGTTTGGAGCCCCATGATTTTAAGAGGGCTCTGGAACCTTCGAATTTCCTTCAATCCGAGAACATATAGGCTCCGGCCTGGAAGTCAGAAATGGCAAAGACCACCTGGTCGCCGATGATCTGATTGTGAAGATAGACCGGATGGCACATCATTCCAGAGCATCCTTGCGCCGTTATATTCGCGACTTTGAATGCCATGTTGTAGCAGTTCTCAACCATGATGCCAGGCATGTAGTTCCTGAAACCCGCGTGCTTCGGATAGCATTTCCAACAGGTGTCTAAAGCGGCATGGACCGTTCCATTCGCTTCGGCCACGACAAAGAAACGGACCTTCGTTGTCCCAACGTCGTACGTATACCAACTGGCGTTCTCGCTGACCAATGAGCGCGAGATCTCTACATGCGTCGAGTTGTAGGCATGCACATTGGCACCCTCATTGACCATGAGGAAGGTGAACTTCTGTTTGGCGAGATCAGACTTCTTGATTACCAACTGATCCCCTATCACTTTGTTCGCAAGGAATATCGGACAGCAACCATCCCCTGAACAACCTTGCTCGGTTATCTGGGAGATCGGGAATGACATGTTGCAGCGGTTCTCGATCATCGCGGAACCATTCTGCCGATACCCAAGATGGGCATTGAGGCACATCCAGCACTCATCGAATGCGGTATGGATCGTCCCATTACTGTCCTTGACGACAAAGAATCGCACCGTTAAGCCGCTGACATTATACTCATACCAAGTTGCCGTCTGGCTAATCGACGCGAGAGGTATTGACACGGTCGTCATGTTCACGTCAATGACATTCGCTGCCGCAGATGGGTTGCCCTTCTGTTCTGGCTTGTTGTTGGAATACAGGACGATAGTTCCGGCAATTACCACAATAGCCACGACCACAATTGCTAGGACCGCATTGCGCCCGATAGCCTTTTTGCCCGGTGTCTTCACTACTCCTTCCTTGCTTCTTTTTTCTTGGTTTTCAACTTCGTTAGTCATCGCCTAATTACCTCCGGGTGCAATGGTGATGAGCCGAAGAACCATAATGGCCAGTTGGTTGAACAAAGGTCAGGCGAACCACTATCATTTTGCTTCACTGGCTGACGTGATTTATTCAATTCGAGCAACCTGATAATAAAGGTTTTCTAAGCCGACAAAGGTGCAGATCACCCTTTTCACAAAAAGCTACAAAGAATATCTCTCTCGATCCTTAATTCATTGATCTCAGGTTTATGCTCGTCTCCAAGCTCCAGATGGCACTCGCATCTCGAAGCGCACGCCTTCTCCAGCCTGGCCCTTCTCCTCGATGGTTATGCCAGTGATGGCAAGTATCTCCCGGATGAGGAATAGTCCATAGCCAGTGTTTTTACCGAACCCTTTCTCAAATATGTGTTTTTTATCTTCCGCACTAATGCCAACGCCATCATCCTCGTATACGATCAGTATGGAGTCCCCAACCTGCTCCGAGCTGATCCTTATGTGGGTGACGTTGCCACCATGACGCATGGAATTGTCGATCAGGTTATAATGCACTTTATCTGCCAGCGGATCTGTCAAGACCTCTATACCTTCCGTCCTGTCCTCCAATTCAATCCCTTGAGGATGCAGCATAGCGAATGCATCAGCAATCCGGCGACCGACCGAGGCCCAGGCCGGAGCCTTGATGCCCAGTTCTTGATAGTCCTTGGTGAAGGCAATCTGCTGATGCACATTAGCCGCCGCGATTGACATCTTATCCAAGAAATGAGCCAGATCGGGGTCCTTCTCCCGCTGCCTGCAGAGCTCGAGGAAGCCGTTAAGGACAGTCATCTGGTTATTGATGTCGTGCCTGGTGACGTTGTTTAGTATGCCTAATTTGGTATTCGCCAATCGCAATGCGTCCTCTGCCCGCTTTCGTTCGGAAATGTTACGGCAGACGACGCTGGACCCGATATGATTCCCGGCTGAGTCAAAGAGCTCATTGGTGATGGCTTCGACCCATACGGATGAACCATCCTTGCAGAGTTGCTCCACTTCGATCACTAATGGGGGCGGAATAATGCCTTTTTCCACTTTTTCATAACTTAGCTGAATAGCATTCTTAATGATCGGGATCGATTCTTTGGACACTACCTCTTCCAGTGTCTGATGGATTACTTCTTCCGGAGTATAACCTCTTAGCTGGAAAACGGAGGGACTGACATAGGTGTAGGCGCCGGATGGGTCGACTATCCCAATCACATCGGTCGAGTTGTCCGCGAGCAGACGATATAATGCTTCGCTCTTCTTCAGTGCCTCCTCGACATGCTTGCGCTCCGTGATGTCGATTTCCGAACCAGCGGCGCGGATGGCCTTGCCAGTAGCATCGCGGACCACCTTGCCCCGATCGAGGATCCATTTGATCGCGCCGTCCTTGCAGAGGATACGGTATTCCTCTTCGTAGACGTCTGTTTGACCGGTGAAATGTGCCTGCAGCGCTGTCATGACTCGTGGTGCATCGTCGGGATGAAGGCGCGAGCTCCATTCTTCCGGAGAGTCGCCGATCTCGGAGTCGGAATAACCACGAATTGCCTTCCAACGCGAAGAGAAGTGGATGCGGTTCCCGACGATATCCCAATCCCATAGGCCAGCAGAAGACCCAGTCATGACCAGCTCGTAACGCTGAACGCTCTCAAAGAGAGCGGCCTCCACTCGCTTTCGCTCGGTGATGTCGATTTCCGAGCCAACGTTACGGATCACTTTACCCGAGGCATCCCGAACCGCCTTGCCCCGGTCGAGGACCCATATATACGAGCCGTCCTTGCGACGGACACGATATTCCGCCTCATAGACATCTGTTTGGCCGTTGAGATGTGCCTGCAATGCAGCGATGATCCGCGGTGCGTCATCGGGATGGATGCGCGATGTCCACTCCGTCTTGCTGTCACTGATCTCAGCGTCAGTGTAGCCGCGCATCGCCTTCCAATGTGGAGAGAAATGGATGCGATTATTGACTATGTCCGAGTCCCAGAGACCGGCGGAAGAACCATCCATGACCAGCTCGTAGCGCTGGACGCTATCTTGCAGCGCCCCTTCCACCCGTTTGCGTTCGGTAATGTCCCTTATCGATTCTATGGCGCCAATCCGATCACCCTTATCATCGAAGATGGATGTGGCTATGGCCCAGACGTAAGCGCCCTTTCCTCCATTTAGGCCACTACAGTACGTTTCCGCGTAGAGGGTTTCCCCTTTCCGGGTCACATAATCGTAATTCTTCTTGATTTGCTCATCGTTCGCGGTCAGGAGATCTATCAACTGGCCTCGCCTTGCCCCATAGAAAGGGACGGAGTAAGCGTGGTCTCCTTGACCGATCATGTCCTCCTTCCTCACCCCGCTCATCTTCTCAATAGCCTGGTTCCAGGATACCACCCTGCCTTCTAGATCAACTACGAATGTGGCATCCGGGAGGAAATCAATTATGTCAGCCAGTGTCTTCTTCGCGATTAGTACATCCGTCTCTTCTTCCTTTCGCTTTGTAATGTTCCGACCGACTCCTTGAATAGCGTAAGGCTTGCCATGATCATAGATAATCGATCCCGCAGTCTCTATGTCGACATATTCGCCCTTCTTGGTNNTGGCCGAATATCCCAAGAGTTCTAAAGTGGCAGGATTGGCGTCAAGGAAGTTGCCCTCAAAATCATAAATATAAACCAATTCGATAAGGCGGTTGTATAGCGATTTGTACTTTTCTTGGGTCTCCAGCAGCTTCTCTTCGACTCCTTTCTTCTCAGTGATATCAATGTCGCTGCCCTCGTAGCCTCGTAGGGTTCCGTCAGCGTTGAGCAATGGGATACCGTTTGTGGATACCAATATGATGCGACAGTCCTTGGTCCTTATGTGATTCTCCAGTCCGCTGAACTCCCCTTTTGATTTGAATACCTCGAAAGCCTGAGCCTTGAAGGAATCACGTTCGGCCTCAGGAGTCAGATCATAGAAATGCTTCTTCCCCACCAACTCGTCCGGCCGGTACCCCCAAACAACTTCGGACATCCGACTGGCATAGGTATATAGCCCATCTGCGTCGGTTTCCCAAATTACAGCACCGCCATGCTCCGCCAATTGCTCGAACCTGGCTTCGCTCTCCTTCAAAGCCTCCTCAACGCTTTTACGATCGGTGACATCATCATAGATAGCGACGATCTCACCGCTTGGAAGGCGGAAGACAGTGTTCTCATACCAATTTGAGTAATGCTCGTCAACATACGCTTTCGACGGAAAGAAAGTTGATTCTCCTGTCTGCCACACGTGACGGAAGATTGGGATCAATCCATATTCATCAATCTTGGGACGCAGATCTAGGAGACTACGACCGATCACTTCATCTCTGCTCTTACCCTCCATCTCCAGCGCCCTTCTGTTGAAGTCACGGACAATGTAGTCGCTTCCACTCTCCCCGCTGTTGAGGACAGAATAGATTGCCACACCACTCTTCGTCGCCTCGAAGAATTCCTTGAAACGATGCTCACTGTCAGTAAGCGCCTCCTTCCCCCTGTTCCGCTGCACCACAACATTGATGCGTTGCTCCAGCTCTGCATACTGAGGCAGCGATTCACCGCCTTTTTGCACATAGGAATCGGCACCGTTGTTCAGTGCCTCTATGACCACTTCTTCCCTGCCTTTCCCCGTGAACAGGATGAATGGCGTCTCATCGCCCGCCGCTCGCAGCGATTTCAAGAATTGAATGCCGTTCTCTTCCGGCATCTGATAATCGGAAACGATGACATCATAGCGTTTCTTAGCGAGCTTGGTCATTGCTTCTTTCACCGAGTAAACGGTGTCGACTTCCATTGCCCCAGGGCGTTCTAGGAAGATCTTCGTTAGGGCGGAAAGATCAACCTCATCATCGACGGCCAAGACTCGAATTGAAGAATCTGACATGCGTATTGATATTTCATTCGACATCCACCTATATATGGAGTCCTAGACCAACATGACAACTGATTTTAGTGCCAGAATCTATCTTGCACTTGAAATCGTGTGATTGCTTGCGCAATGAATATCATGAAATCAAGAAAAAATAGAACTGAATAACTTCCTGACCACATTGACGCTCAATTTCCACAAATAAACTTCTGCACATAAGACGAGCCGAAGATCGGCGATCAAGACGAAAGGCGCCGCCAGGCTCCAGATGGGACCAGGATCTCGAAGCGCACTCCTTCCCCGATGTGACCATTCTCATAGATGGTGATGCCAGTGATGCCGAATATTTCTCGTATGAGGAACAGACCGAAGCCGGTTTGCTTGCCAGAGCCTTTCTCGAATAGATGCAGCCGATCCTTCGCGCTTATGCCCACGCCATCATCCTCGTAAATTACGAGCATCGCATCTCCCACCGGCTGTAGGTCGATCCTAATGCGGGTGATTCTCTCCCCGTGCCGAATGGAGTTATCGACCAGATTGTACAGCGCCTTTTCCGCAAGGGGATCGGTCAATATCTCCAAGCCGTTCGTTCTGTCTTCCAAGCTTATCCCCGCAGGATGAAGTAGCGCGAACGCTTTGGCTATCTGGCCTCCAACGGAGGTCCATATCGGTGCCTGGATGCCCAATTCTTGATACTCCCTGGTGAAAGCGATCTGGACCTGGATATTTGCAGCCGCCCTATTGATCTTATCCAGGTACATCGCCACGTCGGGGTCGCGATTTTGCAACTTGCAGAGCTCCAAGAAGCCATTGAGAACGAGCATCTGATTGTTCATGTCGTGCCTGGTGATGTTGCTTAAGATGCCGAGCTTATTGTTTGCCTGTTTTAAAGCCTCCTCCATCTTCTTTCGCTCCGTTATTTCAGTGCTGACCGTCTGGTACTCCGTGATCTTGCCAGCTCCATCGTAGATCGCTCTTAAGGAGGTCCGAACCCAAATAGTGCCCTCGTGCCCCTCGACCGCGCTCTCGAACGTGGAGACTGGAGTGGCGATGCTGAGTTCGCCGACATGACCCATTATCATATCCACGGTTTTGCGTCCCATCAAATTGTCCAGCCTCTTGCCTTTGACCATATCCCAATCCGTGTCAACGGTCCTGAGGAAAGGCACATTCATGAATGTGACCCTTAATTCTGGGTCGAACCTTGCGATGAGCTCATTCTGGTCCTCGACTATCCCGCGGTACCTTCTCTCGCTATCAATGAGCCTCTCCTGAGCGGTATTGATCGCAACCAACATCCCATTGATGTTGTCCGCCAGTACGCCGATCTCGTCCTGCCCTTGAGAGGCAACATGCATCTTGCCTTCCGATTTTGAACCAACGCGGCTGACATCTTGTCGCAGGTTGCTCAACCTGGATGTCACGGTCCTGTCAATCGCAAAGAATACGATCAGCCCGAAAATGAGGCTGGCGATTGTCAATGATGCAAGAAGCGAATAATTGGACATCACACCCTGGGCATGAATGTCCCTTTCGATCGTCACCCTGATCGCAGCTACTGGGTATCCATAGATGTCATCCGCCAAAGCATAGCCGGCTATCGTAGACTCGTTCAGCACTTTGATCGTCATTCGATTATCGATGAGGTCGCTCAATCCAGCCGAGGTTATCTCAGATGTCAAGCTGGTATCGTTTATCATGAACAGTTTAATTGGTAAGGCGGTAGAAGCCTCAAAGCGATCGAGAACGACCTGGTCCATCACGCGGCCCATGAAGAACGCTCCATGCGAAGGACCTTGACCATCACTTGTCAGGATCGGCCTGGCCGCGAAAAGTACCGGCCGACCGTCCACTGATAGCAGGCCAGATGTATAAATACCTTCGATGCTGCGACCTAAGATATAGCTATCCGATGCGAGATGAGCCATAATGCTGGAGGTCAAGGGTTCAAGCGACTGGCTGGTGACATTGTACTGCATTCCATAGACAATGCTTCCATTCGTGCTGACCAGTATGATATAGCTCATTTCCAGGTTTTTGAACGTCTCAAGGATGAGGTTTGCATCTGCAAAAGTCTGGTTATAGGTGATCATGAAGGAGTAGGTATCATTCCACGTCGCGTAGTCCGTNNGAATGAACCTCGCTTTGCAAGACGTTCTCGAGTATGCTTACCCTCTTTTGGGTGTCCTCCCTTTCAAGTTTATCGAAGCTGTCTGAGAAGATCAGGCTCGAAGTGACGAAAAGTAAGAGAAGGAGCCCTATCATCGCAATTGAAACGAGGACCATGATCTTCGTTCGGATGCTCTTTCTTATCGACAAAGGCATTTCATTCTGTCCGGTATATTCTCCGGAGTTCCCACCAATATGTCAATAATCGATCGTTCCGTTAAATAGCCATGGGAGGCCTTCTCATTACTGATACTAATTCGCCAGCTCGAACAGCTCTCCAATAATGATGCGATTTTGTTGATTCCTTTTTCAAGCACCGTAAGCATTAACTCCAACCCCTTCCAAATGCTACTGTCGGTAAATATGAAAGCTATCTGGAGCGGATCATTGTCGTTCGGGCTCGTGAACATTCCCATCAAGTTGTATTCGGCGGTCAACCAGAGGCCGGTGACGTTCCATCTCCTGCATGAGAAGGATCAGTCGCCGATCGAGTATAAGCGATGGTGTTCCAAGGGAGATCACGACGTCCCCTGGAATGAAGTGGTTAAGGGCGTCGACCTGGGGGACGGGACCTACTACGTCTTCTCAAAGAACGAGCTCTCCCTGCTAAAGCCAAAGAAGAGCGACACTTTCGAGGTCGTCGAGTTCGTGGACGGAGGGAGCATTGCTCGTGTCCTCACCGACTCGCATTATTACCTCGGGCCCGACAAGAGCGGGCTCAAGTCGTACTTCCTGTTGCACGAGACCCTCCGCAAGTCGGGGAAGGTCGCAATCGGCTCCTTCGTTATGAGGGAACGAGAGTATGCCGGAGCGATCGAGCCTTATGGGCCGGCCATGCTCCTGACCACCCTCAACTATGAGGACGAGGTCCGTTCGGTGGAGGAGATCGAAGGGCTGAAGGAAGCTCCAGTGCTCAAGAAGAACGAGCTCGAGCTGGCGGAGCAATTGATCCATAAGATGACCGCGAAGAGACTGGACATCTCGAAGTTCCACGACACCTTCTCTGAGAAGTTGAAAGTTGCCTTAGAGAAAAGAGACCTGAAGCATCTGGTGACGGTGCAGGAGGAGGTCAAGCCGACGACCGAAGAGAACCTGCTCGATGCTCTGAAGGCGAGCCTGGAGGGGTGACTTGCGCCGGCCGATGCTGGCCTTCCAGGGCAGCAAGGCGGACCTGACCAGAAAGGGATATATCTTCGAGCCGAAGCTGGATGGCACCAGGGCGTTATGCTACAAGGATGGTGCGAATCTCAAGTTCATAAACCGACGAGATCATGAAATGACCGCGAGGTATCCTGACTTCAAATTCGCAAGCCTGATCGGAGCCCATAGCTGTGTTCTTGACGGCGAGGTTGTGGTCTTCGATGGGCAAGGTAATCCCAGCTTCCGATTGCTACAGAAACGCGAACAGGCAGCCCCAGGAATGTATTCTCTGCGTTCCGGTCAACATCCAGCCACTTACATCGTTTTCGACATTCTGGAGATCGATGGAAAGGATATCACCGGCTTACCGTTGTC
>PMBU01000097.1 GCA_003153895.1 Methanomassiliicoccaceae archaeon | reverse complement strand
GCCCGCTTCGGCCGGATCGAGTGCCATGAGGCGATCAATGCGCACGGGAGAGAGATACTGCTGCGCGCCAGCGGCATGGCCGAGGAGCGGGGCTTCAGCATCCTGCACGGCATCGTGGACTCTCTTTGGCTCGAAGGGGATGGCGACGTGGACGCCTTCTGCCGGGACGTGGAGCGGGAGGTTGGGATACCGTTGCACCTCGATGGCATCTACAAATGGATCGTCTTCCTGCCTTCGATTGCCACTGGCATCGGCGCGCTGAACCGCTACTACGGCCTGTTCGAGAGCGGGGAGCTGAAGCTGCGTGGCATCTTCCTGCGCCGGAGCGACACCATCTCGCTAGCCCGATCGTTGCAGAACGACATGCTGGCGGTGTTCTGCAAAGCCTCCGACTCGCAAGGCTTCAAGGCGCTCATCCCGGAGGCGCTCCAGGTCCTCGACCGCTACCTGGACGATCTGAAGAGCGGGAAGGTGCCGTTGCAGCAGCTGATAGTGCGGCGGAGGGTGTCCAAGGAACTGGAGGAGTACACTCAGTTCAACGATTCCTACGCGGCGCTCAAGCAGATGGACGAGCGCGGCTTCGACGCTCCGCCAGGCAGGGCGGTGGAGTACGTCATCTGCGACGGCGGGAGCAAGAGCGTCTGGGATCGAGTCAAGGTGGCGGCGTTCATCGACGGCAGCGAGCAGTACGATGCCAACGAGTACGCCAAGATGCTGTTGAGAGCGACGGCCGATCTGCTCCTGCCGTTCGGCTGGAGCTTCGAGGCGCTCAGCCAGCGTTCGGGGTTAACCGCCTAGCGCGAGCAATAGCGGGTCGCGCCATCCGAAGTAGAAGAAGATGAGCGGGAGCAGCATCGAACCGGTCAGATGCACCCTGCCGACGCCGAGGAGCGGAGGGAGGAGCCCCAAGGCACTTGCACTCATGAGAAGGAGCATCCCGGAGATGCCGTTGAACATCGTCACCAGGATCAAGATGAAGGCGAGCACCACCAGGTTCAGCAGCAGCAGGTTCACCCCGCTCAGCTTCCTGGCGAGGAGCGCGCCTAGACGCAACACAGCAAAATAGCCGAGGACTGCCCCGATCAGCGTGGCTAGCAGCAACACCAGGAAATCGGCGGAGAGCGGCGAAGCGACCGCGCCCAAGCCCTCCAGCCCCAGCACCTGCATCACCGTGAGCAGCGCCCCTGTCCTCCCTTTCTCCAGCGTTGCCAGCGCGATCAAGCTGAAGACCGCCGAGGAGGTTCCGACGGCCGACACCATCACGATGAAGCGCTTGGCACTCTCCTCCCTGTCGGAATCGCCTCGCTTGGAGAACAAGGAGGCGATCACCGTCCCGGTCGTGGAGGAGATCCCGGGTAGCCAGCCGGCCAGGAATCCAGCGAAGGTGCCCTTGAGCCCATCGCCGAACGACACCGACGCATCGCCACCCTCCTCCTGATGCGGCACTGGCCGAGAACGCAAGGATAGCAGCAACGAAGGAAAGCCGAACAACCCGGTCAGCAGAGGGAACAGCACGCTCTGCCGCATCCCCGGATAGATGTCCGATAAAGGTAGCTGAACGTTCATCGCCAAGAAGCCCAACCAGCCGGAGGCGAGGAAGAGCGCGAGTGCGAACAATGGATTGAGGGTCGACCGCATCCTCACCGACCAGATGCCATCAGCGACGACATTCGCCCCGATCCTTGGAGGGGAACCGAGCACTTTCCACCTCCCGAACTGATTCCCCAACAGGAAGCCATGCATTGATCGTTCGACGACTCGCCCGGAGATCCGGCCAGGCGAACGGTCAACTGGCACCGGCAGAGTTGAGATTACCATCTCCGCTTCAGCTATGGAACCGAGCTTCGCGTCCAGGACCGTGCGCACCTTCTTCGATCGGGCTTCGGAGGCGATCAGAAGGACCGAGACCAGGAGCAGGAAATAGGGGCATGCCAGTTCGATCGCCCATTCGCACCCCCAAGCGGAGAGCATGAAGAGCTGCAATGGAATGGCGAGAAGCAGTGCGACCGTTGCGCCGATCAGGCTACCGGTGGCGGCGCAGATTAGTGCCGGCCCGCCCTGTCCAGCGAGGAGCAGGCGGTGCGCCGGCAGCACGGAGAGCACCTTGCTCTCGTCCGGGATCCCGAGGAAGAGCGAGGGAAGGAAGTCGACGAAGGAGTGGGTAACGGAGGCGGCGATTATCAGGACGGAGAGGAGCAGCGGACCAAGCTCTAGCCCGAGGCCGAATTCCGAGCAAAGGTAAGCGATGCCTCCCAGAAGCGGAGCGCTAGCTGCCAAAAGCAGCAACGCCAGGGTGTTGACGTGCATGCCGGGGACCATCCCGCTGCCCATACCCAGCAGCGAGCCGAGCACGGCAAAGAGAAGCACCACCAGCATGGTCCCCGGGTCCATGTCCGCATTTTCACGTTCGGCGCAATCATCGAACTCGCTACTCTCAGCCTTCATAACAAACAGTTTTAATTGCCGGTGGCTCCGATGTCGTGAGGCCAATGAGAGACGTGATCATCGCAGAACGGTTGACGAAGAAGTTCGAGGACCTGACCGCGGTCGATGGCATCAACTTCGCCATCCACGAGGGGGAATGCTTCGGATTCCTCGGACCGAACGGCGCCGGCAAGACCACCACCATCCGCATGATACAATGCGTATCGCCGGTCACGTCGGGCAAGCTCAAAGTCCTCGACATGGACGTGAACAAGGACCAGCGGCGCATCAAGGCGCTGTTGGGCGTGGCACCGCAAGAGGACAACCTCGACCCTGATTTCACTGTTTTCCGGAACCTGATGGTGCACGCGCGCTACTTCGGCATCGACAAGACCGTTGCGGAGAACAAGGCCCGCGAGCTGCTGGAATTCATGCAGCTGACCGAGAAGTCGGACGTGCTCATTCCCAAGATCTCCGGGGGCATGAAGCGGCGCCTGGTCATGGCCAGGGCATTGATAAACGACCCGAAGCTGCTGATCCTCGACGAGCCGACGACAGGCCTCGACCCGCAGGCCAGGCACCTGATCTGGGACAAGATTAATGAGCTGAAGAAGAAGGGCGTCACCGTCATCATCACCACTCATTACATGGACGAAGCGCAGCAGCTCTGCGATCGATTGGTCATAATGGAGAAAGGCAAGATACTGGTCGAGGGCAAGCCGCAGGATCTCATCGAGAGCCAGGTTGGGCGCGGGATCGTGGAGGTCGTCAACCCGGAACAGGGCGTGGAGGAAGCCCTTCGAAGCAACGGTTGGGCGCTAGAGAAGGGCAGCGACCGGATCTTCGTCTACACCAACGACCGCCGCTCGGTCAGAGAGAAGATCCTCAAGGACCTGCCGAGCGCGAACGTGATCGCCCGAGACGCCACCCTGGAGGACGTCTTCCTCCGGCTCACGGGTAGGGGGCTGAAGGAATGAGCATCCTCCGGAACATCTCGCTGCGCTCGCTGGCCGTATGGTCACGCAACAAGGACGTGTTCTTTCTCACCTGGAAGACCAACTTCCTTCCGCCGTTCCTGGAGCCGATCCTCTACCTCCTAGCCATGGGGTTCGGCTTCGGCGTGTTGGTGAACGTCTTGCCAGCACCCTATGAAAAGTTCAGCTATGTTCAGTTCCTCGGTCCTGGGCTCATCGCAATCTCAGCCATGTACGGCGCGTTCTTCGAATGCACCTACGGCTCGTTCGTCCGCATGCACTATCAGAAGACGTTCGATGCGATAGTCGCCACGCCGATCAGCATGGAGGAGGTCATCACCGGCGAGATACTCTGGGGCGCGACCAAGAGCGTGATCAACGGTACGATCGTAACGCTGGTGATCTTCGCTTTCGGGCTTGCGACCCTGCCTGGCGTTCTGTTCATCCCGTTCATCGCATTGCTGGCTGGATTAGCCTTCGCGGCCATCGCTATGATCTTCACTGCGCTCGTTCCGAATATAGACTCGTTCAATTATCCGTTCTTCCTGTTAATCACGCCGATGTTCCTGTTCAGTGGCACGTTCTTCCCGTTGACCGTACTTCCTGTCGCAGCCCAGGACGTCGCCCTAGCGTTCCCGCTGACGCACGTGGCGACGATGATGCGCGACTTCTCGCTCGGCACCTATTCCTATGCGGACCTCTGGGGATGCATCTACTTGATAGCGATCACTGCGGTGGCTTTCTACGCGGCCATTTACCTGATGAAGCGGCGCTTGGTCAATTGAGGACGACCAGCTTGCCATCTCGCACCTTCACTTTTACCAGGCTCTTGATGCGGATGCCGAGCTCCTTCTCGATTTCCTTCTTTTTATCGCCTTTTTCCACGACGACGATCACGTCCACTACCTCCGCGCCCAGCTCCTGCAGCCCCTGGACCACGGCCTTGATCGTTCCCCCGGTGCTCATGACGTCGTCGACCAGGACCACTCGGTCACCACGCTTGATGTCGTTGATGAACATCTCCTTCATCGAATAGCCGGTGGCCTGATGGATCAGAAGCTCGCCCGGAAGGCCATAGCTCCTCTTCCTCACGACGGTGTAGGGAATCCCCAGCTCCAGAGAGAGAGGGACCACCAGGGGGATGCCCATCGCTTCCGCGGCCAATATCACGTCGCAGTGGAAGTCCCCGATCTCCTTAATCGCATCCAATGTCTCAGCCAGAACCATCGGGTCCATCCTTGGGACGCCATCGGTTATCGGGTGGACGAAATAGTCGTAGCTGCTCTTGCGCAGGATCGGCGCGGCCTCCAAGCTCTTCTTCAATCGCTCCAACATCGAACGAATGATTCTGACGACCGCCTATTAAGATTCTGTTCCATGGAGACCTGTGGCGACGGCTAGGTCATCTTCACCCAGAGGCGGCCGGTCCGTTTCACTTTGCCCTCGGCTTCCAGGAACTTGAGGGTTCCGCGAACGAGATCTTCGCTCACCTCGATCTGGAATTGCTCCTTGAACGCCTGCCTAACCTCCTGCTCGGTCTTGCCTTCGTACAGCGTCTTCGGCAGAAGTGTCCGTAGGTCTTCGTGCAAGTTCCAGGGGAAGATGAACCAGGTCCAATCGTTCTCCGGGACCTTGACGGAATAAAAGTCTGGCTCGATAGTCGAATGACCAATATGAAGTAAGGTGGTGCTCTTGATGTCTTTCGGTTTCATGCCCTTGACGTGGGCGATCGCCAACTTGAGGCTCTCTCCCGTATCAGTGATGTCGTCGACTATCAGCACCCTCTCGTTGGCTATGTCCGCGTTCAGCTCTTGGGTGAGAAGCGCCTTTCCATTCTGGTTGGCGGTGATACCCCAATGCTCCGTCTTCACCGCGTACAATTTCTTCACATGCAGATAATCGCACAACAGTCTCGCCGGTATCCAGCCACCTCGGGTCAGTCCGATGATGACGGTCGGGGTGCAACGGCAGTCCTGGATCTGCCTTGCCACATCCAGTGTCCATTTCGAGATCTCATCGTAGGTAACCAACTTGCATTTGAATTTTTCAATTTCAGCCATGACGAGTCGCCTCGAGCATCTCATCGCATTCAATGACAGAGACTATGCCCATTACGAGCATAAGAGGAGAAAAAGGCTTTCTCATCGACCGTCGGAGGCTCGGCCGAAGAAGCGGTGTGAAGCGGCGCGCATTTTCGCTGCACCCAAGGAACCGTTAATAAGCATTGAGCCGATGATGGATGGCACTGGTAAGCAGGATGACCGATGACTGACGTACAAGGGCATATCGGGCGCGTCTTCGGGGAACGGGTCATGGAGATCAAGTTCCGAACCCCAAGCTCCGAGCAGCTCCAGGTCGGGGAGATGCTGGTCATTGAGGACGAATCCTCGGATACGAAGTACCTGGTTCGGACGATGGACATCGAGCATGGGGCGGACATGGAGGCCCCAGACTGGATGGAGCGCGAAGCCGGGCTGATGCTCCACAAGGATTCCGCCCAGGAGGAAGTAGACATCGATAATCTGCTGGACAGGCTCTACAAGATAGGGGTCAGCACGCCTCTCGGGTACATCGAGAACAACGTCTTCCGCAAGACCAAGTCCATCCCCACCCACTTCTCCAGGGTCCGTCGAACCTCCGCTGAGGATTATGATTTCCTGAAGCAGTACCTCGGGGACGTGGAGGTCGGCCGACTTCGCTCCGGTGACCGCGTCCTCGAAATTCCCGTCGGATTCTCCGGCAGGGCCATGCCCTACCATATCGGCATCTTCGCCACCACCGGCATGGGGAAGAGCAATCTGATGAAGAACCTCGCTCTCTCATGCATGAAGTTGCGCCATTACGGCTTCCTCATCTTCGACCCGCACGGCGAGTATTATGACGGCGGCGAAGTGGGGAAGAAGGGGCTGAAGCACGTCGCCTACAAGGACGGTCTGGAAGTATTCTCATCAAGGAAGCTTGACGGGCCGTACAACAGTCTCAGGATCTCGGCCATGGAGATCGAGATCGACGACCTTGCCAACCTCTACGAGTTCACGCAGCCGCAGCTCGAATGCCTGCAGGCTGCGCAATGGAAATACGGCAACCGCTGGCTTCTCGACCTCAACGAGAAGGACGTCTCCACCATCAGCCAGGACCTGCAGGGACGATTCCATGAAGGTTCCATCAATGTCATCAAGCGTCGCTTGGACAACATATTCCGGTTCGAGCTCGTCACCACGGACGAGCAATTCAGCATTACCTCCAATATCCTCAACAGCCTTCAGAACGGAAAGGTCGTTTTGATTGATACCAGCAACATGTTCGAGGCCGAGGAGCTGCTCGTGTCGACCGTACTAACCAGGGCGATATTCGAGAGGAACAAGTCTCTCTATGCGGACAAGGAGAAGTTCGACAAGCTGCCGCCCCTCCTCATCGCGATGGAGGAGGCGCAGAGGGTTCTTTCGCAAGCGAAGGGGACTATCTTTTCCCAGATAGCCAGGGAGGGGCGAAAGTTCAAGGTGGGCCTATGCGCCATATCGCAACAGCCGAAGCTGATAAACGAGGAGATACTCTCACAGTTCAATACCCTATTCATTCTCGGATTGGCTGATAAGCGGGACCGCGACATCCTGCGCAACAGCGCCAAGCAGGACATATTCATGCTGGACAACGAGATCCAGATGCTGATGCCGGGCGAGACCCTGATTGCCTCGCCTTTCACCCCGTTCGCGGTGCCGGCGAAGATACACCTGTTCGAGGATTACGTCGAGGCGCAGAACCGGCTGTCGGCGGAAGCGGACGCCACGAAGCTGAAGAAGGCCAGCACCGACAAGAAGTTCTTCTGATCCCTAAGGTAGAGGCACTTTCGAAGCACCGTGGCAAAGCGATTTTAACGCTCTAGCCCCATTGGGACGCTAGCACTCGAGGTGCGATGCAATGCGGATCATCCACGTCTCCGACTCTCATTTGGGCTTCTCGGCCTTCTCCAAGGTCGATGAGGCGAGCGGCCTGAACCTGAGGGAGATGGACTTCTACAACTCGTTCGTCGAGTTCGTCGATCTGGCGCTCAAGGCGAGACCGGACCTCATTCTTCACACCGGCGACCTTTTCGATTCCGTCCGGCCTTCCAACCGCGCGCTCTCTTTGGCGCTGGAGCAGCTGCTGCGGCTCTCGGAATCTGGGATCCCGGTGGTCCTCATCGCTGGCAATCATTCCACCCCGAAGTTGAGGGAGACCGGGAGCGTGTTCCGGCTCTTCGAGCATCTGAAGGATGTCTACCCCATCTATCAGGGCGAGTATGAACGGCTGGACATCGGCGATGCGACCATCCATGCCCTCCCGCATTGCGAGCCGGAGACGATGATCAAGGAGCTTGCGAAGTTCTCACCGACCAAGAAGAAATACAACTTGGGAATGCTGCATGCCGGCGTCTCGAGCCTAAGAACGTTCCGCATGGGCGAGTTCAACGAATCCATCGTGCCTTCGTCCATGTTGCGTACCGACCTAGACTACTTCGCCCTGGGACACTACCACAACTACACCGACGTCACCAAGAACGCTTACTATGCTGGATCGACCGAACGCCTGTCGTTCGCGGAGGCGGGGGAGACCAAGGGGTTCGTGCTAGTCGACCTGGAAAAGAAGAAGCGGGAGTTCAAGGCACTCCATGCCCGACCGATGATCGACCTGCCGCCGATCGATGCTCGGACATTGGACGCGGTCGGCCTCCGCTCCGAGATCTCCTCATTGCTGCAACCGCTTGACCTGGAAGGGAAGCTGGTCCGCATGCAGATCAAGTGCGTCCCCTCGAGCCTGTACAAATCGATCGACTTCCATTGGCTTCGGTCGCTGACCTCTTCGGCATTGCACTTCGAGCCGAAGCTCGACCTCATACCCGAGAACGCTTCTGTGCAATCTTCCGGCAGCAGCATCGACTCGCTGGAGAAGGAATGGGTCTCGTTCCTCGAGTCGCACCCATTGGAACGGACGAACAAGGACCGCATCCGCGAGCGCGGAATTCGCTACCTGCAGGAGGCGGAAGAATCAGACTAAAATACCTGGAACTGCGCAACTACCGCAAGTTCCGCTCATCGGCCATCGAGTTCCCGGATGGGGTCATCGGCATATTGGGACAGAACGGAGTAGGCAAGTCGACGTTGGTGGAGGCCGTCGCCTGGGCGTTCTACGGCAACGAGAAGATGATCGTCCGCACTAGCAAGGAAAGCATCCGGAACGCGAGCGCCGGGCCCAACGAGGACACCGCCGTCAGCCTGGTCTTCGAGATCGCTGGCGACGAGTACAGGCTTTATCGGGCGATGCGCGGTCGGTCCAACGCCTCCGACGCCTCGCTCGCCGTGAACGGCCAGCTCAAGGCGAGCGGCGAGAAGGCGGTCACCCAAGCGGTGGAAAAGCTGCTGGGGATGGACTACAAGGCGTTCTTCATCTCCGTGTTCGCAAGGCAGAAGGAGCTGAACGCCCTCTCGGTGCTCAACCCATCTGACCGCAAGAAGCTGGTGCTCCGCATGTTGGGCGTGGATCGCTTGGACGAAGTGGTGGGCGTGATCGACCACGACCTCAATGCGATCAAGGCCGAGCTGGAGGTGTTGCAGAGGGACCTTGTGACCCCCGAAGCCAAGAGCCGCAGCGAGATCGAGAGGCAAAGCATTCTTGTCATGCAAGGGGGAGAGCTAGGCCTCAAGAAAGAAGTGGAGGCTCTGCAGATACAGCTGGACGGGATCAACGCGCAGATCGGCAATACCCGTTCGGAAAGGGACGGCCTGGCGAAGAAGGACGGGCAGAATCGCGATTTTCAGGCCCATGCGATCCGTTCAGAAGCGGAGCTTAAGGCCATCAACGAGGCGATCGGGCGGGTCGATGGCTCCCTTTCCTCTCTAAGATCCAGGGAGCCAGAGCTCGCCATCCTGAGCCCTGAAGCGAGCAAGTACAATGCATTGACGAATGAGAAGGACGCCCTGGACAAAGAACTGAAAAGGGCGGAGCAGCGCAAGTCGCTGCTTAGCGCATTGGAGGCATCGAAGAAGAAGACCGCATCGGTCGAGCAGGAGCTGGCGACGAAGAACCAGATGGCCAAGGAGTGCGCCGGCGCACGTGGCTCGCTGGAACGTGTCGAGTCGAACATGGAGCAGGTCCGGTTGGAGCGCGAGGAGGAGCGCCAGGCGGCCCGGTCGGCGGAATTGGAGAGCAAACGGCTCGGCGAGGAACAGGCCAAGGCCGAAGTGAAGCGCGAGGAGATCGAGCAGCTCGGACCGCAATCGAAGTGCCCGACCTGCGAACGGGAGCTGTGCGAGCAGCACAGCTTTCTTCTGAAGAAATTGAAGAAGGAATCATCCGATCGCTCGGCAGAACGGGAGAGGCTCAGGCAGGAGAAGGAGAAGCATTCGGATTCCGCCAAGCAGCTCGGCGAGCGCCTTGAGGCGCTTGATAAGAGGAAGAAAGACCTGTCGAAGAAATGCGACGAGGCTGCAAAGGTGGAGGAAGCCCTGGAAAGGATGCAGCGGCAGCTCGTTTCATTAGGAGAGGAGGAAGGCTCTACCGAAGCAAGCCTGAGGGCGCTCGGCCCTGTTGACTTCGATGAGCAGCGCTATGAATCCGTCAAGGCCGGGCTGCTCCAATTGAGGACGAAGGTGGAGCGCTTCAACGAGCTGAGGACGCAACTGGCGAGATTGCCGGAGCTGGAAGAGGAGAAAGGACGAGCGGTTCAGCAGCGGGAAGCCATCGAAGTGAAATGCTTCCAAGTGGACCAGATGATCAAGGGGCTGGGGTACGAGCAAGGCTCCCTGCAACGAACGCAGCAAAGGCTCGACGAGCTGTCGACGTCAAAGGATGGCATGATGGCGAAGTCGACTAAGCTGCAGAGCGAGCTTGCCTCGAGATCGAGCGAGCTCAAGGGGAAGAAGGAAAGACTGGAGGACCTGGAGCGGCAGGAGAGGAATGCCGAGGAGGCGATGCGCCGCCTCGAGGAACAGCAGGTCCTCAGCTCGGCCATGAGGGACTTCCGGAAGAACGTCATGGCGCGGGTGGTGCCGACGCTTTCCGAGGTATCGGCCTTATTGTTCGCCGAACTGACCGACAACAAGTACCAGGGGATGATGCTCGATGACAATTATGACATCTTCATCTACGACAAGGGGGAGAAGCACGCCCTATCCAGATTCTCCGGAGGCGAGACGGACCTCGCCAACCTCTGCCTGCGACTGGCGATATCCCGGGTGATCGCGGACAAGGCCGGGAGCGCGGTCAACTTCCTGATACTGGACGAGATATTCGGGTCGCAGGACCAGGTGAGGAAGCGGGGCATAATGAACGCGTTCGAGCAGCTATCGAAGCAGTTCAAGCAGATCTTCCTGATAACGCACATCGAGGACGTCAAGGACCTGATGTCCAACGTCATCACAGTGACGGAGAAGGAGGACGGCAGCAGCGAGTTTATCCTTCAGGCGTGATCCATCGCTTAGCACTCAGCTCCAGATCGCTTCCAGATCGACGTTCTCTTTTACGACCTGCTTGACCTTCGCGATCTTCCTGCTGTCATCGGGATCGATGCGCGCTATCAAGTGGTCGATCATCTCGGCCGTCTCGAGCGTATCGTGAGGCGTCACCAGGATCGGCACCCTGACCTGATACGCTTTCGAGATCACCATATTGGACGGGTACATGCCCCCAGTTAGGACTAGACACGCTGTGTCGGTCGTCAACGCCGCCAGTTGCAAGTCCGAACGGTCCCCGCCGGTGATGAGCGCCTTCCTGGCCACTCGCCGCATGACCTTCATCGCCGCCTCCTCGTACATCGCGCCCACCATGATCTCCTCCACCCGATTCTCCATCCCTTCCTCGGAGATTACTTCGGCGTTGAGCTCGTTAGCGACGTCCCTGACGCTGAACTGCCTCAGTTCCGGGACCTCCGGGATCGAGCCGAAGACCTTGATCCCCTTTCCTTCCAGCAAGGGCTTGATCTCCGGATTGTCGTTGCGATTGAGTATCACCCCTCGGAAGTTCACCTTGAAGTTCTCCATCCACCTCCGGAGCATGGCGATCTTGTCAAGGGCGATCGGCTGGGCGGTCGAGACCAGGACGACGTCGGCCTGGATCGACTCAGCGATCCGGATGCCGGAGACCTTGTGCAAAGAGCCGGCCACGATGTCCCTGGTGCCTTCCACCAGCATCATGTCATATCCGTTTTTCACCTTCTGGTAAGCAGCGACGATCTCGCTCATCGGCACCGGGTCGAAGATGTTGTAGGTGAACGGCGCCAAAGCGTCCTCCCGGTCCTTGAGGTCCAGCGCCTCCTTCATCAGATGAGCGTCCTGATCCGCGATCATATCGGGGTAAGCTTTCAGATTCCCCATGAACGGCTTGTAGTACCCGACCTTGCCCGGGTAGTTCAATGCCATCCCTAGCGCAACCATCGTCTTGCCTGATTTCTCCATTGCCGACCCTAAGAAGAGACTCTTCATTTGCTGCCCCCTTTGATCGTCACCAGGGCGTCGACCGCGTTGACCCCCTGGCCTTCGTCCATTACAATTACCGGATTGATCTCTAGCTCCGATATCTCAGGGAAATCCTGCGCGATCTGCGCCATGCGGTTGATGACGTCCTTCAGCGCTGCGATGTCCGCCGGACGCTTTCCCCTCGCCCCTGTCAATATCGTATAAGCTTTGATCGAATGTATCATGTCGTCGATGTCCTCGTTAGATAGCGGGGCGATCCTCTGGGTGACGTCCTTCATCACTTCGACGAATATACCGCCCAGTCCGAACGTGATCACCGGACCGAAGGAATCGTCCCGTACCATGCCGATGATGACCTCTCGGCCAGATAGCATTTGTTGGACCGAAGCTCCTCCGATGCGCGCCCGAGGAGCCATGGAACTGACCTTGCTCAATAGCAACGAGAATTGCTTTCTGACCTCGTCGGCCGAAACGACGCCGACGACCACGCCGCCGACGTCGGTCTTGTGGGAGATGTCCCGGGACTCGATCTTCAGCACCACTGGATAGCCTATCTTATCGGCCAATTGGACCGCTTCCTCCTCCGTTCGGGCCACGCCCTCGAACGGCACCGGTATCCCATAGGCCTTCAGGATCGCCTTCCCCTCCGATTCGCTCAGGCTCAGCCTGCCTTCAACCTTGACCTGGTCCAGCAGCTCGCGCACCATCGTCACATTTCCTTCGACCTTCATGGTCTGGGTCTTCGTCTTGGCATTCAGGGATTTCTGATATTCCGTCATCGCGCTCAACGCTCTCACCGACCGATCCGGGCTTTCGTAATGGGGAACGCCTGCCTGTCTGAGGATATGCACCCCCTTCATCGCATCCACCCCACCGACGAAGGTCGCGACCAAGGGCTTTATTTCCTTATTAGCGAAGCCTGCCAGCAGGTTTGCCACCGAGGCGATGTCCACCAGGTCGGTGGGAGCCAGCAATACCAGCACTGACGAGACGCTCGGATCATCCATGACGGTCCGGATGGCGAACTCGTACCGTTTGGCGTCCGCATCCCCGATCACGTCGACCGGATTGTAGAGATTCGCCTCCTCTGGCAAGTTCGACTTCAGCTTCTGTATCGTCTCGGGAGAGAAGGTCACCATGCTCAAGCCGTAATCGCCGCACGAATCCGCCGCCAGGACGCCGAGGCCGCCGGCGTTGGTGACGATGGCCACCCCGCCCGGCTTGAGCGGCGGGAGGTTGGCGAACACCAGTAGAAGATCCAACATCTCCTCGAGGGTCTTCACCCTTATCGTACCAGACTGGCTCAGCGCCGCTTCATAGACCTTGTCGCTGCCCGAAAGAGCCCCGGTATGCGATGACGCCGCCTTTGCGCCACTGCTCGTCCGCCCCGATTTGAGGACGATAACCGGCTTTGTCATCGAAGTCAGCGCGGCCTGTCTCATGAAATCGATCCCTCGCTCCGTTCCCTCGATATACATCCCGATGACCTTGGTCATTGGATCGTCCCGGAGATATTCTAGCAGGTCCGCCTCATCGATATCCACCTTGTTCCCCACGCTGATGAACTTCGAGAATCCGACCTTGACCTCCGAGGACCAATCCAGCAGGGTCGAGCAGATGGCCCCCGATTGGGAAGTGATGGCGATCGGCCCGGATCGAGGATAATTCTTGGTGAACGTGGCATTCATCTTCGCATGGGTGTTGATCACTCCGAGGCAGTTCGGGCCGAGGATGCGCATTCCATACCTCAGCCTGATCTCGGCCACCCTCCTTTCGAGCTCCGCCCCTTCCTTGCCCATCTCCTTGAACCCAGCAGTGATGATAATAACCGCATTCACTCCCTTCCTGCCGCAGTTCTCCACCACATCCGGGACGTACTCGTTCGGAACGCAGATCACTGCCATGTCCACCGGTCCAGGGATATCGAGGATGGAGCCAAAGCTCTTCAGGCCCAGGATCTCGCTGGACTTGGGGTTGATGGGAAACAGCTTTCCAGGGAATCCGGAATCGATAAGGTTCTTGAGGACGATGTGACCGATCTTGGTCTCTTCCCGAGCGGCACCGATTATCGCGATGCATGAGGGTTCGAAAAGCTCCTTCATTTGCTCCGTCCTCTCTCTCTAATGATGGCGTCGACTTAAAAACATGCGTTTTGACATCGATTATCCTTACAGCTGGCTAATGATTCGTTGAGAGTCCTTTGATCCTGCAATCTGATCTCCTTGCTCTTGTGCTCGATGTGCAGGAGGTCCATCATATCGAAGGCGTTGCGAACCGCTTTGCTCCTGCCATGATTATTGAAGAAGACCCTGACCTTCATGATGTCCTTCTCCGCCTCCCTTATCCTCAGGACCCAAGGCTCCAGCTGCTCTTTTGTGTAAAGATAATCATAGCGGTTGATGCGTTGATCGCCCTCGCTCTCATCGGTGTACCAGATGTCGTAATTCCTGCCGTGAAAGCGGACATATGAATGGTCCGCCGTCTCTCTGTGCGTAATAGGGAAACCCGGACTGTCGACCAGCACGATGGCGACGTTGCGCTCCTCCAGCAGTTCGGCGACATCGTTCACGATCTCCCTATTGCTCTCGTCCAGCCATGACCTGTGCCTGAACTCGACCGAGTAATCGATCTCGCCATGGTCCAACGCATCCAGGACGCTCTCCAGCGTCTTTTGCGATTTCCCCTCGTTCTTAAAATACGGAGAGAGCTGAAGCAGCACGCTGCCCATCATCCCCTCTCGCGCCAGCGGCTTTACGCAGCTGCGCTCGAAACTGATGGCCTGCTCGCTCGCGCTCAACGCCTCGCCTTTGACCATCGATTCGTGGGTGACCAGCTTTGGCATCTTCACCGAATACTCGAATCCAGGGTGAGCTTTGGCCTTCATGATCCAAGAGTTCACCATGAAATCGTTGGGCGGTCGGTAGAAGGTGGAGTTGATCTCCACGGAATCGAAGTAGCCGGCATAGAACGAGAACCATTCCCCCTTCTTTTTGGCCAGGTCCATCGGATAGAACTTGCCGACCCAGTCGTCATAGGACCAGCCGCTGCAACCGACCGATATCGACATCGACGGAATAATCCTCTGACGCAGATAAAGCCCTTCGCAGCTTCGATGTTCCGAAAGAGAGGCGGGTCTCGAATGAAAGGGTTTAATACTTAGGCCGTCTAAGAAGCCCTGCCTCCAAATAATTACAGAGGGGACAGGTGAACCTCTAACTAAGCTGGGGGCGAACAGTGCACCGCATTATGGGTCCCTGCAGGAACTGCGATGTGACGTCGCGTCATGACTGGAGGACAACCCCGGAGCACAACAAAAAACCCCTGGCCCGGGTCAGTGTGGGGAGAATAGGGCTCCGCCCGTCCGTGAACCAATCTGTTAGGGCCAGGGGACACCTGGAACGTCTATATCATCGATGATTCTATGAGGTATCCCTTTTACGTTCAAAATGACGATTCATTGACAGAATCGGGAAGGTCATGTCAAACAAGGGCCGAGTATTGGTTTTAGATGACGACCCTCCAGTCCTGGAGATATTGGGCGATGTGCTGTCATATCTCGATTACGAGCCGGTCCTGACCCGACGGGGAGAAGATACCGTTGACGCCTTTCGGATGCAGAGCCTGACCGGAAAGCCTTTCGACCTCGTGATCCTCGATCTGACCGTGAAGAATGGCCTTGGTGGGCGGGACGTGATCGGTCTATTGATGATAGTCGATCCAGACGTAAGGGCCTTGGTGAGCAGTGGAATGATCAATGACCCGGTAATCGAGAATTACAAGGCATATGGATTCTGCGGGCTAGTTCCGAAGCCGTTCACCGTTGAAGAGCTATCGGAAGCGCTCGATAAGGCGCTGAGGAAGGAATGATTCATCTTCAATTGCTTACTTATCTCAGATAGATGTGCCCCAGTTTCTTATGGTATATCCAGGGGTCCTCGGTCTGGGCATTGTCTTTCGCCACGATGTACTGCTCCAGTTTGGCATCGATGTTGTCCGCGAAATTCAGCGCCACGGCTTCGGGGAACTGCGGCTTCTTGGGAGACCCGAATTCGAGCTCACCATGACTGGACAGGACCATATGGATGATCTTCAATCTCAGAGAATCTGGCATTCCCTCGATCAGGTCGCAGGCACGTGAAACCATCTCCGCCCCGATTATGATATGCCCCCTTAGCATTCCCTCCTCGGAGACGTCGATGCTGGTCTTGACGTCGTACTCTAGTACTTTGCCGATGTCATGCATAAGCGCACCGGTCACCAACAGATCCCGGTCCAGCTCAGGATAGCTCTTCGAAAGGAACTCGCAGGTGCGCATTACATTAAGGGTATGCTCGGCCAGTCCGCCCACCCAATTGCAATGCAGCCACATTGACGCCGGGGCTTTCACGAACTGGTCCATGAATTCGTCGACGAACACCAGCTCCAGAAGATGGTGCAAGTGCGCATTCTGAACGCTTGAGATCGCCTGTGTGATCTCCTGACGCATAACGCCCAAGTCAGTGTCGCTAACGTCGACGAAATCCGTTAGGTCGATGCAGCTCAACTCGACCCTCATTATCCGCCCCTTGTTCTCTGGGCTTATCGCGATCTCAGGGACATCTCGGTAGCTGCTTGCCAATCCTTTGACATGAACGACGTCGTTCGCATCGAAGCTCGCATACACTTTCCTGACCGCATCCTCTTCCTTCTGCCCCCAATACTTGGCGGTGATCTCTCCACTTCGGTCCGAGAGCCGCAATTCGAACATGAACCCCCTGGCATATCTACGGATGGGCTTCTTGAATTTCACCGAGAAGGTCGTTTCGACCTCCTCTCCTTCCTTGAGGTCCTTCACGAACTGACTCTTGGGGGCAACTTCGGCCATTGACACACAATCGTTGGCGAGCAAGATAGCCTTATCGTCTGCCTGTTGGGAGCGATCGGCACCTTGATTCGGACTCATCTCGTCTCCCTAGCAATGCGCTTGAGCCAATCTTCTGCATCTCTGAAGCGTGGGTACTTTCGCTCCATGCGTCGGAAGTCGGCATTGTGCTGCGACCTCATCGAATCGAGACCTTTCTCGAGATGGAGCATTTCATGATAGAGGACGTACTCCGCCACATATTTCGGGATTTCCTCAGAGTCGAGTATCGACGATATAGCCACCACCTTCATCAGAACACTGCAATACCCCATCCTGAATCGGTTCGGCCTATCCGTCCAGCTTATGAAGGCGGCATGGCCGTCCTTTACGAGGCCCTGGCTGCGCAACGATTCGAGGATCTCCCGCAGATCGTAATGCACTCCGCGGGACGAGCATAGCAGGTTGCGACTGCGGCGAAGATAGATTGGCTGGTTCCGCTCGACGAAATAGGGCGATTGCAGCCAGTTCCGTATCGGCTCCGAATACACCTCGCTCCTTCTCTGCTGGATTCGAGTGAAAAGGCAGTTGGCGAATTCCTCAAGGACCTCTGGACTGGCCGTGGCCAGATAATCTGTGACCTTGAACTCGGCACTGGCCCCACAACGTTGCCAGGTGGTCTTGAACTCCTTGAACGGATGGAATTCAGCATCAACTTGATTGTAGCCGAAACGGTGTCCAACCGTCAGAAATGGCAGATTGATATCAGATTGAGACATCTTTGATACCTCTACGGGCATGGCGTGGCTTTGCATTCCCCGCTCGCCCTATTTGATTGGATCGAGATCAGTGTCAATAACCGATGGCCATACACTGAGGTTACGGGAATCTTGACAGTGTTCGCAGTCGTTGCCTCGATCGAATTCTCGTGCATCCCGTACTGTAAAGCGATTCTGACATTAATCACTCTCTCCCGAATGGTTCGGGACATATCGAAGCGGAGATAATCACGCCATGAAGCCAGTCACCAATGTTTATTATAGTCATCATGCCAATTCTTGGCACGGAAGGGATGGATAGCTTCTCCAGGGACGACCGGGATAGGCATCTGATAACTCGGGGGAACGTCGATGGCATTGTCTGTGCCTCTTTGTTCTTACGAATGTTCCCATATGCACGGGTATCGTTCGTCACTTCACCCACCGCTGGAGCCAAGGTACTTTCGCTGGACCAGAGCTCGTCAAAGATCGTGCTCGCTGACCTCGCTTTGGTCCCCGATCTTGAGAAAGGGATCATGGCAATAATCCCGGAACGGGAGGTGACCACAATCGATCATCACCAGCCCCATGCGACCAACGACGTTAGAAGCACCCTGGTGGTCAGGGAAGGAATGTCCGCCGCTTCCGTGCTCTATCATCATCTGGGGATCGACAGCGAAATGCGGAAGCTGGTAGCAATCGCCGACCTGATGGAGTATTGCGAGACGGACCTCCTCGAGGAAGAGACCGAGCTGCATGGCCTAAAGAGGGTCTTCGATGAAGCTAGGGTCCTTGACTTCTCCTGGCGTTTGGACATTGGCGATGATATCTTTCGCGCGCAAGCCAGCGCCCGATTGTCGCGAGGCGCCTGGCCTTCGGGGGTCGGAATGATCAAGCGCCGTTACCTGCAGGTGGTTAACGAGCAGCGTTGGCCAAAGGCATTGGCCAGGGTGAGCAGCAATCTCATCATCCGAGGGGAGACCGCCGTCCTGGAAAGCCATGACAAGAACCGGTCGCTCTACGGCTTCGGCACCAGGGCGTTGGTCGAGGTGGCGCGCAAGAAGGGTTGCAACTATGCCATCATGGTGAACCAGCGGAAGCAGCATTCCTCAGTTTCGTTGCGCGGCCTCCAGCCGGATGGAGTGAACCTAGGCAGGTTCGTCGAGGACTTCACGGCAATCCACGGGCTGGAAGGTGGAGGTCATCCCACCAGCGCAGGTGCGAGGATCCCGGTGGAGGCGACCGACCAATTCCTGGATGAGTTCGTCGGCCTCACAAATCGCTGATCTTCTCCAGCTGCTTCTCCTCTTTCTCCTCTTCGATCTCCTCGCGCTCTTCCTCTTCCTTCTGCTTCTGCTCCTGAACTGGAGTTGTGGGGGTGACGACGCGCTTGTAAATCATGACGGGGCACTTCGCGTTCTTGACGATCTTGTCCTGAATTGGTCCGAAGGCAAAGCGATCCCAGCTCTTTGCCGCCGAGGCGCCCATTACCAACAGGTCGTAATCCATCGATTCCGCTACGACGCCACCGACGATGGTCTCGGGATGTATCTCCTGCGTGATCACCGGTACCCCCTCGCTCTCCACAATCCTGGTGAGGCGCTTGGCGTAGTCCCTGGCCTTCTGCATATGCTTCTCGTTGATTATCGCGTTGAGGATGGTGATGCGCGATGAATCTGCGATGGCTATCTCCGCGGCGATCTTTGTGGCGGACGAGACATGCCACAATCCACCAGACAGGATGAGTATCTTCTCCGGCTTGAACTTCTCCTCGGCCCGGAGCGTGATCACGTCGCATGGGCTCTGCTTGAGGATCTCATCGATCTTGCGGCCGAGGACTCCTTTCTTAGTGTGCGTGTAGCCTTTCCAGCCAATGACGATCATGTTGGCCTGTTCTTCCTTGGCGGTATCGATTATGGCGGTGACGATCTCGTGAGAGACGGAGACGACGGCGCGGGTCGGGACCCCCTTCATTTCCCCCAGCCTCTTCAGCTTCTCCAACATTTTCTTTCGGTCCTCGACGACCTTCATGGAGACGGCATTGATCGGAACGGCAGTCGGGACCTCGACGACCGTCATCAATAACAGCTCGCCTCCATTGTTCTGGGCGATGATGGAGCCGAGCTCGATGAGCGCCGTTGCTTTGGGATCGTCCACCGGGATGAGCACGCGATATCTCTTCAACTGCTCCGGGCTGAGATTGATCTGTTCTGGTGCCTCGATGCGCTCGATCTCCACCTTTCCTTTGGCGAAATAATGCAATAGAAGGCCGATGAAAATGACCGTTATAGCCAGCCACCAGGCGTACGGTTCATAAGAGAACAACGCGACGGCGAGGAACAGCTTGGTGGCTATGCCCGCCAATGGGATATATGGGAACCAGGGGGTGATGAAATGTCTCTTCACCTCAGGTCGCTTCTTTCGCAATGTTATTGCCGCAACATTGACCAAAGTGAAGAGCAGGAGGATGAGTATGTCCGCCATCGAGGCTACTTGGTTCAAAGGCAGAATGATTGCGGCAGCGATGATTATTGTGCCGCTGATAAGGAGCGCTGCGCCTGGAGTCTGGTTCTTTGGATGGAGCTTCCCGAAAATGAGCGGCAGATTGCCATCTCTCCCCATGGCGAACGACACGCGGGAGGCAGAGAACACGACCGAGTTCACGGCGGCGATCGAACCGATGACGATGCCGATGGAGATGAGCGCCCCCCCAAGGAATGGCACATTGATTGTCCTAGCCGCGACCACAAGGGCATCTTGCCCCAGACCCGCATTTGACATCACAACTATCTGATTGTAGCCCAGGACCCCCAAGGTCACAGCGGCAATCACCAAGAACAGAGCACAGCTAATGCCGATGCATAGGAACATGGCACGCGGTACGGTCCTTTCCGGGTCCTTGGCCTCCTCTCCAGTCTGGGCGACCACCTCGTACCCTTCGAAGATCATGAAGGTAAAGGCCATGGAGGTGGCGATGCTCATATACCCAAACGGGATGAATGGCGAGTAGGCGTCGGAGGCGACGTTGCCACTCAAAAGATAACCCATGGCGAAGATTACATAGATGACGATGATTCCGATCAGGAACGCCGAGATAATTATCTCTGAGCGCCCAGCGCCCTTCACTCCCCGATAATTAATGTAGATGAAAATGACCGCGATCAAAGCGGCGAATATCTTAGCAACGGTTTCCGCGTCGAACCCGAAGAAGATGATATTATATTGCCCGAAAATCGCGCTGACGCCCCATCCGAAGCCGATGGCATACACCGCACAGGCGATGCAGTGCCCGACCCACGACATCCAGCCACCAAGGAACCCAAATGGGCGAGGAAGGCCTTCGTTGACCCAGAGATAGCCTCCCCCAGTTTCGGGGAAGGCGCTCGCCAGCTCAGCATATGCCATGGCTGTGAATAATGTCACCACCAAGTTCAACACGAATGCGAGAATTATTGCAGGGCCAGCTATTCCCACTGCGGAGCCGATGAGGATGAAGATGGTGGACCCGATGTTCGGTCCGATGCCGATCATAAGGACTTCGAGTAGACCTAGGTCGCGACGAAGCGTGACCTGAACATCACCGATATCTTTGTCCGTTTGAACCTCTAGTCCAGAGACTTCGACCTTTTCGGCCATACCTTAATCGGCCTTTATCAAGAGCGGCCATGATAATCCTTTGCATGAGCAATGTGATCTTCTGGCCATCGGTCGCCTTTAAGGATTGGATGAGTCCAGAGTTCAGAGCAGCGGCCTTGGTTGCCGGTCCTCGTCCAATCGCGGAAGCTTCGCTCTTTGGACCAGGAATTGGTCGGGCATGCTCAGCGCTCGGTTGAGAACTATCTGCTTGCCGAGGTGAGTTAGGGCGAATACCGGAATACCGGTCCCGATCTGCATTTTAGCTTTAGGACCGATGACTTCACGCACCGCCCTCGAAGCGCATGCCCACACGATGTCGCAACTGCCGGCCAGTCGGGACGCTTGCCCCTCATCGATGCCAGTGCTATGCACTGCCATTATCAGGACCTCGGCCGGCAGCTTCTTGGCCAGCGCGCGGATCTTCTCTGCTTCCTCCGGCCTCGAGGCGACTATGGTGACAGCCACTCGGCGATAGCCAGCCTTGACCGCCTTCTGGAACCCTCTGACCTGGTCGATGGTGCACTTATTGTCAAGTACGAAGCTCCCTTGGCGCAGCAAGCTCCTCCGGACCTCCGGTATCGGCGAGGTAGATATTATCCCGGTCATATGCGCACCGACCGTCTCGACCACATCCGGCTTGGTGATCACGACCGTCCCTACTCCCTCGCAGACTGAAACGGCAGCATCCAGCAGGCCGTCGCGCATCGCGTCCATGATCATCTCGGACGCGCCGAAGGAGACCGGGTCATCCACCAAGTTGAAATTGCGGTCGGAAGTATACATCCCCAGGTCCTTGATGTGGGACTCTAGAACGCTCTTCACCGTCTCCCGGCTCTCCTCCTCGCATCCGTAGAGATGGGAGCGCAACGGACAATGCTTTACTAAAGGATCGGAGAGCACCTCAACCTTGCCATCCTCGATCCTGACCCGGCTCTTGGCCACCTCGATCTCATGCCTGCCCATTGCCCTCACCCCTTTCGATCGAACGCTTTGCGCATCGTAAGGTTGTTCCGCCGCCTGGATGCCAGGCGGTACCCCAAATGCCGGTAGAAGCCTATCGCCTGGTCGTTGGTCGATTGGACGCAAAGTTCAACTCCTTCTAGTCCGGACCGCAAAGCCAATTCCTCGACCCTTTCCATCATGCAACGCCCCAATCCCTCTCCCTGATGCTTCTTCTCCAATTGGATGGAGATGATGAATACGTAGTCCTCCATCTGGTCCAGGACGTAGTAACCCACAACCTGCTCCCCATCGTATGCCACCTCGATGTATAGGTTCGCATCCATCAACGTTTCGAGGAGGGTTTCGTCCCTCCATTCCACGCCCCAAGCCGACAGGATGATCTGGGCCATATTCTCCCTGGTGATCCTGACCAACTCAGGTATGTCCGAACGACGGAGAGGGATAAAATCGAGCACGTGCGGCACTTCCGGTCCTAATGTCGAGCCGCTCATTTAAGTTATCGCTGACCGATTTGCATCTGGCTATGTGATATTGTTACGAATCCCCAGGCATCATTTAAAGAAGGCTTTAAATAGGGTATCGGGATTTTCATTGACAAGGTGAATGATCATATGGTAACTGTTACTCCGGAAGCTGTCAAGTACATCAACGACCTGCTAGCGAAGAACAACAAGCAGGGATATGGCATCAGGATCTACATGCAGGGCATGGGCTGCTCCGGTCCTCAATTCGGGATGTCCTTCCAGCAAGGGAAGAAGGAGACTGATATGGAGCAGAAAGCGGAAGGCTTCTCGCTCTTCTACGACGACGAAACGAACACCCTGCTCCAGGAATGCTCGGTGGACTTCATCGAGACCCCATATGGATCAGGACTCATCGTCAACAACCCCAACGCTGCTGGCTGTGACACCTGCGGTGGCGGTTGCCATTAAACCACTATCAAACACCTTCCCACAATCTTCTTTTAATCAGCTTGGCATGTGAACGACGTGTTCGTCGAGCATCCGCTCATAACGAAGGGAAAGGTGGAGGAGCGCGAATACCAATCCGCGCTAGCCAAGATCGCTTCGAAGGAATCGACCCTGATCGTCCTTCCGACCGGCATGGGCAAGACCATCATCGCTTTGCGAGTGATAGCTGAGGTGCTTTCAAAGAAAGGTGGGAAGGCCCTCTTCCTGGCACCGACCAAGCCTTTGGTCGAGCAGCACGCCTGCTTCTTGCGCGAGCATCTGGTCGACAAGAAGGTGGCGGTGATGACCGGGGAAGTGACGCCCGAAGAGAGGGAGNNTGCTTTGGCTGGAGAACGACGTCATTGCATCCACGCCTCAGGTCGTTGCCAATGACCTCAGGACCGGACGGGTCGGTCTCCAGAAGGTCAAACTAATCATCTTCGACGAGGCGCATCGCGCGGTCGGCAACTATGCCTATGTCAGCGTAGCGGCAGAGTATGGCCAATATCCCGGATTGGTGTTGGGAATGACCGCATCGCCTGGGTCGAGCGGCTCCCACATCAAGGATGTCTGCAAGAACCTGGGCATCGAGCACATCGAGGTGCGCTCCGAGAGCGACCCGGACGTGGTGAAGTACGTCCACGACATCCAAATGGATTATGTCGAGGTGGAAGTGCCATTGGAGATGAAGCGCATCATCTTCGTGCTTAGGAATCTTTATGATGAATATGTCTCCATGTTGACGAAGTTCGGGGTGCTCGATAAGAAGAGGCCAGTCACCCGCAAATACCTCTTGGAGATCGGGAACGCGCTCCAGGCGCGAAGCCGCGGGGGAGAGAAGCATCGCAACCTGTTCCAGGCGATGAGCCTGCAGGCGATGGCGATCAAGGTGGACCACGCCTTGGAGATGGCCGAGACGCAGGGTGCGACTGCGCTGCGCAACTACCTCAAGGGATTGCTGGAGGAAGCAACGGCGGACGGAGGCAGCAAGGCATCGCGCACCATCGTCGCCTCGGTCCAGTTCATCAAGGTCCAGGAGATGCTCCTGGCGCTCAAGGTGGAGCATCCTAAGCTCGCCAAAGTGATGACGATCGTTTCCTGGCAAGTGAACCAGAACCCCGATTCGCGGGTAATCGTATTCACCCATTTCCGAGATACCGCCGACCTGATGGCATCGAAGCTGGCGACCGTGGATGGTGTGAGGGCGGTGAAGCTGGTCGGCCAGTCTTCGCACAGCGGCGAGAAGGGGCTAAGGCAGAAGGAGCAGGTCGGTGTGCTGGATCGTTTCCGGAGCGGGGAGTTCAACGTGCTGGTCGCGACGAGCGTCGGCGAAGAGGGACTGGACGTCGCCTCGACGGACCTGGTGGTCTTCTACGAGCCGGTGCCTTCGGAGATCCGGGCGATCCAACGCCGAGGACGGACAGGGAGAAAGAGGTCGGGACGGGTGGTCGTTCTGGTCACCAAAGGAACGCGCGACGAAGCCTACGCCTACGCTTCGTCCAACAAGGAGAGGTCGATGAGGCGTGGCTTGTTCCAGGTGCAGCGGAGCATGGATCGGGAGAAGGGATTGGTCACTTGCCAAGAGGACCAAAAGGAAACGCAGGAAGGCCAGAAAGGACAGCGGTTGCTATCCGATTTCTCATAAGGGACTAATCAACACGATGTTTAGTTGATAGATGACGCCTCGCACCTAATGTCGTTCCTTTATAAACCCCGCGCTCCGTGGTATGAATATGACCGACGAAGTTGAGAAACTGAAAGGGAAAGGCCAGAACATCAAGGGACATATCCGAGAAGAAATCGGCAAAGTGACGAACAATAAATCGGAACAGGTCAAAGGCAAGATAGAGCAGGCCGAAGGAGACGCGCAAGAGCGAAGAGCAAAAAGAAAGGTTTAATATCGTGCCACTGATGGCAATATGCGCGATTCCCTTTTTTCGCGCATTTTCCCTTCCAACGTCTTTTTCATTTTCAATTTTCAGATTGAACATTGTCTTCACTGAAGGATCTAAAAAGGGAACCTTTCACTTCGAGGCTGCTCCTTAATTCGCCCTCATATCATATTGAGGTAGGTTTATCCGCTGTTCCGCGCTTCTGAAAGCGATGCAATTCCAAGACCTGGCGATGGTTTACGAAGAGCTCGAGAAGACCGCCAGCCGCTTGGAGATGACAAGCATCCTGGCCGCATTCTTCAAGCAGGCGGATTGCAAGACCTTGCACCGGATGATCTATCTCACCCAGGGGCAGTTGTACCCTGATTTCTACCCTCAGAAGCTGGGCATGGCAGACCGCCTGCTCCTAAAGACCCTATCCATGTCCTCGGGGATGAGGAACGACGATATCCAGGAGCTTTGGCTCAAGGAGGGGGACCCGGGGATCGTTGCGCAGAAGGTCTTCGCCGTGAAGAAGCAGCGCACCCTGTTCTCCGATCCGCTCACGTTGGACCGGGTGTACGAGAACCTCGAGAAGATCGCTGGCTCGGAAGGCTCAGGAAGCCAGGACGTAAAGATGAAGCTTCTTGCTGAGATCCTCAACGATGCCAGCGCGGAGGAGGCCAAGTTCATCTCTCGAATGGTAACTGGCCATATGCGTTTGGGTGTGGCAGCCATGACCGTGGTCGACGCCCTGGCGTTGGCGTTCGCCGCCAAGGAGGACCGCGATGCCATCGAGCGCGCTTTCAACATATCCTCGGACCTTGGGAAAGTGGGCGAGACGCTATGCCGCAAGGGCATCGATGCCATCCGCCAGATGCAAGTTGAGGTGGGGAGCCCGATGCGCGCCATGCTTGCGGAGCGCCTGCCATCCCCTCAGGAGATCCTCGACCGTATGGGCGGCAAGGCGGCGTTCGAGTACAAGTACGATGGGGTTAGAGTGCAAGCCCACATCCAAGACGGTAAGATACAGCTCTTCTCCCGTCGATTGGAGGACCTCACCGACCAATTCCCTGACGTAGTGAAAGCATTGAAGACATCGTTCAAGATGAAAAGCGCCATCGTGGAGGGCGAGTGCGTGCCAGTGGACCTCAATACCGGCGAGTTGCTACCGTTCCAGGAGGTCTCGCATCGACGGGGGCGCAAGCACGGGCTGCAGGATGCGATCGAGGAATACCCGGTCCGGGTGTTCCTCTTCGACTGCGTCTTCCTGGACGGGACGGACATGACGCAGATGCCCTATCCAGAACGTCGGAAGGCGCTCGAATCGGCATTCGATAGGACCGAGGAAGCGCGGTTCTCCGAGATGCGGATCTACGACAACGTAGATGACGTCGAGGAATTCTTCAAGGAGGCGCTGAAGGACGGCTGCGAGGGATTGATGGCGAAGTCGGTGGACGAGAACTCATTCTACCGGGCTGGCTCTCGGGGATTCCTCTGGATCAAGTACAAGAAGGAGTACCGCTCGGAGATGACCGATACCGTCGACCTGGTGGTCGTGGGAGCATTCGCCGGCAGGGGCAGGCGCGCCGGCGTGTATGGCGCGTTGCTGATGGCGACCTACAACGACCAGGAAGATGTTTTTGAAACGGTCTGCAAGCTCGGGTCGGGCTTCGACGACGTCACATTAGCGGCGCTGCCTCAGCAGCTCGAATCGCATAAGCTTAAGGAGAAGCACCCCAAGGTCGTCTCGAAGATGGAGGCCGATTACTGGTTCGAGCCATCGATGGTGCTCGAGGTCCTGGGCGCGGAGATCACCGTCAGCCCGATCCACACCACGGCATATGGCATCGTCCGCAAGGATTCTGGCCTGGCCGTTAGGTTCCCCAGATTCACCGGGCGCTTCCGGGATGACAAGGAGCCGAGGGAAGCGACGACCAGCAAGGAGCTGGAGCATATGTACTCCAAACAGCTGAAGAAGGTCGAGTCTTAAAGATGAAAAGGTTTATAATCGCGCCATTAATAGTGGCGGAATCATGGAGATTCAGCTGCTAGAGAAGGACAAGGACTCGATCAAGATCCAAATCAAGGAAGCTGATATGACTTTGATCTCTCCACTGGTGAAGGAGCTTCTCGAGGACGAACTAGTCACCGAAGTGAAATACACCGCGGCGAACCGGGAGGCCGGCCCCACGCTCTACGTGAAGGTCAGCAGCGGCAAGCCCCAGACGGCCTTGAAGCGCGCCACCAAGGTCATCTCGAACACGTTCAAAGAGGCCCGGGAAAAGCTGAACAAAGAGCTGAAGTAATAGACCATGGGTCCTCTGGAATCCGATTCTTCTGAGCGCGCCATCGGGCTGGAAGTCTTTTACACCGACACCCCAGGCAGCGGTGGCAAGGTAAAGAAGCAATGCGATGATTTCCTGGTCGAGGAGATCTCCCGCTTCCCGCCCAGGGACGATTCAGGCAGATTTGTGATCGCCAAAGTTACATCGGAGAATTGGGAGACCAACCGGCTGATCCGTGTCCTGTCCCACGCATTAGGCATCTCTCGCTACCGCATCGGCTTCGCCGGGACGAAGGACAAGCGCGCGATAACCTCGCAGCTGATGTCCTTCGAGGCGCCACTGGAATCCGTCCAGAAAATCAGCGTCCATCAAGTCACCATCGCCGACGCCTATCGAGCGAAGAAGAACATGACCATCGGGGACCTGATCGGCAACCGCTTCCGCATCAGGGTGCGGGATTGCGCCATGGAAGGCGATAAGCTCAGTTCCACGGTTGCCGCGACGATCGCAGAGCTCGAGGTGCTGCGAGGATTCCCCAACTTCTTCGGTGTGCAGAGATTCGGCTCGCTCAGGCCGATAACGCACATCGTAGGGAAGCATATCATCAAGGGCGAGTTCGAGAAGGCCGTCCTGGCCTATGCGGCGAACCCCGTCCCAGCAGAGAACGAGGAGGCGCGCGAAGCCCGGAGGTTCATCCAGGAGACGCACGATTTCTCGGAAGGCCTGAAGATGCTGCCTAAGCCGCTCATGTTCGAGCGCATCGTGGTCGGCCACCTCGCCCAGAAGCCGGGGGACTTCCCCGGGGCGATTATGGCCATGCCCCGCAACCTGCAGATGATGTTCGTCCATGCCTACCAATCATACTTGTTCAACCGCATCCTCAGCGAACGGATCCGGTGCGGTATGCCGCTGAACGAACCGTTGGTGGGGGACGTGGTACTGCCAGTCGATAAGGATGGCCTCCCGGACCACGACAAGTATATCCCGGTAACGAAGACGAACTTGGACCTGGTCGCGACCCAGGTGCGGAACGGACGGGCCTACGTCAGCGCCGTCCTCTTCGGCTCGGAGAGCGCCCTGGCGAAGGGCGAACCGGGCGAGATCGAGGGGATCATCATAGCTGGAGAGGGCATCGACCGGCCTGACTTCGTCGTGCCGATAATACCTGAATGCAGTTCCACTGGTAGCCGGAGAGAGATCGTCGCCAAGTACTCCGAGCTATCGAATTCGGTCAAGTACCGCGACCTGGAGATCGAACTGGCGCTTGGAAAGGGATGCTATGCCACCACCTTCCTCAGGGAGATAATGAAGGTCGACGCGATCGAGAGCGACCGCGCCGTTTACCTCGAATCGTTCCAGGACGCCGAGCTTCCAGGATCTCCGGACTAGAGCCGAGAGAAGTCCCTCTGCTGGGCCTCTTCCCTTTCCGGCTGCTCTTGCGCCTCTTCCTGCTCTTCCTTCTCTTCGCTCTCCTCGATCTCTTCCTCTTCCTTCTGCTTCTTCGGTCTCGGGGCACCGATCGAGGTCTTGCATCTCGGACAGACTCCGGACGACTTGCATTCGCGGCACAGCACCGCGCTGCAGCTTGGGCATTTCATCACTGCTATCCCGCCGTGGAAAAGGCAGCGGCGTCCCTTGAAGTCGTCCACCTCGATGGCAGCATTGCGCGCCTCCGCCTTCCGCTCATCCTTGTAGAAGTTGGAGCTGAGGTCCGGGTCAGCGTACGTGGACCGACGCTGCGTCGGCCTCTCCTCTCTTCCCTCGGCCTTCTCGGTCGCACGTTCAACCAGGTCCTTCTCCCCTCCCTCGTCGGCGTCGATCTCCACTTGGGCGACCTCGGGTTCTGCCTCCTTCACCCTGACTGGCGATGCCCGATGCCCCTTGGTCTTGAAGGATCGCACCATGGCCATCAACTGCCTCGCGGTCAGGATGCCCACTCCCAGGTTCTCCATGATCCCGATGACCGAACGTTTCTCCTCAGGCAGGCTCAGCGTCTTCCGGAGCAGCTTCTCCGTTTCCGGGTCAACGGGCATCGAACGGATGTCCATCTTGTTGACCTGCTCTATATAGGCCAGCAGGTTCTTGCCCTCCAACATGTCAGGCTCGCTCATGTTGAAGACCACATCGGCCAGCTTAAGGCCGTGCCTCGCCACCGCCGGCGAACGGTAGGCGGCCATGAGGACGCGTCTGGACGCCTCCTCGTACCTTGACAGTTCGGCCTCGCTGAGCGAGGCGACGTTCACCGATGCTGGCTCCTCCAGGAAGGCGAACACCTCATCTAGATGCGAATATGGGATGCTGCATTCCCGGAACGCGTCCTCCTTGCTGATCTCCGCCCCCACCCGGTTCTCTGCCTCCAGGACCTTCATGGCATAGGCGGCTATCTCATCCTGGTGCACGCGCTCTTCGGCCACCTTCCTACCTTCGATCGCCGATTCGAGCGATGGATTGAGCTCCAGCGCCTTATCGAAGGCGCGCATTGCCAGATCGTTCGAGCGCAGCCGCAGGAGCACCAGGCCCTTCCCGCTCCACAGGAACGGGTCGCTCGGCTCCATGCCGATGGCATTGTCGTAGCTCTTCAGCGCCTCCTCATCCTTGCCCAGCTTCTCCATCAGCGTGGCGCGGTTGGCCCACGCCTTCCTACCTTGCGGGTCGAGCTTCAACGAATGATCGATGGCGTCCGCGGCGCGCTCGATGTCCCCGGTCTTGGCGTAGATGCCCCCCAGGCGTGCCCATAGAGAGGCGTCCTTGTCGTCGTAGCTGATCGCCCGCTGATAGTTCTCCAGCGCATCCTGATAGCGTTCCAGTTCCTCCAACGCTCGTGCCTTCGAGCCATAGATGAGCAGGTCCTCGACCCCGTAGTCGATGGCGTGATTATAGCAAGTGATGGCGCCCTCCTGTTGGCCGAGCTTGGACATCGCCAGGCCCTTGTACTTCCAGGTCGGTCCGCTCTTGCGGTCTATCTCCAGCGCCTTGTCGAAAGACTGCACCGCCTCCTCGTAGCGCTCCAGAGAGGCTAGCGCCCGCCCCATGTCCGAATGATACTGGGCGACGTCCGGCGCGACGTTGACGCATCTCTCGAAGATCTCCAGCGCCTCGGGGTACGAGCGCATCAGAAGGAGCGCCCGCCCCTTGTTGTCCAGCGTGCGCATGTCATCCGGATCGAGGTTATGGGCGGCATCGAATGCATCCACTGCCTCCTCGTAACGCTGCAGGCCGATGAGCGCCAGTCCTTTCTTGTTGTAAATGACCCGATCGTTCTCGTCGATCGCCAGCTCGGCGTCGTACTCCGCAACCGCTTCCTCCAGTCGGCCTAGCTTCTCCAGCGCCATCGCCTTGTCGATGTGCGCGTGCCGGTTGCGAGGGTCGATTGCCAGCAATTCGTCGCACACCTGCACGATGGCGGCATGGTCCTCTTTCGCCATCACCGCGGCCTTCTTCGATTCCAGGGTAGCGATGTTCTTCGGATCGAGCTCCAAGGCGCGGTCGAACGATTTGATGGCCTGGTCCAGGTCCTTCAGCTCGTGCGAGGCGACGCCCCGATCGACCCAGGCGCTGGAATTGGTCGCATCCAGCTTGATGATCTTATCGGCGACGGCCACTATCTCCTCGTGCCTGCCTAGGGCCTTTAGGGACTCCTTCTTCGCCTCGAAGACCCCGACCTCCTTGGGACCCGACTCGATGGCCTTGTCGTATGACTGGACCGCCTCCTCATGCCTCCCCAGCTTAGCGAGGACCTTGCCCCGGCGAACGTGAATGAAATGATTGTTCTGATCAAGTGAGAGCGCCAGGTCGTAGCAGCCGAGCGCCTCGTCCTCCCGCCCTAGCGCCTCCAGCCCGACCCCCTTGGACAGCCATAGGTTCTTGTCCGCGGAATCGAACTGTATCGCCTGATCGTAGCACACGACTGCTTCCTCGTAGCGATGCAGGCTCTCCAGTGCCAAACCTTTCGAGTAGAGCAGCCGCTTGTCCTCCGGCATCAGCTCCACGGCGCGGGAGAACGCCTCCACCGCCTCTTCGTTCCGTCCGAGCGCGAACAGGCTGTCGCCTTTCACTCTCCAGAAGATGAGATTGCCCGGGAAGCGCTCGACGCCCGCGGTCGCCCGCTCCAGGGCGCCCTCGAACATCTGCTTGGTGAAATATGCAACGGCCAGGTCCGCCAGGATGTCCTCATCGTCCGGGTCGATGTCCAATATCTTCAGGTAGACCTCGATGGCGTCGTCCTTCCGACCCAACCGGTCCAGGGCGACCGCCTTGTCCTCGAGCGCCTCCTTGTTCCTCGGGTTGAGGGCGATTATCCGCTCGCAGCTGGCAAGTACATCCTTGTCCTGCCCGAGGTGCTTGTGGCACTCCTTGATGGCCACCAGGGCGCTCTCCCGGTTGGAATCGAGCTTCAAGGACCGTTCCAAAGGTTTGATCGCCTCATCGAACTTGCCGGTGAAGTAGAACGCCATGCCAAGATCGTAAAGCGTGTTCGCGTCCTCGTCGTGATGGGAAATGGTGTCCGCGGCCACCTTGATGACCTCATCATGATGGCCCAGCTCCTTGAGGACGTTCCTCTTCCTTTCCATCAGGTCACGGTCCTTGGGGGAGATAACCAATGCCTCCTCGATGGCGTGGAGCGCGTCCTCGTAGCGACCGAGCTTCGTGAGCGCACCGATCATCAGCGAATGCACCAGCATGTCGTCCTTCTTGATCGCGAGGATCTTCGCGGCGCAGACCACCACGTCCTCGTGCCGGTCCATCTGCCGCAGCATCTTGCAGCGTCCTTCCAGGCCGTCGATGAAATCGGGATCGATCTCCAATGATCGGTCATAGGCCTTCAGCGCCTCATCGAACCGCTCCAGCATCTCGAGCAGCGAAGCTACCTCTATCCATGAATGCTTGTCCGCCGGATTGGAACGCAGCGCTTCCTTGTAGTGCTGGATCGCTCCCTGGAAGTCCTTGCTCTCGCGAAGGGCGCGGGCACGGTTGAGATGAGCGATGAAATTCCTCGGGTCGATTTCGAGAACCTTCTGATATACCAGGCCAGCCTCATCGTACCTATTCAGGAGCATCAGCGCCTTGCCCTTGTCGGTAAGCCCCAAGGAGTCTTTTGGGTCGATGGCGAGCACCTGGTCGAACGCCTTGACGGCATCATCATACCTTTCCTTGGCCATCAGTGCCTCGCCCTTCCTTCTGAACCAGAGGCTCTTCTCATTTGTCTTCTCGGCCAGGATGTCATAGAGCGAAGGGTCGTTGGGATCGATCTCCATCACCCGCTTGAAGCACTCGATTGCCGGCATGCTTCGACCAGCACGGTCCAGAATCCAGCCTTTCTCCATCCACAGGGTCTTGTCTGACGGTGTGCGAGCCAGTGACCAGTCGATGACGCAAATCGCATCCTCGACGGCGCCGGTCGAAGCTGTCGCCCGGGCCCTAGCTATGACTGCCGTATTGTTGTTCGGCATGAACATCAATGCCCTATCCGCCGCGGCAGCCGCCTCCACATGATCCCCCAGTCGGAGCCACAGTCCGCTGAGGCGGGCGTTGATGTCTGAATATTCTTGTCGATGCCCGACGTTGTTCGGGTCTGGAGCTCCTTCCTGGAGCTCATCGCTGGCCCTTATCAATGCGTCCATGGTTATGCCGTAATCCGGCCCTTCGATAGTCTTCTGCGCCTTCTTGAGCGCTTTCAATTCCCTGTCGGTCAACGAATCGAGAAATCCCATCCCATTCCCCTCTTGGCAGGCGTTAATGCGGTACTCATCTCAAATATCTTTTCTACTGACTACACATTCTCGGAGCGGGGGGCCAGCGTTTGATTAACTATGTCAGACAGGTGAAAAACCGCTTCCAGAGCAAAAACAGTAATAGCTGGTCACTTGAGTTCAATGTTGGATTTCGACTTCGAAATATATAAATATTGTATGACACATTAAGTTGTTTTGTCTGACGCAAGTCGGACGAATCACCAAACGTTTTAGGATGGGATGCAAACAAACGCCTTAGGGATGGGATGCGCAATGAGGACGAAGCTAGAAGATATCTATGTGGAAGGATTGGAATTCGAGCCAGAGGTCGTCGCCTGGATGAAATCGCATAGTGTTCACGAGATGAAAGCTCTCGCAGAGGAGATCGAAGAACATGGCGAGGATCCGAGCGAGCTCAAAGAATTCTACAAGGAGCTGCGCGCGATCGAAAAGGATTGGGCAAAGCACAAAGTGGACGGGCACTATCATCCGGACCACAGCGCGAATTCCTAAAAAGACAGGATAAAATTCGAGAGGGAGTTGCCACTCAACCCCTCTCGTTCCCCTTCAATTAACCGAATATCTTGCTTCGTTATCATGATTCTTCGTAACCTTCTACGAAAGTCGAAAATCGACCGCGCATTAGTGGGATTTTGGAAGCTACCGTAACCATTTTACCTTATAATCATGTTGCGTGCCACATTCTCTGCCCGTTGGAAAAAACAGGGCACGATCCTGCAATCTAGGTGAATGATCCCGGGGTCGTAAAATCAATATCGAACGAGAACCGGAAAAGAAGGGATTGTCGTGGGTGACGAGAAGAATATTAAGTCGTTATTGGAGGAGGATCGCAAGTTCCCGCCTTCGGAAGAATTCCGACATAAGGCGAAGGTAAAAAGCTTGCAGGATTATGAGCGCATATATAATGAATCGATCGCCGACCCCGTGGCCTTCTGGGAGAAGATGGCGAAAAAGGAGATGTTCTGGTATTCCCCTTGGAAGAAGGCTTACAGCTGGGACAAGAAAGAAGCCATTATCAAATGGTTCGAAGGCGGGAAGACCAACGCCTGCGTCAACTGCGTCGATCGTCACCTGGATGGACCTCACAAGAACAAGGCAGCCATCATCTGGCAAGGGGAACCGGAGGATGACGTCCGTACCCTGACCTATCAACAGCTGCACCACGAGGTCTGTAAGTTCGCTAACGTTCTCAAGAAGATGGGCGTCAAAAAGGGTGATCGGATCTCAATCTACCTGCCTATGATCCCCGAGCTGGCTATCTCCATGCTAGCGTGCGTGAGGATCGGGGCAATTCACAGCATCGTCTTCGGAGGCTTCAGTTCCGAGGCGCTCAAAGACCGCATCGAGGACAGCCAATGCAAGATATTGATCACTGCTGATGGCACATACCGCAGTGGCAAGATTGTCCAAACGAAGGCCAACGCTGATGCCGCTCTGGAAAAAGGCAGTCCCATCGAGAAGGTCGTCGTCGTCAAGCGGAATGGCGCTCCTGTCACGATGAAGGAAGGCCGCGATGTCTGGTGGCATGACGAGATGAAGATCGCATCTCCGGTGTGCGAAGCGGAGCAGGTCGACGCCGAAGACCCGCTTTTCATTCTGTATACATCAGGCTCGACCGGAAAACCGAAAGGAGTGCTGCATACCACTGGCGGCTACTTGCTCTATTGCCACTTGACCATGAAATACTATTTCGATATCCGCGAGGAAGACACCTACTGGTGCACGGCTGACATCGGCTGGATCACAGGGCATTCGTACATCATCTATGGCCCGCTTTCGAACGGGGCCACGAGCTTGATGTTCGAAGGCGTGCCGACCTATCCGCAGGCGGACCGGTTCTGGCAGGTGATCGAGAAGTTCAAAGTGAGCATCTTCTACACCGCCCCCACTGCCATCCGCTCATTGATGCGAGAAGGCGAGAAGTGGCCGGCAGGCAGGGACCTTTCCTCATTGCGCCTCCTTGGAAGCGTTGGGGAGGTCATAAATCCCGAGGCCTGGATGTGGTATCACAAGCATATAGGTCACGAGAAATGCCCCATCGTCGATACCTGGTGGCAGACCGAGACCGGCGGACACATGATCGCGCCGATGCCAGGAGCGATTCCTACCAAACCCGGATCGGCCACCATGCCATTCTTCGGCATTGAGGCTGCGATCGTGGACGGAAGGGGAAAGGAGGTCACTGCCAATGAGGGGGGCTACCTCATCATCAGGAAGCCCTGGCCAGGCATAACCCGAACCGTCTGGGGCAACCACTCACGCTACAAGGAAACGTACTGGACGAATCCAGACATCTATTTCTCTGGAGACAGCGCCAGGAAGGACGAGGACGGCTACTTCTGGCTCATGGGCCGTGTGGATGATGTCATCAAGGTATCAGGGCATCGCATTGGAGCGGCTGAGGTCGAAAGCGCGCTGGTCTCTCACCCGAAGGTGGCAGAGGCGGCTGTCGTCCCGATCCCCCATGACATCAAAGGAGAGGCGATCTACGCCTATGTTACCCTGAAAGCCAATGTCCAAGAATCGGAGGAACTGAAGAAGGAACTTCTCCTGCACGTACGCAAGACCGTAGGGCCGATCGCAGTGCCTGAAGTGATCCAATTCGCCTCCGGCATGCCGAAGACCCGAAGTGGGAAGATCATGCGAAGGGTCCTGCGAAAGATCGCCACCAACGATATGGATAACATCGGTGACACCTCGACCTTGGCCGACCCTAGTGTGGTTAGCACGTTGGCCGAAGGCCGCGTGGAGATGCAGAAGAAGTGAGCTGGCCTTATGAAGTTGGACTGGGTAGGGCTTCATCATGGCCCCCCAGTCCCGATTCCCTTTTCATCGAAGTATCAATTTGGATTCGAAGGCAATCTTACTGTTTGTATGCATCCCTGAGCCAGTAAGTCGAATCACCCAGACAATCGAACAACCTTTTTAATAGGGAACGCAGATTAGGTGGCCCGCGCAGGTGTAATCTAGCGGTTAGGATTTTAGCCTTCCAAGCTAAACACCCGGGTTCGAATCCCGGCACCTGCACTTCTAGCCACAACGCAGGGTCGCAAGTTAATCTAAGAAAATACTGGATTTTGGTGATGCTGAAATTCTCGCTCAAAGATTGACGGTCTAACTATCCAGGATAGCGGTCATAGAATATCGTGTAATTGAGCGGCCCAATGTACTGCGTCGAGGGGGCATCGAATATCAAGGTCAGCGTGATTGCCCCTGCCTCCTTGGTCGGGGTATTGGGAAGTGTCTGAGGAAACGCGGGCGAGCTGCTGACGAACGTGAAGCCAGGAGTGGTGCAGGAAATGCTCGTGAT
>PMBU01000103.1 GCA_003153895.1 Methanomassiliicoccaceae archaeon | reverse complement strand
CGTTCGGCACCACCTTCAGGTCGGCGTCCCAGCGACACAGGATGCGAACCGCCTCATTATCCTCGTCTGCGATGGCGATGATGCGGCAGCCGCGCTTCATGATCAGCCAAGCCGCCAGGGCATCTCGGTCTCGTTCGAGCAACGCGACCACCCGGCCTTGCGAGCCCATCGGCAGGCCTCCCGGCCCGGGGATGTACTCGGAGAAGATGTAGGCGTTCCTCTCCCTGACCTCGACGAAGAACTCAACGTCGGGCTTCTTGAGATCGACCTTCGGCCCTTTCTCCTCGTTCGCGACCCATATCGCGGAACCGACCTCCTTGCCGACCTCGTTGGAGGTGAAGCTATGCTCCCCCGCCCTCCTCGCCCGGACGGCGAAGCTCTGCCCCTGATGATACAGCGCCTTGGAATACTCTGCCGCCACGCGCTTCATCGTTTCCATGTCCGACCGGCACTTCAGCACCGGGGATACCGAGGAAACGCCCATGACCCGCCTCAACACCTTGATCGCCTGGCCGATGTCCTGTGGCTCGACGAAAACCCGACCCTGCTCGGTGGTGATCAGCGCCTCCAGCCCCGCGTCGGCCAGATTGGACATCATATTGTCGACGAGGATGCGCTCGAACCTCTTCCGCACCGCTTGGCTCTTGAGGCCCATCTCTGCGTAGCGAACGAGAATGAGGTCCATGCGCCGTGTGATAACACCTCCTCCCACATGATTCTGCCGGAAAGCCGACGAACGATTATCTACCGCCTCGGGCATCATTGGCATGCTGGCTATGGAACTGGCTTTCGCGATCGGCATCCTGGCATTCGCTCTGCTAGCTGGCCTGCTCGGCTCGCTCCTCGGGCTGGGAGGAGGGATAATAATCATTCCCGCTCTAACCCTGGTCTTCGGGTACCCTATGCAGACGGCGATCGGAGCGAGCCTGATGGCCGTGATCGCCTCATCCACCGGCTCCGCTTCCTATTATGTCGAGGAGGGCCTGAGCAACCTCCGCCTGGGCATGGTGCTTGAGATCGCCACCACCCTCGGCTCGGTCATCGGCGCCTTGGTCGCCGTATACACGGACCAATACCTCCTGGCTGCGGCGTTCGGCATCCTGCTGCTCTATTCTGCCGTCCACATGATCAGGCGTCCAGAGGCAACCTGCATCTACAAGCCCGGACCTTGCGGGCCGCTGGACCTTTCCTGCAGCTACACTGAAAAGAACGATGGAAAGAGCGTCGAGTATGGCGTGCAGAAGCTGGGCCGCGGGATGTTCGCCTCACTGGGTGCCGGGGGCATGTCGGGACTGCTGGGCGTCGGAGGAGGCACCATCCAGGTGCCGGTGATGAACCTGTGGATGGGCGTGCCGATGCGGGCCGCATGCGCCACCTCCAACTTCATGATCGGGGTCACGGCGCTCGCCGGAGCCGTGGTCTACTATCAGTTCGGCATGGTGCAGCCGGTGCTCGCTGGCATAGTGGCGGTGGGCGCGTTCTTCGGCGCCGCCATCGGGTCCAGGGTGGCTCATCGCATCAACGGCGAGCAGCTGAAGCGCCTGTTCGCGGTGCTGATGATATTCGTGGCGGCGCTGATGTTCTTGAAGGCAGCGGGGGTGATAGCCTGATCGCGACCGGAAAGGACGTGCTCAACCGCTGGGTCCGCCTGGTCCTGGTCATCGGGATGTGGGTTAGCATGACCCTATTAGTTGCGGGACTGGCCTGGTATGCCGTCGCCCAGTCGACCGGGAACATAACTCTTGGACCTCTCCAGGCGATCGATGCCATACTGCAGGGAGATCCGATAGGCCTCATCTCGCTGGGGATACTCTGCCTGATCGCGACCCCGCTGTTGCGCATCCTGACCTCCTTCGCAGTGTTCGCCCAAACCAAGGAATGGAAGTTCGTCCTGGTCTCGGCAATCGTGCTGGCCATCATTGTTCTAGCAGTATTCGTTAAGGCATGATTGGCCGATCTGGGTCTTCGCCATCGAATAAGCCGGCGCTATCGAAACGCGGGAACATATGGAAAGCTTCAATAATTCGGATTGTCTCCACCTTTGCCAGAGGGATGGGCTATGACCGAAAGGAAGGAAGACCGCTGGTACTATTCTTTCCTGCCGTTCAACGTGGCAGGGGGCAGCACCTCTCCGCTCATCCCACTGTTCGTGACCGAAGGACTGGCTGGCAATGTCGCACAGGTGGGCATAATCAGCGCCATCTCGTCCCTGGCATCGGTACCTGCTAACATCATCTGGGGCAACCTCTCGGATACCCTGAAAAAGCGAAAGGTCTTCGTCCTCATCGGGTTCATCGGCCTGGCCATCCCGCTGCTGCTGATGGGGCTTTCGACGGACATCCAGACATACTATCTGGCCAACTTCATCCTGGGAGCGATCTCGGCCGCGGCCGCTCCCGTCGGTACGGTGCTCGTCCTCGAATCGTTCGATAAAAAGGAATGGGGCAAGCGACTGGGGGACTTCTCCCGAGTAGCTGGCATTGGTTGGTTGCTAGGACTGATGATAGGCACGATCTGGCTGAACGCACAGACCGTCGGCTCCACGGTCGGTGCGATGAGGATGCTGTTCATCGCCGCTGCAGTTTTGGCGATGCTGAGCGTCACCCTGGCTTGGAAATGGATCAAGGAGCCGAAGGCCAAGGTCGATAGGAAGGAAGTCGCCAGCGTGGTGAAGCTCCCGCTGATCAGCTTCGAGCGCGGTCGATATACCCCGACGAAGGTGCTGCACGTCCTCAAGATCAGCGCCAAGAACCTCCGGCCGAAGAACTTCCCCCGCAACCTGAAGATCTACTACCTGGTGATGTTCCTGGCTTTCACCGGCTTCCTGACCTTCTACGTCGGCCTGCCGATATTCCTGAGCCAGAAGCTGGGCCTGAGCATCTCCGAGGTCTTCATAGTCTACGTCGCCAGCAGCACCGTTTCCGCCCTAACGTATTCGCAGGCGGGGAAATGGTCCTACAAGATCGGAAGCAAGCGACTGCAGCAGATCTCGTTCACAGGGCGCATCATCCTCTTCCCGTCGATGTTCCTTGTGACCGGGCTGAACCTGGACTTCATGTCGCTGCTGGTGGTGCTGTGCGCGATGCACGCATTGATAGGGTTCTGCTGGGCCAACCTGAGCGTGGCCGCGAACATCCTCGTATCCAATATGTCCTATTGCGACTTCAGAACGGAATCGCTCGGGATGTACTGCAGCATCCAAGGGATCGCGTCGATCCTCGGCTCGCTGTTAGGTGGGTTCATCGCGAACTACTACGGCTACCTGGATACCTTCTTGGTCGCGTCTGGATTCGTGGTCGTGGCACTGATCCTCCTATCAGCCCTGAACGTCGATCGCGTCCCCTGCGAGGGGGATGGACCAAAGGCAGAGCATGTCTGATAGCCAGGTATCGTAAGCTCTATAGGTGGATCCCGCAGGAATAGCAGTCCTTGTTATCCCCGGAATTGGAGGCGCCGCAGCTGGGGCAACGGATCTTGCTCTCCTTCTCGATGAAGAATTCCTTGCTACCGCATTCCCTGCAAATCTGTGCGCCCTCGTCGGTCTCCGCGAAGCACTTGATGCATTTCCTCATATGAGGTAAGACTCGCACCCGGCCGGTTAATAATCTTGCGCTGTTGCCTATTCTGCCTGCTCACAAACATGCACATAACCAATCGTGGAAATCTTGCCGATGGAGCCTTTTAAATATCTAACTCGGCGCTCAGCCGCCAGAGATAATTGGGGTGTGTGGGGAATGACATTCTATCTCTCCAGTAATAGGTCACTTGGTCGACGAAGGATTCTGAGAGGACTCGTTGCCTTCTCTATGCTATTGATGATGTTGGTCCCTTCGATCACCGTCGTAGTTGCGGCGGCGACGCCTCATCAGAACGACTTCTTCGAATATGATTATAACGTCATCGTGGACGAAGGCGTCGGTTGGTACGCTGGATATGCGGAGACGATGCATTCGCACAGCCGATACGATATCGTTTCCGTCGACGGGGACCTCATCACCGTCCATCGGACCGGTAGCTGGTCCTTCACCGCGACGGACGGGAGCAACAACTGGCATCTCATCGACAGCCAGTTCACCTTCGACTCATCCACGCGAAAATATGTTGGCGCAAACGACCTGGACTTCGCTACCATAGATCCAACGGTCTGGTTCTGGGTAAAGACACCATTGGTCGTTGGCGATAATGTCCAGGTCCTGGACGAGATGCTCGCAGTGACCAACGTGGATTCAACCACCTGGCTCGGATTGGTGCCTCACAAGGGAGTGGCGTTAGAGAACTCTGGCAGCTACAACCGAAATGACGTATACGGGCAGTTCTACGCCACCTTCACCGATGTCTACCATTTCGACAAGGAAAGCGGCATCATCCTTTCTGAGCGTTATATGGAGCAGGACGTCAATGGGGCGGACGGCTTCCGTTATCGAGAGGAGATAACGTTCACCGCCAGTAGCTACTCCATTCCTCTGGACATAGCGCAAATATTGATATTCTATGCCGGAATCCCGGCCGCACTGATAATCGTCGTCTTCCTGGTGGTGCGCTGGAGATACGGGCCTTCGAAGCAGCGCCTCAAGCCCGATGCGACCAGACCGGACAACGCCCAAATGGAAATCAGGTTGATGAGGGTCAGGAACATGAGCAAGATAACTGGCCTCAACCTCGGTGGCTCTTACAACTTCACTCCGCTCATACCGGTCTTCGTTCAACGTGCAATAGAGATGAGGGACCCGGTCGTTGTGGCAGTATCCGAAGGCAAGTTGATCGGCATGGCGACGCGCAACCGCGAATCGCAGATGGGGAGCGTGTTCGCCGAGGACCCGAGGGTGGCCAAGGCGCTGCTCCGCCGGCTGCGCATGCAGAACTTCTTCCTGGACACCAAGGGGGAGAACTGGGTCTTCCCAGGGGCGACGCTGCTCGACGCGTTCGACGTGCTGAAGCTTGATAGGCCAAGCGCCCGCAGCTTCGACGCCAACCGCATCCGGCCGATGACTGCAAACGACGTCCCCGAAGTGATCAAGATCGCTGAGGCAGTCTACAAAGGCAAGGCCAAAAAATGGATCGGCAGCAGCTTCAAGAACGGCGATGTGGCGTTCGTGGCGATACGCGAGAACAAGGTCGTAGGGTTCGCCTTCGCGACGGTGGCAGGAACGTCCGCCAGGCTTCATACCTTGACCGTCCTGCCGCAGTATCGGGCGCAAGGCCTTGGCGCGGAGTTGATGGCGGCGCGATTGAACACCCTTTCCGCGCTCGGGGTCGACGAAGCGTTCCTGGAGATCTCAAAGTACAACATGCCTTCGATGCTTATCGCCAAGGGCGTCGGCTTCGTCAAGGTGGGCGAGAGCGCCTTCTATTCCCGCAACCCGGAAATGGCAGCTGTGGCGGCGCAACGGAGGCTTTGATGGTAATACCTTCGGTCCATGTTCCCAACGACCCTGCCGAGCTGCTGAGGCTGAGCGAATGGCAGGGGACGGTCGGCAACCCGCAACTGCGCCAAGCTTGGACCGAAGATCTGGCCGGCGCCTACGTCCCCAGGCTGACTGGCAGGCTGGGCGGATGGGTCGAGAATGGGAACGTGGTCCGGGGGATCTGCGACGATAACCGTTCGGTGCTGTTGCCGGAGCACCGGTCAGTGATCGGCGACCGGGAATATTTCGTAAGCATCAAGGGGTGCGGGGCGCGGTTCGATGCCTTCACCCATCAGCACTTGGACGAAAGCATATTGAAGGGCATCTGTCGCGACCCCACCCTGGAATCGAAGCTTACAGCTGGCGCCTCCGGAAATACCAGGTTCATAACCGGCGAGCGGTGGTACGGCAAGTCCCCCTATGGGGCGCAGGCGCCGGACAACGCCCTCCTCGCTCTTCTTGCGAGCCTGAGGGCGGATATGAACCAGATAGCGGGGTTCCACATCTGCCCGCTGATCGCCGTCATCAGGCTGCCGGAGGAGGTGGAGCGCATCGCCTCCCGCTTCTTCTGGTACCGCAGCTATGATGGCAGCTACTGGCAGGAATTCCGTCTCATGCCTTCGAACGTCCGCCTCTATTTCCAGAGCCCGATAACGTTCGGCGTGAACACGGACGTCGCATTCTCCATGTTCCATTTGGATTCGATCGAAAAGAGCGAACGCTTCCTGGCTAACCTTTCCCGATCGGGCTTGGCCGCGCTGACGCTGTTCGCGCGCTCGTTGAGGCACGACCCGGTGCATGGGCGCTACCTCGGCCTGGAGTTCCAGGACGTCTGGCTGGACAAGGATGCGGTAATCGCACCGGATGGCGTGCTGCACTTCGCCGACCTGGAGGGTCTGGAAGATGAGGCGGCGACCTCGGAGGAACAGGTGAAAGAACGCATTAGGTCACAATTCTTCAAGCATGTCTACGAGGTCAACTTCGCCTTGGAAGCGCTGGCATTGCAGACCGACCGCGTGCTGGCCCTACGTCGCAGCCATGATGAAAGACGAGCCTGGCTGATGGACATGATGGAGCAAGCCAGCCGCAGCGACGGCTATGTGAGGTTGGAGAGGCGAGGCAGTAGGATGATGGCAGTGGTGGAGCCGGCCGTTGACGCGGACCAGCTAACGGTGGAGATGGAGCTTTTCAGCGAGGTGGGGAACTAATGCAGACCAGTAAAGCGATCGAGATCTTGCAGTCGGTGGAGGACAAGGGGACGCCGCAGATGGGCGCGGAGGAGCAGGGCGAGCTCGTCCAGGAGGGATTGATCCGGCTGATCCCGCAAGAGGAGTACGATGTCATGCAGCGAGATGTCCAGGGGCTCGATTCAACCTCCATCAGGGTCCGCGACATGGCCCGATCATCGGACACGAGCAGGATGGCCATCAGCATCAGGTCGGCAGGCTCCGCAGCCGCGCCAGGGCAGTCTGAGGTTGACTACTGCAAGATGCTCCAGCAATTGGAGAGCATGCTGCTCCACAAGGCCATCTTGGATTCATCCGCCTTCTGCCCCGGCACCGGGAGCTACTTCGTCCTCACGGCGGACGGGAAGCGGACGCTTGAGGACATGAAAGTCTGGAGCAAGAGGTTCGGCCGGCTGGACCTCAAGGAGTTCCTGATCAAACTGCACGATATCCGCTTCGAGCTGGCGACGACGGTGAACAAGGCGCTGAACATCACTCGGGACTTCCAGGGGTTCGGATATGGCTATTCCGTTCCGGACGCGAGAGCACCCTCCCTGATGTTGGCAGAGCGCGGCTCGACCGCAGCCAGGACCGTGAACCTCCTCAACGCCAAGGGCGACCAGATCGCACCACGAGGCGAGAAGCTTATGATCGCCTCCCTGCTGGGAGAGAAGGAAGGGGTCGGGACCGAGCTGGTGACGAGGTACCGCCAGCTGACCGCCAAGGCGAACGAGATGGGGATGACGGCGACGGACGACGACTTCCGCTCGGCGGCGCTGGTCGGACTACCGGACGAGCAAGTGGACCAGGTCCTCGAACGAGTCAAGCAATTGAAGCTTTCTTTGAACCTGAATGAGAACGACCTGACCTGGCTGGCCCTGTCCGACCATACGGTGGAGCAGTCAGAGACCAGGTATTCCGCCCTCCTTTCAGGGGCGCAGGCCAGAGGGATGCAGGAGGATGCCCCGCTGATCACCGCCATGGCCATCCTGGCCGGTTCGGATTTGACCGAGAACGTCCTCCTCGATCGGTTCGACTTCCTGCAGGGCGCGCTGCAAAGGAACTACCCCTCCCCGAGGGTGGCCGCCGCTATGCTGGCGATCGGCCCTCTCGAGCCGGAGGAAGCGCTCTTCGTGCTGCGCGAGTCGGTCGGCATCATTAGCAGGGCGAGCTACTTCGACGACGCGGAAGAGGTGGACAATTTGGCCCTCCTACTAGCCACCACCAATTCCACCATGATCCCACCGGCAGCGAACGCTGCCGCCGACCAGGGAAGAGGAAGCGCAATCGCTCCTGGGAGGGCCGCTCTCTTCCTCACCCCGCTCATGACCGGCGCGTTCCTCTACTACTGGATGAACCGCAACTATCATCAGCCGACCATCCAGCGGATCGCCACCCATCCGATGCATATGCATACGGTGCCGTACTTCGGTTGAGGCTCACTCGCTGCCGCGTTGGGCTTGATGCGCCTTAGGTCTTCGTCATCCTCAGCATCAGCAGTGCGATCACGATGGCCAACAATAACCCAAGGACTACGATCCCAGTTATGGTGATGGAGGAGAGATTGGCCAACTGATCATTCTCGCTCCTCCTAGGTTTATCACCGCCGAGGAGAACGTGGAGAACCCTGCCACAGGGATAGCCGTCAGTTCGGCATTGTTAATCTGACCGGAAATGCCGGACACCGACACTAGTCAAGTCGAGACCCCTGGCAAAACCGCTGAGCTACTGCTTATGTAGTTAGTAATTGCTAGCCCCCGAATCAATCGCATCCGAGAAATTGAGCCATGATGCCCATGCAGGAGGCTCAACCCTTGAAATCGAAGCCTGGACAACTCGATGAGCCATCGACAAAAGCGGGAAGCGAAATCCGCCCACAGAAGAAGCAGAGGCGAAGAGGCACCCTTGACAAGGCGGAAAGGGACAAGATCATAAAATCGGCGATCAGGCAATCGTTCATAAAATTAGACCCTCGCCACACCATCAAGAATCCGGTGATGTTCGTTGTGGAGGTCGGGAGCGCGATCACCAGCTTCCTTTTCGTTCAGGCACTTTTCGGCATGGGCGAGGCTTCAGCGCTCTTCATCGGCCTAATCTCCGTTTGGCTGTGGTTCACAGTCGTCTTTGCGAACTACTCTGAAGCGTTGGCCGAAGGCCGAGGAAAGGCGCAAGCCGATGCGCTTCGAAAGATGAGAACAACTACCAAGGCAAATAGGCTCAAGATAGACTATATAATTGTCAAGGGCCAGAAGCCTTCCGAGAACGATTATTCCGCAAGCCCGTCGACCGAGTTGCACAAGGGGGACCTATATTTCGTTCAGACAGGTGATGTTATCCCGATAGACGGCGAGATCGCTGAGGGCGTGGCTTCCATCGATGAGAGCGCCATCACCGGGGAGAGTGCGCCTGTCATCCGCGAATCGGGTGGCGACAGGAGCTCGGTGACGGGCGGAACGCGAGTGCTATCTGACTGGCTCATAGTTCGGGCAACCTCGGATCCAGGGGAAGGCTTCATCGACAAGATGATCTCCCTCATCGAAGGGGCGAAGAGGCAAAGGACACCGAACGAGGTGGCCTTGAACACCCTGCTCATAGGCCTCACCATCATTTTCATCGTCGTCTGTGCGACCCTGTTGCCTTTCTCGATATACAGCGTTTATGTTGCTGGACATGGAAGCCCGGTAACCGTCACCGTGCTGATCGCATTATTGGTCTGCTTGGCTCCCACGACCATCGGTGGCCTCCTGAGCGCCATCGGCATCGCCGGCATGGACCGACTCATAAGCAAGAATGTGATCGCCTTCTCCGGGCAGGCGATCGAAGCCGCAGGTGATGTGGATGTGCTTTTGCTGGACAAGACAGGCACCATAACCTATGGCAACCGTCAGGCGGTCCGGATCATTCCCGTGGAAGGTCAGAAAGCTGAGTACGTCGCCGAACTTGCCCTTCTGGCATCGTTGGCCGATGATACGCCTGAAGGCCGCAGCATCGTCTCATTGGTCAGCGAAAAGTATGGCATCAGGGAAGCGGACGTTGCCAGCTCTGAAACCGGGTCCGCAATGGTATTCGTTCCTTTTTCGGCTCACACTCGCGTTAGCGGAGTGGACATGGAAGGGATGAGCATCCGTAAAGGTGCATCCGACGCTATCGAGCGTTTGGTCAAAACGGCTGGTAATCCATTCCCCCGCGTGCTCAAGGACGAGATTGATGGCATTGCCAGGTCAGGGGGAACGCCCTTGGTCATCTCGTTCAATGGCAAGGCGCTGGGGGCAATCCACCTGAAGGATATCGTGAAGCCGGGAATGAAGGAGAGGTTCGCCCAGCTGCGCCGGATGGGCATCAAGACTGTGATGATCACCGGGGACAACAAGCTCACCGCCGCGGCGATAGCCGCCGAGGCGGGAGTGGACGATTACCTGGCAGAGGCTACACCCGAGAACAAGTTGAAGCTCATCCGGGAATACCAGGCGGAAGGACGGTTAGTGGCCATGACCGGTGACGGGACGAANNGATGGCACGAACGATGCCCCGGCATTAGCCCAGGCTGATGTTGCGGTTGCCATGAACAGCGGCACGCAACCGGCAAAGGAAGCGGCGAACATGATCGATCTGGACAGCGACCCTACCAAGTTGATCGAAGTAGTCGAAACTGGCAAACAGCTGCTGATGACCAGGGGCGCACTTACCACATTCAGCATCACCAATGATGTGGCGAAGTACTTTGCGATAGTGCCTGCGGCATTCGCGGCAACGTATCCAGCCCTTAACTCCCTGAATTTCATGGACCTACATGCCGCAGTGCTTTCTGCGGTGATCTTCAACGCTATCATTATCGTCCTCCTGATTCCGCTGGCCCTGAGGGGGGTCAGATATAGGCCGCTTGCCGCTGCCGAAGCGTTGCGGAACAATCTGCTGATCTATGGACTGGGGGGGCTTGTCGTTCCCTTCATCGGAATCAAACTCATCGACCTCGTACTGACAGCTCTGGGGGTTGGGGCATGATCGATCATGATATTGTCCAACTATTGGAGGAAAGCCAATGGCACGAAGACTGACCTCTCTTTTTGCAATGGCGGCAAGGCTGGCCAGACCAGCCTGCATACTCTTCCTCATTCTTGTGCTCCTAATTGGGGTTCTATATCCATTCCTGGTGACTGGCGTCAGCCAGGTGATATTCCCTCATCAATCGAATGGTAGCCAGATCGAGCAGAACGGAACGGTGGTCGGTTCAGAGCTCATCGGCCAGCCGTTCAGCGAGTCCAAATATTTCTGGGGTAGGCTTTCGGCGACTCCATCATTCCCCTATAATGCTAGTCTGTCCAGTGGAACGAACTATGGTCCCAACAACCCTTCGCTCCAGCAGGCAGCCCAGGCAAGGATCGATGCGCTGCATGCCGCCGATCCGACCAACACCTTATCAATTCCCTCGGACCTGGTAACATCTTCCGGGAGCGGTTTGGACCCGGACATCAGCGTTGCGAGCGCCCTCTATCAACTGCACCGAGTGGCGCAAACCAGGAACATGAACGAGAGCGTGGTCCAGGCGCTGATAGCAGCTAACACCCAAGACAGACAATTCGGATTCCTCGGAGAGAAGACGGTAAACGTCCTCAAACTCAACCTAGCGCTTGATGACTTACAAGCCAAAGGCGGTTATGCGAGCTTCGATCCATCAACTCCGCCGCCCACCCTGCCGACTAGCGATGACCGTCTGTTCAGCTTATCGCCCACCGATTGGGGATACATAGCCTTCTTCGTTGCGCTCCTCGCAGCTTTGGCGTTTCTAATCGGGAAGTTGATCATAGAGATCTACGAAGAATCACCCGGGTTCGCATCAAGGGCAATCAACAAGTTGGAGACGTTTATCTATAAGCCAGCGAAGGTGGACAAGAGGGGCATGGACTGGAAGGAATATGCGCTGGCGATGCTTATCTTTAACGCCATCGGACTGGTGTTCCTGATGGCGATCATCATGGGCCAGCAGTTCTTGCCGCTCAATCCACAAGGCGCGGGTGCCGTGGCACCGGACTTGGCCTTCAATACCGCGGTCAGCTTCGTCACCAACACCAATTGGCAGTCTTACGCTGGCGAGACGACCATGAGCTACTTCACCCAGATGGTCGGCCTCACCGTTCAGAATTTTCTCTCAGCGGCGACCGGGGTCGCGGTCCTGATGGCACTCATCCGTGGTATTCGCCGCAAGACGACGAAGGACCTCGGTAGCTTCTGGGTGGATATGACCAGGGCAACATTGATCCTGCTTCCCCTGGCATTCATCCTGGCGCTCTTCCTGGTTTCGCAGGGCGTCCCCCAGACCATCGACGGTCCAATTCAGGCGCATCTGGTCCAGTCCGTCATTGATAGCAATGGCAACTTGGTCAGTATGCAGGCTATCCCGGTCGGACCGGTGGCCTCACAAGAGGCCATCAAGATGCTCGGCACCAATGGGGGCGGGTTCTTCAACACTAATTCTGCTCATCCGTTCGAGAATCCGACGCCATTTTCCAATCTTCTCGAGAACCTTGGCCTACTCGTTATTCCGGTATCATTATGCCTGGTCTTCGGCAGCATGGTGAAGGACCGGAGGCAGGGATTGGCAATCCTGATCGCCATGGTGCTAATATTCACGGTCTTCCTTGGCTTGGCCATCTGGGCGGAGCAGGCTGGCAATCCGAACCTGGCGTCCCTTGGGGTCTCGCAGATCGCGACGGACCTGCAACCGGGCGGCAACATGGAGGGGAAGGAACTGAGGTTCGGGGTGGTACCTTCCTGCCTCTTCGCGACCTCGACGACGGCCACGTCGTGCGGGGCCGTGAACTCGATGCACGATTCATTCACGCCATTAGGTGGCATGGTACCGCTTTTCCTCATACAGTTCGGAGAGGTGGTGTTCGGAGGAGTGGGCTCTGGCCTATATGGCATGCTCATCTTCGTGCTGATAGCGGTCTTCGTTGCCGGCTTGATGATCGGACGCATGCCAGACTACCTAGGAAAGAAGATCGGACCATATGAGATGAAGATGTGCACCACCATCATTCTCATACCCATTGTCACCATCCTTATCGGGGTTGCGATAGCAGTGATGATCCCGGAAGGCAGGTCAGCCGTTTCCAACCCTGGCCCTCATGGATTCACCGAGATACTTTACGCCTTTAGCTCGGCTGCGAACAACAATGGCAGCGCCTTCGCCGGATTGGCGACGAATTCGCTGTTCTACAACCTCGCCTTGGCATTCGCCATGCTGCTAGGGCGCTTCCCGGTGGCCGTCCTGACCCTGGCCTTGGCCGGGTCGTTGGCTGCCAAGAAGAGCGTGCCCGTATCACCAGGCACATTGCCGACCCATACCCCGCTGTTCATTTCTTGGCTCATCGGCGTCATAGTCTTGATAGGCGCGCTAAGCTTCTTCCTGTCCATTGCTCTAGGGCCGATCGTCGAATATCTCATGGGAGCGGGATGAGCATGGATAAGGAAAACCACAGGCCGAATCCGGACGAGCTGCTCAAGCGGGTAGATGACGAAGAGCGCCGGCAGTCGCGAGGAAAAGTAAAGGTGTTCTTGGGCTACTCGGCGGGGGTCGGAAAGACCTATACCATGCTGGAAGAAGCTCACCAGCAGAAGGAAAAGGGGGTCGACGTCGTGGTGGCTTGCGTCGAATCCCACGGAAGGAAGGAGACGGAAGAGTTACTTGAAGGGCTCGAATCGTTGCCGCTGAAGGAGATCGAGTACAAAGGGATCAAGATCAAGGAGATGGACCTCGACCGGGTCATGTCCCGCCATCCTCAACTGGTGTTGGTGGACGAACTGGCGCATACGAATGCGCCGGGTTCGCGTCATTTCAAACGCTATCAGGACGTTGATGAGCTCCTGGATGCAGGGATAGACGTCTTCACCACGCTGAACGTGCAGCACCTGGAGAGCATGAACGACGTGGTGGCGCAGATCTCTGGCATCAGGGTGAAGGAAACGATCCCGGACTCGGTGCTGGACGATGCGAATGACATCAAGATCGTCGACTTGCCGCCCAACGAATTGATCCAGCGCTTTAAGGAGGGCAAGGTCTATGTACCTGACCAGGCTGCTTCGGCATTAGCCCATTTCTTCAACGAGGGTAACTTAATCGCCCTCAGGGAGATGACGTTCCGGCGCGCGGCGGAGCACGTTGACGAGCAGATGCTCGAATACATGCAGGAGCGGTCGATCCTAGGGCCTTGGCCAGCCGGAGAGAGGCTGTTGGTCTGCATAGGCAACAGCCAGACCCTCAATGAGAGGCTTGTGCGCACTGGCAGGCGCCTCGCAGATGAAATCAAAGCAGAGTGGTATGCTATTTACGTTGAAACGCCGGCACACAGCCGCCTTTCGAGGAAAGCGAGACAGCAAGCTCTCAAAGGGATCGAGCTCGCATCGACGCTGGGAGCTAAGACGAGCACCAGTTTCGGGATTTCCATATCAGACGAGGTCATCCGTTTCGCCAAGAAGAATAATGTAACCAGAATAATCGTGGGTCGACCGATGCACATCCATTGGAGAGAGAGAATCTTCGGCTCGGTGGCGGACCAGATCGTGCGCATGAGCGGCCCGATAGACCTCATTGTAATCAGTGATCTGAAGTCTAGCCAGACCAACGTCGGAGGGGAGAGGGAGGAAACTCCCCCGCGATTACTTAGACGCAACCCCTATTGGTTCAGTCTATGGCTAGTTCTATTGATCACCATCTTCTGCACGGTCATACGAACGTTCATCTCCCCAACCAATGTGGTGATGTTCTACCTCATCAGCGTGGTGATTGCGGCCATCAGCTGGGGACTATGGCCTGCGATATTCACTGCTGGGGTGAGCGTCGTGATCTTCGATTTCTTTTTCGTGCNNNNCTCGCCTTCGCCGCCCAGAGAAGAGAGGATTACACGGCTACGCTCTACGCATTGAGCGTGGACTTAGCCTCGGCCAAAGAAATCGACAGTGTCCTGAAGACAGTGGGCACCCACGTATTTCGCTCCTGCCATTGCCGTTCTGCTTACCTGCTCCCCCAAGATAATGTGCTTAAGCTAGTCCATGCTAGTGGGGACATCATGCTTGATGAGAAAGAGATGACTGCTGCCAATTGGACGTTCAAAACGGGCGTGGTTGCTGGCAAGGACACAGAAACGTTGTCTTCAGCATCGATCAAGTACTATCCTTTGCGCACCGCGAATGGTGTTGTTGGGGTGATGGGCATACAGCCAGAGGAACAGGAGGGATTCGTGAAGATGGAACAGGAAAGGCTGCTGCGGGCTTTTGCCAGCCAGGCAGCAGTTGCC
>PMBU01000102.1 GCA_003153895.1 Methanomassiliicoccaceae archaeon | reverse complement strand
AGGATGGCCTCGGATTGGAACTGGATCTTCCTAGGATGTGCGGGCATGGCCATGCTGGTCGTCGAGATGGCATCGCTCGGTGTCCGATGGCAATACTATCTCTTCCTTCTCCCGATCGCGGTGTTATTTCTGGATCTGTTCTGGGAAAGGCGCGGCCTGCTCGAGGATGGCCTTAACTTCGTAGCCCTAGCACTCTACTCCATAGTGGTCGTTTCGCTGGCATATCTTTTTATCAATGTAGGCAACGAGCAGCTGTTCTGGCAGTATCTCACGATCCCGGTAATGTTCGTCCTTCTGATCCTGATGTACCAGTTCGATGTCATCAAGGGAGGTGCGGATGCGAAGGCGCTGATCGCCCTTTCGGTGGTCTTCCCCAGCTATCCAATCTTCTTTCAGTTCCCAATCATTATCATCCCCAATACAATGGCCACCATTGCCTTCCCGTTCTCCTTGCTTATCCTCTTCAATGCGGCCCTGCTCTCGCTTGTGGTCCCAATCGGCCTGCTTGTTCTCAATGCCAGCAGAAAGGATGTAAAAATCCCAGCCATGTTCTTAGGCTATAAGGTGAGCATACACGAGGTCAAGCGCAAGTTCGTCTGGCCTATGCAAAGGGTTGAGGAAGGCATGGTGCGATTCCGCTATTTCCCGAAGGAGGATGAGGACTTTGACCATGTATTGGAGCAATTGGCCATGGCTGGCGAGAAATCGATCTGGGTGACACCGAAGATGCCTTTCTTGCTGTTCATCACCGCTTCGGTCCTGCTATCGGCGGTGGTCGGGAATCTCGTCCTACTATTCCTGAGATGAAACGCACGAGATCGCTGCATATCCTCAATCGATTCGAGAGAAATCAAGCGGAGGAATCTCAACGCCTCTAAAGCACGATGTTCAATTCCTGACCGCATTTGGCGCACTTGCCATCCTTAAGCGCTAATATTTCCACAGCAAAGCCATTGCGGCGAATGACGAGGGTTTGGCATTTAGGGCAATAGGTGTTCTCGCCATCATCCCCTCCAATGTTGCCCAGGTAGGGGAACATCAATCCCTCCTCCAAAGCGATGCGATGGGCCAATTTCATGGTCGTCAGCGGAGTGGCCGGAACGTCGTTCATCATGTAATCAGGATGGAAGCGGGTGAAGTGCACCGGCACTTTTGAGCTGAGATCAGAGGAGACCCATTTGCAGAAATCCCTCATCTCCCCTTCGGAATCGTTCTTCTTCGGGATGATCAGATAGGTCAGTTCGACATGAACGCCCAGTCTATAAGCCAGCGCGGAGGCCTTTAACACCGGCTCCAACCTTGCCTTGCAGACCTCGTGATAGAATTCTTCTTTGAACCCCTTAACATCGATGTTCATCGCGTCCAAGAACGGGGCAATCTCGCGGAGCGGCCCCTCCTCCATGAACCCATTGGTGACGTAGACCGTAGCGATGTCGTGCTCCTTGGCGACCTTGCAGGCATCGAACGTGAATTCATGCCAGATCGTCGGCTCGTTATAGGTGAAAGCGACGGCCTGGCAGGAATTGGCCAACGTCAAATGCGAGACCTCCTCGGGCGACAGGCGCGAGAGGTTGAAGTCATCAACCTTCGCTTGGGAGATATCGAAGTTCTGACAATGCTGGCATCTCAGATTGCAGCCTACGCTGCCCAAGGAAAGGATCGGTTGACCGGGTTTGAAATGGAACAGAGGCTTCTTCTCCATCGGGTCAACATGGACGGCAGATGCCTTTCCATAAATCAAGCTGAAGAGCGTCCCTCCGACATTCTGCCGCACACCGCAGACGCCTACCTTGTTCTCTGCGATCTTGCAATGATGGGGGCAGAGATAGCAGGCTGTCCGATCCCCCTCCGTCTTCCAGAAGCGGGCCTCATGCAGTTCATCCGTGGCGGAAATGCTCATAACCTCTGTTCTCCAGTGGAATGGTTTTACTCTCTTTGGTCAAGATGTTCTCACCGGCAGCCTTCGCCTTGCCAATGACCGTGAAGGAGTTGCCGAGTAGTGAGCTGAGCAAGCTCAAGCCCTCCGGCTTCAAAGTGAACAGGAGCTGATAATCTCCCCCATAATAGAGCACCAGTTCTTCCGGGCTCACATCCACTTTCCCTGCGACATCGATGACTTCCTTGTCGACCGGGATCGCCGCATAATCCACTTCGAATGAAACCTTGCTCGCATCCCCTAGAGTATAGATAGAAGAGGCCAGCCCGTCAGAGATGTCCATGCAGCTCGTCACTACTCCGGACGCTGAAAGGGCCATCCCCTCCTTCACTCGAGGCTTCGGTTCCAGCAGCGTCTTCTCTGCCCTCTTCATGCCTAGCGAATTCTTGATCGAATAGTAACCTGCCGCGGCAAGCCCCAAGCTTCCTGTGACGGCCAGCAGGTCGTCCTTCTTGGCGCCCTTGCGCAACAGTATCCCTTTCTTCGTGACGGTTCCCAGCGCAGTTCCCGAAAGGCTCAGTTCGGGGGACTCCTTGGTGTCCCCTCCGAGCATTTCTCCACCAGCGCATTCGCAGCAATCCAGTATGCCGCGGATGATCTCGTCCAATCTCTCCGAAGGCATTTCTTTCGGAAGGCCCATCGAGACCAGCAGGCCGATCGGCTTCGCCCCCATCGCGGCGACATCACTGAAATTCACGGCAGCCACCGTCCAGCCGATCTGCCAATCGGTCATCCCTGGTAGCACATGCGTGCTCTGGGAGATCAAGTCGGTGGTGGCGACAAGATAGATGAAACCCATGTCCACTGCCGCAGCGTCATCCCCTGGCCCGAGGGCATTGGAGCTCTCCTTCTCTGCAATCTCAGCCAGGATGCGACGCACTGCTTCCTTCTCTCCCATCTCGCTTAACTTGCTCATCCCATATCCTATCGTATCGCACCAGGTTATATTCCTTGCTCTTCTAAAGGCTCCATTATCAACGTGGTCAATCTGAGGTTTGGAGAAAGCGATATAGTCAAGATTCGAACAACTTCCATGATAAGTGAGCCTGGCCATTTCTTATCCCGATCTATTGATGAGCTTCAATCTAATTGATTGGAGTGTTGATCATTTCTAAGATCGCCTTGATATCCAGATTCTTGATGCAGGCTTCGGCGAGCTTCTCGAAGGAGCATTCCTTGATTTCGTAAGTGCTCACCTCATCCCTTTGCGGCAGCCCAGCTTTTCTGCGAACCATGTTCAGCCAGCGATTCCTGAAACGGTCATTATGAAAGATATTGTGCATGTAGCAGCCTATTACTTGTCCTCCATTTTGGACAGCCCCATCCAAATGACCTTGTATCTCCAGAAAATCTTCCGCGTTACCTGTTCTGGTTGTGCGTCCCAGGTGGATTTCATATCCTGTGACGGCGATGCCTTGGAACNNTCCTATCGACACCAAGCTCGTCGGATATGCTTTCCCCAAGGATCTGGTATCCACCGCAAATGCCGAACACGATGCCGCCCTTTGTGGCAAATTCACCTATGGCCCTATCTAGTCCATTCGCACGCATTTCTCGAAGGTCGTCTATGGTGGATTTGGTGCCAGGGATGATGACGGCATGGGGGCTTCCGAACTCACGCGCATGCCTCACGATTCGGATATGGGCATCCTCTTCATGGAAGAATGGCTCAACGTCGGTGTTATTGGAGACCCGCGAAAGTCCAATCACCGCGATGTCCAATAGCTCGCCGGCTTTGCACCGATTCATCCTGGATGGGCTTTGCGCGTCCTCTGCTTCTACCGAGACATCATCAAGATAGGGCATCACGCCGATCACCGGTATGCCGGTGTAATCCTCGAACCAATCGAGGCCATCCTGCAGCAAAGCGATGTCACCGCGGAACTTGTTGAAGATGACCCCTTTGATGAAGCGCTTATACTCACCGACCAGCTCGATGGTTCCCACGAGGCTGGCGAACGAACCTCCTCGGTCAATGTCCGCCACAAGAATTACCGGCAGGTGAGTGAGCTCGGCAATGCGCATATTGACGATCTCCCTATCATTGAGGTTGACCTCTGCCGGGGAACCTGCCCCTTCTATTACCAAAGTGTCATATTCTTTTGTCAATTCCTCGAGCGATTTCTTGATTACCTCGAGCCCTTTTTCCATCGTGAATCCCTTGTGATACTCCCATCCTTCCATCGGCCGAAAGACCTCTCCCAACAACACGACTTCGCTACGACAGTCCATCATTGGCTTGAGGAGGATCGGGTTCATGAACACCGTCGGCAGCGCTCGCGCCGCCTCCGCCTGAACGCCTTGCGCCCTGCCGATCTCTCCACCGTTGAAGGTCACATAGGAATTGTTTGACATGTTCTGGCTCTTGAATGGGGCTACCTTATATCCCATATCCGAGAGAACGCGGCAAAGACCAGTTGCTAAGAAGCTCTTCCCGACGTCGCTCGATGTGCCCTGGATCATAACGCCTTTGAATTGCTTCATGGCCATTCGACTTTTTTCATTATCATGGTCAATCGGACTCATTTTTGACAAACCCCGGGAAATTCCCTCTTGGCTCTAAGGCGGGCAATCATCAAATTTAGTCATAAAGATTGCCTGACCTTTGGAACGCCAATAATTATGATCCAGCGGGTGAGAATGAAGACGATATGAACGTTGGAAGGCAAAGCCGTTCTTACTTTTCTCTCCGGTTGATTCAGTTATTGAGGACCGACATCGAAGGTTTTGGCAAATCCTTAATATCATCACGGGCGTTCAATTGAATCTGTCCATGAAGCTGGAAATACCCTATGGGAAGGACAAGGCGCAACCACTGGTCGTTCCCGATCAGAACTTCGCGGCAGCGCTTCTGCCCAATGACGTCTATTCAGGGTTCGAATATGAGGCGGATGCGGTCCAGCAAGGGATCGATGATCCGATCGAATCAGAGCACCTGGAACAATTCCTGGAAGGAGCGGAGAACGTGGTCGTGATCGTTAACGACGGCACACGGCCTACCCCGACCGCTCGTGTACTGGATGTGCTCCAAACGAAGATGCGTCTCGACTCTGTCCGATATCTCATTGCGACCGGAGCTCATCGCGCACCGACCGAGGAAGAGCTCTCCAACATATTCGGGGAACATCTGCCCGCGGTCCGGGCCAAGATTCACTCTCACGACTCGCGCAGGGATAAGATGGTGTTGCTGGGCCGTTCGAAGAACGGAACGGACATGTGGGTCAACGACATCGCGGTCCAGGCCGACAGGTTGATCATAATCACCAGTGTGGAGCCGCACTACTTCGCCGGCTATACAGGCGGACGGAAATCGTTCCTTCCCGGCGTCGCATCCTACTGGACCATCGAACAGAATCATCGAATGGCCATGAAGCCCGAGGCAAGGATACTCGGGCTGCAGGGCAATCCAGTGCACGAGGATATGATGGATGCGTTGAAGGTCATCCGCGAAAAGCGCATCTTCTCCATCCAGGTTGTCCTGGACCGACATCAGCGGGTCTTCAGGGTGGCCGCTGGCGATCTTAATTCCTCGTTCAAGCTGGCCACGGAATGGGCCAACGAGGTGTACTGCGTCAAGATATCCAGCAAGGCGGACGTGGTGATATCGGTGGCGCAATACCCCATGGACGTGGACCTTTACCAGAGCCAGAAGCTCCTGGACAATGCCAAGCTAGCCTTGAAGCCAGGAGGCACTTTGATCTTCGTTTCCAAATGCCGCGAAGGCATCGGCGACGAGGTGTTCTACAACCAATTGGCCCGCTCCAAGGATCCGGACGAGGTGTTGAGGAACCTGGCTGCGGAGTACAAGCTCGGATATCACAAGGCGGCAAAGATCGCGGAGCTGTCCAAGTGGGCCAAGATCTTCGGGGTTACATCGCTTCCGGACGATAAACTGGAGCGTATCAATATCCGTCCGTTCGACAACGTTCAGAAGGCACTGGATGCTGCTCTCGCGGAGAAGCCAGATGCCAGCGTCCTGGTGATATTCGAGGGGAGCGTCCTCGTCCCCCGGGTGGTCTGATATGGTCGATTACATCGATGCAGCACATCTGAAGGATGTCCGCAATGCCATGATGACCTGTACCTATTGTGGTTTCTGCAAGTCCGTCTGCCCGGTTTACGAAGGGATTGGCTGGGACTCGTCCGTGGCAAGGGGGCGCATCATCCTCGCCTACGGGCTGCTGAACAAGGACATCCCGGCGGACCATTCGGTGGTCGAGAACATCTATCAATGCACCACCTGCAAGGACTGTGAGCGCCGTTGCCCCTCCGGGATCGAAGTAGTTGAGATAGTTGAAAGGGCACGTCGTGACCTGGTAGCAAACGACCTCATGCTCCCCAAGCACCGCAAGGTTGTGGAGAGCACCCTAGAGAATGGCAATCCATATGGAGAGAAGATCGGAGTCGCCACCACCCTGAAGGTGAAGAAGCACCCCGCTCCCCTTGGCTACTTCGTCGGCTGCACCTCAACTTATCGCAATCGCAGCATAGCGGATGCCACGCTGTCCATCCTCACCAAATTGGACGAGGACTTTACTGTGGTGGACGAAGCATGTTGTGGCAGCGTATTGCAGCGCATCGGCTCTGACGAGGAAGAAGTGGAAGAGATCATGGAGCTGAATATACGCTCCGCGGAGGACCTCGGTGTCGAAGAGGTAGTATTCTCGTGCGCTGGCTGTTACCGGATGTTCAAGGAAGAGTATCCGAAGTTCGTCGACGTGCCGTTCAAGGTGCGCCATATTTCGGAATTCCTAGCCGAGAAGGACATCAAATTCAAACCGCTGGATAAGATGATAACCTATCATGATCCGTGTCACCTAGGGCGGCATTCTGGTGTTTACGACGCCCCTCGCAAGCTACTGTCCAAGATCCCGGAGTCGAGGTTCGAGGAGATGAAGCACAACCGGGAGGCGGCGCTGTGCTGCGGCGGTGGAGGAGGCGTCCGGTCGGCCTATCCAGACCTTGCTGGGAAAGTGGCGGCCAGACGGGTGGACGAGGCCGCCTTCGCAGACGTCCTGGTCACCAGCTGCCCATTCTGCGTCTCGAACCTGCGCGTCGGCAAGGAGAAGAACTCGAGCCCGGTGGAAATCAAGGACCTGATGGAGCTGATCGAACCGCTGGTCGAGGGTTGAGATGATCGCGCGAGTCAGGGAGTACCATTCTTACTCGGAAGCATTTGCGGAGTGGAAGCGTTTCAATATCGCCCCACCGGTCGAGGAAAGGGACGAGATGCGGGATCTGGTCTTCATGTTCCTGGAGGGTGACGATGCGGAAGAAGTCGGCTGGATGGAGTTCCTGGCCGAGGATCTGGGCGGGAACGCGTTCCGCTGTGACTCCGAGGCGCACACCCGTTCTTTATTGGTCTTCGAAACCGGAGTGCTCCGCTCCCAAGCCAGCGGAAGAAGCAGGGAGCCTTCAATCGATCCAATCAGTAGTGCGCTCCAGAACTACCGTCGCGTCGAGACACCTCCGATCAGATGGAACCGGGGCAGGCTGGACTTCGACCGGACTCTGGTCATGGGGATATTGAACGTCACCCCAGATTCGTTCTCTGACGGCGGCAAGTTTCTGGGCAAGGAGGAAGCATTGAAGCGCGCCCTCCATATGGTGGAAGAGGGTGCGGACATCATCGACATCGGTGGGGAATCGACCCGCCCTGGTGCTGAAGGGACCGCGCCGGGCGTGGAGCTGGAGCGGGTCATGCCCATCATCCGCGAGTTTGTCCCTTCCACCGACGCCCTGATATCGATCGATACCCGACATTGGGAGGTAGCCCGCGAAGCACTGGCCAATGGGGTCGACATGATAAACGACGTCAGCGGGATGCGAGAGCCTAAGATGGTTGAGTTGGCTGCCGAGACAGGGGCGCCGGTCATCCTAATGCACATGCTAGGCGATCCAAAGACCATGCAGGCCGCACCTCACTACGAGGACGTTATTGGGGACATATCCCTGTTCTTCCAGGAGCGCATGTGGGAAGCCAAGGCAGCTGGCGTTAGTATGGAACGGGTGATACTGGACCCGGGCCTGGGGTTCGGCAAGACGTTCGAGCACAACCTCCAGATTATTGACCGTCTAAGGGAATTCCGGAGCCTCGGGTCGCCGATCCTAGTAGGAGCTTCTCGCAAGGGTTTCGTAGGGAAGATTTCAGGTCCTGAAGGACGGTTGGAAGGCAGCCTGGCCGCTGCGTCCGCTGCAATTTTCAACGGAGCTAACATCGTCCGGGTGCATGACGTGAAGGAAACTGTCCGCGCCGTCCGCATGATCGATGCGATCCGAGGCTAACACCTAGCGGACCGATCACAGTAATATCGAGAGGGTGCCAACGATAATGGACGCGACAACCACGAGCACAATGAACAGGTTATTGCGGCGCCTGCTCTTCTTGGTCGCTTCATTGAACTCGCTCTCGCAGGTCTCGGAGCAGAACTTCTCATCCGCTGGCACGGCTGCATCGCATGTCGGGCAATGAGAATGATCCGGGAGCTGCTCTGGCATAACGCCATTGATAAGTTAGTGCGTCCATTTAACTCTGACTAAGACCGGATCTGATGGGGCGTGATCATATAGGCGGTCGAGGCAGCGGCGAGCACCTTGATCGCATCCACTGCCAAGAACGGCAACGCACCCAGGAGAAGCGCCTGCGCCAGGTCGAGGTGCAACAGGACAGAGAGCCAGATAGAGCCAGAGACGAGGATTATCGCCGCTCCGACGCTCATTGCCAAGACGATCTTGGAGAGGTTCCAGTTTCGAGCCCGATGCGTCATCTCGCCTATCATTGCCGCAGCAATAACAAAGCCCAACAGGTATCCCGCGGTTATGCCGGACAGGGCTGCAAGGCCGATCTGCCCGCTGAACCATCCGAAGCTCGCTCCCAGTCCTAAATACATGCCTACGCTCAACGTCCCGAATCGGCCGAGCACGAAGCTCACCAAAAGGACGACCAGGACCTGCCCGGTGAACGGGACCGGGGTGAATGGCAGGTACAACCGTACCTGAGCTGCCAGGGCCATTAGCACTGCGAATAGAAGGCAAGCCAAGAGCTTGCTTGTCAACCCCGCCTCTTCCCTCCAATTGAAAAGCTTGTCTACGGCGAAGCCACGGTAGTTCTCGAAGGCGGAGATTGGCATCAAAAAAGGGGAATGCGGCGCACCCTGATAAAGATTGTCAAGGTGAGCGCATCGCGTTTCCGGCCGCAGACCGGTCCGCATCGGCCACCACAGGTTTATGTAGCTGTTTGCNNGAGAGGTTCCTCAAGATGATCGAGGAATCGGATGTCCGCTACGTCCTCGATGCCATCCGAGAGGTGCACGTTTTCATGGTTTACCTTCCCACGACTTACACTCGTGAGGACCTGATGTTCTTCAAGGAGTTCGTCGTCAAGGTGACAAAAGCGGCCAAATCGCCTGCGTTGGAATTCGATGGCGTCGCCCAACCCAATGGCGTGGTCATCACCGCCCAGGAGGACTGGAACGATTACGAATGGCGGAGGAAGAATCGCACCAACTGGCTTGAGTCGGAAGAGAAACGCCTGAAACCGAAGGATGGCGAGGAATCTCAGAGCTTCTGAACTCAATATCTAGAACCGAACATTTTTCATTGGTTCGTTACTAGTGGTGACAAGACATGCTCAGACTATACCTGCTCGGAGGCGAGGACATCGAGAGGCGCGATTCGCGCTCCCTGAACGAGCAGGCGTTCCGTGATGCGGGCGACTCGCCCATGGTGGCGATATTCCCTTGGGCTTCGAAGGCCAAAGAGGAAAAGTTGCGCCGTTCAATGGTAACGTACTTCAAAGAGCTGGGCGCGCGTTCGGTCCGTTTCGTGGAGCGCTCCTTGCCTTTCACGGAGATGGCAGTCATCGCCGAGAGCTCGGAGGTTATCTACCTGCCAGATGGGGATGCGAAGCTCCTGATAGCATCCCTGCGCGATACTGGCTCCCAGCACCTGCTCCGCCTCCATGACAACGTCGTTATCGGCAACTCCGCTGGCGCGTTGGCGCTCTGCAGCGAATATGTCATGCCATCCAAGAACGGTGTCGACGAACTGGCTATGGAAAGGGGATTGGGACTGAGTGATTTCGCGATCAGCGCGCATTACGAGCCTTCGCAGGACCCGCAGCTGGAATTGCTCTCCAAGGACAGGAGCATCTTTGCGATCCCTGGCGGAGCGGCAATCCGATCCGACAATTGCTCGCTTTGCCTTCTCGGAAACGTCGAACTCTTCGTTGATGGAAAGAAGCTTTGAGCCCAGGCAGTTCATGCCGCCCGGGCTCGGGATTGTTGTTTAGGCCCCTCGTGTTGCCTATCTTAAGGCGGTTGCTGCTGTGAAGGCGATGGGATTGATGCTGGCAATTTGCCAGTATCCTTGCTGATGAACTGCATCACCGCCCCTATGATTAAAAGGGCACCGCCAATCACCATCAGGTAAGCTCCGATGCCAACACCCCATACCATATGGGCGAATCCATAGCCAGGGAACTCCACGGACATATCCCCACCGAATGGGTGCCTCGAAAGCACATCGGTCATCGCGGTCACCTCTGGGGAGCCACCGACCTGGGCTGCGGTCGGCATATACTGCAACAACGAGCCGATCATCGATATGAATGCCACGGCCAGTATGAGGGGTAACAACAGGCCGATCCCGCGGAACAGGAATTTGCGACCCGCCCGCCATTTCGTGGCGCCAATTGTCGCGAAGACGAAGATCGTCAGGCTGGTAACGATGAGCAGGGCGAATGGAATGGCCAGCGATCCGATCTGGACCATTCCTCCCCTTGGATCGAGTGCATTTATATGGATGCCGCTCGAACCGTCCACCGTCACCAGGTCAATCCAACCGCCGGTATTGAAATCCCCATATTGCGCGTTCAATTCGGCGTGGTAGTAGGGGAAGAATGCTGATATCAGTCCGACGATCACCCCGATTATCGCCAGGCAATTGCCGATCACCTTCCATTTGTCACCCTTGAATTCGAAGAGGCGAGCGAACGGGGGCCGAACCTGATTCTTCTGGATGCGCCTAATGATGCGATATCCAAGGATGACGACCGGTATGAGGATGATCCCCAGATATATCAAGACGAAATAATGGATCGGCCATTCAGCTGTCAGTAAGTCCTGATTCACGACCATGAGGCTCTCGCCCCATGCGAGACCGGCCCACATCTGCCCATCAGTTCGGAATCCTGGGCCTGGCGGTCCGCGGCGTCCCATGAAGCCATCCGCGACATTCCCAAAGTCGCCCCAGAAGCCACCGAAGTTGATCCATCCCTGCCCCAGATTAGGCGCTGTCTTCTCCCCGGTCATCACTACCTGGTAGCGGGGATCATCTGGCTTTAGCACCTTGCCATTGTCCCCCGCTGAATCCATGGCGAATTCCAACGTTCCCTGGTAATAGCGAACATAGTTAGCATGGCTTCCCCTGGCGACGAACACCTTTAGATGCTCGCCCTCTTTCTCGGCCAACGACCAGGCGATCTGCTGCCCATAGTTATGCTGGCTGAATGAAGCCTTCACCGGCTCCATGGCATTCGCGTCGACGATCACCTGCATCATCTCCCAGTCCCCTTCATGATTGTTGAACTTGCCTTCATTGAAGACGTAGAAGAACCAATACTGGATAGCAATGTTGATGCCATCATTCGTCACGTGGCAATAGGTGGTGTAATTCAAACCGCTCTCATCAGTTCGGTAGCGGTCGGTGATGTTATTGTCGCGTATCGTGCCCAGGGTATTATCCAGATAATAATTGGAGCTAGGATCGGTGAATGGGATCAGGACGTCCGGCGTCAAAGGCGCAGGGATGATCAAGGCCGTGAGGTTCGAACCAACGCTTCGGTTCAGGTTGCAGAACTGTAGATAGTATTCGATGTTCACTGGGAACACCTTCTCTTCTTTCTCGAAGAGAAGGATAGGCTTGAAGCGATCGGCCAGCCCCTGTGCGGTCATGTCCGTGATCACAATCGCTCCAGCCGCCTTCGTGACTGGCATCGATGCAAAAAGCGTAGAAGTCAACAGCAGGAACCCAAATAAGATCGCTATCAATCCCTTTCTCCATCGCCGGCTAATAGAATCCCCTATATTGATTGTGTAGGAGGATAGAAAATACTTCTGGAAAGGTGGAGGGAAGATGCGTCCCCAAGCATGGAATCGTGATTGTCTGATGAGCTTACCCTTTTTTCGCCTGGGGAACGTTGGGTTTGAAGGTGAGATAGATATGGACCTAATCCATCAGAATGTCTCCGTTTGTTCCAATGGTGACCGTCTTCACAGGCACGTTCTTCTTTGATAGTTCGAGTGCTTTCCTGACTATCATGTTCAAGCCGGAGCAGCAGGGCACTTCCATCCTAACTACGGTGATGTCCTCGATATTATTGAGGTTCAAGATCTCGGTCAGTTTCTCGATTGACTGCTGGGCCTCGTCGAGCTTCGGGCAGGCTATGAGAGCTATCCTACCTTTGATGAAATCACCGTGCATGTTGGCATACGCGAATGCGGAGCAGTCGGCCGCAAGTAGGAGATGCGCTCCTTTGAAGTAGGGAGCATTGGGATGGGCCAAGCGCAATTGTACTGGCCAGTTTGACAACTGTGGGGTTTGCCGTCCCCCTTTGATTTCAGTCTTGGGCACCGGCATTTTTCGATTGAAGGATGAGGGGCAAGCGAGCCCGATGCACTTGGTCGGCTCAATTGCATGGTGAGCTTCTGCCGCCTTGGCATCGAAAGGATCTGCATGCCTTTCCATGATGCGAAGCGCCCCTGTCGGGCACGTCCCCAAGCAGACTCCCAGCCCGTCGCAGAACGAGTCGCTGATGACCTTGGCCTTGCCATTCCTGATCTCTATCGCGCCTTCCGCGCACTCGATGACGCATTGACCGCATCCGTTGCACAACGTCTCATCGATATCGATTATCTTCCTGGTTACCAAGGAATAGCCTCACCTTGTCATTACTTGTGCGCCTAATATTAAAAATGAAGAGCGTGATCATTCGCTCCATTGAGCATCCTCAGAATGCATGGTTATCCTCACAATTTGAGTACCTCAATCCAATGAACTATTGCCCGCTCCTCGCCAGCCTCATAATCATTTAATATCTGCTGCTCAGGTAGTTCTGCAAGGAGGTTAACAATTGCCAAAAACATATCCATTTCCGCAGAAATACTCTAGTGTCAAATGGGTCTCACCAGAGTGGTTGGAACAACATATCAAGGACGATATGCTGATAATCGACTGCCAACCGAATATCCACGATTACATTCAGGAGCATATCCCGGGTGCCGTCTATCTAAATGAAGAGTTCCTCAGGGCTTCGTTGAAGGGGATGCCTAACGTTTTCTCGACGAAAGAAGTGGTCGAAGAAACCTTCCGCCGAATCGGAGTGAACATGAACCAGCCGGTGCTAGTATACACCGGGGTGGGGCCGTTCAAGAAATGGGGTGACGGGCTGGAACAGACCATGATGGCTTATGGCCTATCACGTTACGGTCATGAAAAAGTGCTCATTTTGGACGGAGGCATCGATCGATGGAAGAAGGAAAGCCGCCAGTTGAGCCAGGTGTTCCCCAAGCTGACCAGCGGGGACTTTAAGGCAACTGTCCGGTCCGAGTACTCCATCGAATATAATGAGTTCAAGGCCATCAAGGACCGTCCAGATGTGATCGTTCTAGATGCCAGGCCGGCCGCATTCTACGAGGGACAGGGACCATGGATCAAGCCAGGCCATATCCCTGGTGCCATCAACTTCCCTTGGGCGAGCCTGATGACCGATAACAAAAGGGAGTTGAGGCCCGAGGAGGAGATAGTCAAGATGATGCAGGATGCAGGTATCACAAAGGGCAAGACCATAATCACCTCTTGTGGAACCGGAAGGGAGCAGACCAACGAGTTCCTCCTAATGAAGTTCTACTTCGGATTCCCTAAGGTAAGGGGGCACGAAGGCGCGTTCACCGAGTGGACCTCGTACCCCGAAAACCCGACGGTGGTGGGCAATAGCCCGAGATGAGCGTTGCGCGCGGCCTAATGCCAGTACTGGTGATGAAACAGTGATCTAGCCGAATTATCAGTTACGGCCAACCCTGGGCAAAGCCTATCAGTCGGCCAATGGTTCTTGGTCGGATGACTGCTAGTTCCACGGTCATTCTTTCATTCCGGAGGAAAGCAAGGATGAGCAAGAAAGGAGAAAAAATTCAAGAGGCAGTTATGGAAAAAGCGAAGCTATACTCTAGATTCAGTGAGGATCTGGGGATGTTCATCAACATGACGATGCGTGGGAACCGCGTTTCTTCGGTCACGCTTACGGCAGAGCCGCCCTCGACGCCCTTCTCCAATGATCATCCTTACTTGACCAGGGTGATCAACCATATAGCGAACGGGAAGGATGAGATGAGCGACATTCCTCTCGATCTCCATGTCACACCCTTCGTAAGGGATACGCTCGAACAGCTCAGGAAGGTCCCGTTGGGTGATGCCGTCACCTACGGGGAGATTGCAAAACGTCTGGGAAAGCCAAATGCCAGCAGGGCAGTAGGGACCGCTTGCGCTAGGAATCCAGTGGCGATAATCGTGCCATGCCATCGAATCGTTCCGAGGTCGGGCGGTGTTGGCAATTACACCTCAGAGGGCGGTTCAAGGGTGAAGGTCATGCTGCTGGAAAGAGAGGGCGCAATCGATAAGATTAGAAAAGGAAAGTGAGGTTGTCCAAGTGATGATGATTGAATGATAGAAAGGTTTTAGAAAGGTTTAGTATCTCCTAATTCGATGCAAGGCAGACAAAAGGTCGAAGTCCTGCTAGTGGACGATGACCCAGGTGACTCCGAACTGGTGCGACAAATGCTCACCGACGACTTCACCGTCGATGTGGTCAATCACCTTGCTTCGGTGATGGGCCAGCTTAAACAAAGATATGATGTGTTGATCCTCGACCTCAACCTGCCGGACAGTCAGGGCTATGATACCTTCGAGGCAGTTGAGAATATGTCGGGGGAAGTCCCGGTCATAGTTCTCACGTCGAATTCCGATCGCAAGCTGGCGATGAAGGCGATGAGCCATGGGGCGCAAGACTACCTGTTCAAGGAGACCATCAATGCTGAGGTTATGGTCCGTTCCATTCGCTATGCCATAGAAAGGAACAAGCTGGTGCAGGAGCAGAAGGTGATAACGCGCGAACTGCAGCGCTCCAACGCCGAGTTGCAGCAGTTCGTGTACGTAGCTTCGCACGACCTGCAAGAGCCCCTTCGCATGGTCACAAGCTATCTATCGCTCATGGAGAGGACCTTCAAGCACCAGCTCGACCCAAAGGCCAAAGAGTACATTGATTACGCAATGGAGGGTGGCAATAGGATGCGCGAGCTGATCAACGATGTGCTCGCGTATTCGAGAGTAGATACCCAAGGAAAGAAATTCGCCCCGGTGGACATGGGTGCGGTGGTGGCCAAGGTCCTAGCTATTCTGAGAATCACGATCGAGGATACCAAGGCGGAGATCACGATCGATCCCTTGCCAACCATCAATGCCGATGAATCGCAGATGATGCAGGTGACACAGAACATCATTGCCAATGCGTTGAAGTTCCACGGCCCTGACCGACCAATGATCCATATCTCTTCTTCGCAGGGAGACAAGGAATGGACCTTCTCAGTGAAGGATAACGGGATCGGATTGGATACGTCAGACGCGGAAAAGATATTCCAGATGTTCCAACGTCTACACAGCAGGGAAGAATATCCTGGCACAGGAATCGGTCTAGCTTTGACTAAGAAGATCGTCGAACGCCATGGCGGCCGCATCTGGGTCGAATCGAGGAAGGGGGAAGGTGCGACGTTCTTCTTCACAATCTCTACAGAGGAGATATGGAATGGGAAACGGATGAATGGGAAAAGTTTACTAAGACCCTAGATTCCGGAATCGTTCATATCGATCACAACCCGAACTTCAGAGAGGCGCACCGCATGATTCGCATTCTTGACGCCCATGGCGTTCTAGCAGCCGCAATAATCGCATTTCGCAGAGCTCACTGCCATTTTCTCCGCCCTTTCCCAGTCCAATATTTGTTTCCTCCTCGCCACATAGGTTATGAAGAGGAGATGGCTATTGCGCAGGTGACCAAGCAGACTACCAGGAATCCGGGTTCTGCGATGGCGGCGACCAACCCGAAGGATAGGTTAAAGAACGCTAGCAATCCTCCGATTTCTCCCATTAACATGATGACGACTGAGGGTTCGGGCTTTGCATTATTCTCAATGCCAATAGCATTTCTGGCGGGACGAACCGTTGCCTCTCTCGTCTCTGGAATGCGATCCTGATCCTTTGGCAACTTCATCCCTCAAGAAGCAAAAACTGAGTGAACTTTAGAAGATTATGCCTCCGCAGTCACTGCTGGAGATATCTTGAGAGACAAATGGATGATAGAAATTGATGGTGGGTCTGTCCGGATTTGAACCGGAGTCACTAGCACCCCAAGCTAGAAGGATACCAAGCTACCCCACAGACCCAGGACTAAGGGATTTAAGGAAATGGTTTCAGCCCAGAGGTATGATCTCGTCCACCAGGTCCGCATGCGCCACGATCATACGGCGGCAACAGTACCTGGTAAGGCCAAGGTCGTCCAGCACGGTCTGCGGGTCCTCTCCCAGTTGCACTCGCTTGATGAACGCTTGATAGGACGAACCGACCACTTTTCCGCAAGTGTAACATCTCACTGGGATGATCATTTAGCTCACCTGTAGGACTTCTGGCGCTTCTTTCTGGCACCACGGCCAAGGGGCTTCTTCGCCAGCTTGCGTCTCGGGTCCGAGACCATGAGGCTTCGGTCCGTGGTCTTGAACATGCGCTCCAATTCCTCGTCGTGGAAGAACTCGACCAATCCATTGGCGATTGCAGTCCTGGCAGCCTCAGCTTGTCCCATGACGCCGCCACCACTTACGCTGATGTCGATATCGACCTTCGCGGCGCGTTCAGGGGCCAGCTGCAAAGGCTCCATCATTTTTAGCTTTGCCAGTTCTGGAGTCCAAATGCCGAGGGGCTTGGAGTTGATACGGACCAATCCTGTGCCCCCTCTCACGGTGGCACGAGCGACCGCCGTCTTGCGCTTGCCGGATGTATTTGCGATCTCAGGCATGAATTTCACCTCACCTTCGAACCGAGATAGGTCGACACTTCGCCCAACGTGACATAGCGTTCACGGCTGAGCTTTGTGGCGCCCATGAGCTTGACCTTCTCCGCGGCCTCGAATTCCTTCGGAACTCCGACGTAGACCTTCACCCTTCGGTACGCATCCCGTCCTCGGGTATGGTCCCAGGGCAGCATTCCTCTGACCGTGCGCTTGAGGATCAGGTCCGCCCTTCTCGGGTAGAATGGCCCGTGGATGACCTTGCCGCGGTCCTTCTTCTGCTTATATCCTGCGAATACGGCTTCCTTGGAACCGGTCACGATCGCCTTCTCGGCGTTGACGATGACGACCTCTTCACCGCTCAGGATCTTCTTGGCGACGGAAGTGCACAACCTGCCGATCACGTTTCCGTCCGCATCGATTACCGTTACCATTTCTTCACCCCATGATCCTAACATCCCGGCCGGAAGGGGTCTCCTTCATCAGCTGGGGAAGGGTAAGCTGGCGTCCGCCGGCTTCCTCGATCTTCTTCACCGCGGAGGCAGAGAATTTGAACGCTGCCACGGTCAACTTCTTGTTGATCGCTCCAGCACCGAGAACCTTCCCCGGGACGACGATGACGTCGCCTTCTTTAGCGTAGCGCTCCAACCTGCTCAAGTTTACCTCAGCCCAGTTCCGGCTGGGCTTCTCGAGCCGCAGAGCAATGTCTCGCCAGATCTCAGCCCCTTTTTCTCTGGTCTCCTTCTTCAATACGTCGATGAGGATCACCAGGTTAGGGTCCGACTTCTTCGTTTTTGTCACAGTTCTGACTCTCCCGACATTGGGTATCAGGCTCTAATAGAAAGGCCTTTAATAAACCTTTCCTAAAAACTCATGGCTTCCAGGCTTGTTGAGATAAACAAACTGGCTCTTTTATTTTGAGTCCTTCCAGGAATCGTAGATGCGCTGTTCGATTAAAAGCCAATCGGAAGTGCATTATATACGAGGTCTGATACCTGAAGATTGCCTTGGGTGTCTAGATGATTCGCTTTGGTCCAGCTGGTATTCCACTTTCTTGTAAGGGTCGCACGCTCAAAGACGGGATCGAGGACGTTCATAACCTCGGGCTCAACGCCATGGAGGTCCAGATGGTCCGAGTTAACGTGATCGAGCGTTACCCGGACGAAGAGGAGATAGGCCAGGTCCCATTGGATCTGCAGAGCGACCTGATCGTCGAGATAGTCCGCAAAAAGGGTAAGAAGGACCTTCGGATCACCGATCTTAAGGAGACGATCAAGGAAGAGGATACGCTGATCACCCTATCTTCGGGGCTAGTGCAGAACTGGCACGAGCTGAAGGCCCTGGGGAAGATGGGCAAAGAGCTGGACGTGGAGCTGTCGATGCACACGCCCTATTATATGGACCTAACATCGAACAACGAGCTCACCAAGAAGAGCATCGATTCCATCCATTGGTCAGGGATGATGACCAGCCAGATGGAAGGGAAGATGGTCACCACTCACATCGGGTTGTATGGCAACCTGTCAAAGAAGGTCGCGACCGAGCGCATCACCAACAACCTCCAGGAGCTGATGGAGTGGTGGCGCGAGAACAAGATCCCCACACGCCTGGGCATAGAGACCTCAGGAAGGCAGGAGGTCTGGGGCTCGCTCGACGAGATACTGGAGCTATGCGACACCGTCGAAGGCCCGGTGCCGGTCATCAACTTCGCTCACTACCATGCACGCGAGAACGGCCTGCTCCGTTCCTCAGCCGATTTCGCGGATCTGCTCGAGCGGACCAAGAAGTACGTCGGCGGTTCATATTACACCCATTTCTCAGGAGTGGAGCACGAGGCGGGGAACGAGAAGCGCGTCACACCGATCAAGAAGGGCGACCTNNGAGATGCTGGTCGAGCTCAATCCATCTATCACCATAATCTCATCATCGCCGCTGCTGGAGCACGACGCGATGTACATGAAGGTCATCTACGAGCGCATACTCACCAAGAAGGTCATGAAGGGCACCAAGTCGAAGAAAGGCGAGGACGAAGAGGAAGAGGAGGACCTGGACGAGGAGGAAGAGCAGAAACGGACTCCAAAAGCCAAGCCCTCCAAGCCCAAGATCGAGGTGCCGAAGGTCGAGAAGAAGGCAGAGAAGCCCAAGGCAGAGAAGCCGACGGCTGAGAAGCTAAAAGTGACCAAGGCCAAGAAGGAGACGCCCAAGGTGGAGAAGAAGAAGGCGCCGGCCGTCAAATCGAAACCGAAGGCGAAGCAAGCGCCGAAAGCCAAGCCAAAGGCGAAGGCGCCACCCAAGCCTTCGAAGGCTGCGAAGGGCGCGAAGCCGAAGAAGCCTGAGAAGCGCTCGAAGAAATGAGATTTCGGTCAAGAGGGAACGGTAGATGAAGGAATCGGCGGCATACATACTCGCTGAAGTCAAGGACACGCTCGATCGAATCGATGCAGCAGCGGCGGATGCAGTGGTGGATGCACTCATCAAGGCGCGCGTCATCTTCATCTACGGCGTCGGTCGGTCCGGCTTGGTAGGCAAGGCGTTCTCAGTCCGGTTGGTCCAAATGGGGCTCGACGTACACTTCATCGGGGATACGACCACCCCGATCGTCGAGAAGGAGGATCTCGTTCTGATCATCTCCAATACGGGGGAGACCTGGTCCGCGCTGCAGACCGCGAACATCATTGGCCGGCTTGGCGCAACGGTCGTTTCGATAACCAGTTCGCACCATTCGAAGNNCTGATGCAGAAGCTCGGCCAGACAGCTCAGTCAATGTACAAGCGGCACGCCATCTGGGTATGATCGATTCGAAGTGCCTGTTCGCTCAATCGGCCAATTTCCGCTTCCTCACGGTCGTTCCGAAGTAGGGATTCTGATATTCCTCCCAGTAGATCACGAATGGCACCGGCTCGACGTCGCCGCTTCCCAAGCGATATGCACCGATCTCTTTGCTGATCGGGTCGATTACCACTGCTCGGTGGAATGACGAGTTGAACATCCCTTTTTGGGTGTCCACGTCGGTGGGCGACATGAATATTCCATGGCCAGGATGAGAATGGTACCATCCGGTCACGAGGTGATCGAAACCGACGTCATCCATCGAGGCGAAGAGCTTTTCGAAACCGTCCCGGCGGAACCGCACCCGCGTGGAGCTCGCATCCAAATCGGTCGTTGCGACATCTCGGACGATGGTATATTCGACCCCATCATGATTGAACACCTGACCCAGCATCAGCCCCATCACCTCCAGTTTTTCATGAGCCTTGCTCAAGGCGTGGTTCCGCATCTTCTCCTCTGCAATCTTGGAAATGTAAAGTGGTATGATGGCTGGCTCAGCGATCGATGGCCTCATTCTCTCCTGGTCGATGAGCCACTTATGCATCGTGGTGCGCTCTTTGGGCGGAGGTGGACGATGTTCGATGACTGGCTGCCGACCTCCAATAATCGTGAGGCCGCTCAATTCGAACGCACCACCTTTGGGAGTGGTGCCGTTACCATCGGCGGTTGAGGCTTCTTCCCGGTATTGAAATGCTGCGCGGCGGCAGTGCAGGTCTCCGTTCCGAACGGGCTGGTCGGATTGGGGTTGAGAAGAAGATACTCGATCCCCTTGATGAACATCAGCAGGGTCGAATTGAAGCTCCAGTCGTCCAGCAATTTATTGCAGAGGAATCCGCCATCCTCCGGCATCATGATGTTCGGATGGAAAATCGGGGTTCGCCAAACAACATAGGGCTTCTCGAAAGGGTATTCCTCGCTGATCTCCAGCTTGAATCTATGGTGATAGCGGCGCTTGATCTGTCCCTCGACTAGCTCATAGCCCGGGATCTGGAGCAGGCTGATCTCCACCGAGATGGGGTATTCCTCGAAAGCCTCCTCTCCAATATGGATCGGATGGCGCAGGCAACGCTGGCATATGGCCAATTCGTTCTTCAGTCGAGCCTCAAGGATCTCCCGAGGCAACGGCATCCTCAGCCGCCTTCTGGGTCAGGGATGAGCTCTAGGTCGTCCGAGTGGGTAATGCTCGCCCCTAGCACAGTTTGCTGCCCCCGTAGGAGCTTCTTGCCCTTGCGGATCACATACGCCCCTGCATCCTTCTCCCAATATCCAGCTGCGCCTTCGATGATCTCCTGGACGGTGTTCTCCTCTTCCAGCTCCATATCGACGGTGCTGCCTGTCTCAGCGTTCCTTACTCTTACTCGCACCGACATTCAGTTTCACCGTATGGGCGAGGGGGGTTGGGCTGAAAAAGGGCATGCATCACAGTTAGCTTACTGATAATCATCAATAATGCATCTGGCATATGTATTATCTTGAGTGAACGACGCATTCCGGGTCCAAATCCACTTCGAGAACATCCGACCGGTTCGCCAACCCATCGTAGTACCATACGTTCTTGACGCATTTGTCCGCTCGTCCACTTAGGATTTTCAACCCCTCGCGCACCTGCACGGCAGCAACAACGCTGGTCGTGGTGATCTCCGCCGCCATCTTCGGTTCGAAGAACGTCACGTCAGCCCCGGTGCAGCTGAATCGTTTTTCCATCAACTTGTAATGGGTCCGGTTCATGGCGCACTGCAGGCAAGGGGTGGATGGCGGGATTACCACCTGCACCTTTCCCGAAGTTCCCATTGTCGCACCATCGATGTACGGAACTCGGTGGAAATAGGAATGTGAGTTTGCATGAAGCCTGGCAGCCACGTTGTCCAGGCAACCGAAGATCAGGTCCTGCTCCTTGAACCGTTCCGATGGAAGGTCCTGGACCCTTCCCATCACCGCCTCAAGCGCGACCGTCTCGTTGAGCTCCTTGGCGCGATGCGAGATCGCCTCTGCCTTGTTCCTTCCTCCTAGAGCGTCCTCTGCCCTAAAGAGAACACAGCGGTTGAGATTGGAAATGACCACGGCATCCATGTCCACGATGGTGACCCTGTTCACTCCAGAAAGGGTCAGGTTCTTTACGACCTCGTTCCCCAGCGCACCGGCACCGATGACCAGACACCTCGCCTTGATGACCGCATCAATATCGATCCAGCCTACCCTCCTTGACCGCTCCAAACGGTCCAAGTCCAGATAATCGGCACGAAGTGAAGGCATGGTTGGGCAGACGGGGAACAGGTTAAAAAGGCCAATGACGCCAGTTCGCAACAGAGAACTGACCGAATCATACGCTCATTAGCACTAGCACTAGGAATAGGACATACAGCACGCCGCCGAGCATCAGTCCAGACATATGCAGTTCCCGATGGCTGCTGCGCAGATAGAGCACGCTTGCAGATAATAGTGCCACTCCAATCGATACAGCTTGAAGGAACTGGACGGTATTGGAGATGTCGATGTGCCAATCAGTGAGCAGGACGCCTATGGTCACCGGGAAACAGCTTTGAAAGACCATCGCCCCTGTGATGTTGCCGATCGCATAGGTGTCCTTGCCATCCTTGATCCAGATGAAGCTGTTGAACTTCTCAGGAAGCTCGGTGGCTATCGGCGCGATGATGAGCGCCAATATCAGGGGGTTCAAGCCTATCGCATCAGCGATCGATTGGATCTGTTGGACGAACATGTTGGCGCCTACGATGATAGCGAGCAGGCCCATCAGCACCTGAGCGATGATCAGATAGGTCGGTGGCTCGCTCGTATAGACCGCCTTCCGGAATGCCTCGCTCACCTCGTCCGGGACCGTTTCCTTTTCTGGCGCCTTGCCGCTGATCCGGTTCGCCATGCGATGGAAATAAAGGCATTTCAGGTCGCCGTCCTCGCACATCCCGTCCTTGCGCTGGATGGTGAGCCACATGTAGTATCCATAGAGCGGGATGAGCGAAGCGCCGACGATCCATTTCACCCAGCGGAACTCCAAGGGTACGAAGACAGCGACCACAGCCAAGGAATAGGCGATAAGGAAGATGCGCAGGTCGCGTCTGATGAGCTTCCCGTTGATATGCAGCGTCTTAGTCTTCCTGCGCTTGGCGAAGATGAGGACGCTCAGCCCGCAGACGAACAATGCCAGCGTCGCCAGCATGAACGGTGCGCCCAATATCGCTCCGGTCCCGATCTCATGGCCGGCATCACCGCCGATGAACAGAATCGCGATCAAGGGGATCAGGGTCTCTGGCATGGCGGTACCGACCGCGGCCAGGATGCTCCCCACTGCCCCTTCGGACAACCGGAAGCGCTTCCCTACCCACTCGACACCATTGGTGAAGAACTCGCATCCTACCAGGATGACGACGAAACTGAGCAGGAAGACGACCAGGTCCATTTGAAACAGTAATTGCCCGGTATTATAAAAAAGCAAGCCTCAATCCTGCTTTGCAGCGGTCCAAAAATAATCTGATGGATACCCTTATTACCGAACATCGAAATGGTTCATCACTATGCAAGAGGGGAGGGGAACATCAGGTTGATTCGTGCCATTCATTACCATCGACCTCGATGTCGAGACAAATGGTCATTCCTCTCCATGGCATTCCTGATGGCAGCGGTCGTGGTTCTGCTTTCATCATCGGCCTTGATATGCCCGGTTGCCATGGTCGCACCATCGCCCGGAGGGTCGAGCATGTTCGCCTTAGCGCAGCCTGTCGACAATACGTCCCCTTCCATCAGTATCTTGTCCCCGGCTAGCGGACAGGTCCTTACCGATCTAACGGTAATTGTGACCTGGGAAGCGTTCGATCTGGGATCGGGAATCAACCATACTTACCTCCGCCTGGACGCTGGCAATTGGCTGAACGTCGATGGCCTGGCAAGCTTCGAAGTGCAACTTTTGCAAGGTGGGCAGCACAACGTCACGCTCCTCGCTCTGGATCTGGCGGGAAACCTGGCCCGAGCGCTCGTCGATTTTGTCGTCGAGACCGCTCCAGATGCGCCGCAGAGCGTGAACGCCACCGCTGGCGCCAGTGGGATAGGAGTAAGCTGGGCAATGCCCTATGACGGCGGCTCGCCCATCCTTTCCTACAAGGTGTTCCGCCGCTCGGCAGCGGGGGACTATGATCAAAATCTTGTCGCAACCCCATCGGTCGCGGCGTACTTCGATTCCGACGTCGCCGCTGGGACCAGGTACTATTATGTGGTGAAGGCGAGCAATTCCCAAGGCGATGGGCCGGCATCTTCCGAGGTCAATGCCACTCTTGCGGATGGTCCCAGGCCGCCTGATGCGCCGACCGGGTTGATCGCGAAGCTGGGGACAGGCTTCGTTTCGCTGTCCTGGTCCTTGCCTTCGGATCAAGGCGCTAGCGGCGTCCTGGCATACAAGGTCTATCGAACGAACGTCCCAGGTAGCAATCCGAGCGTGCCTTTGGCCACGCTCAACAATGCCCAACGATATTTCATCGATGCTAGCCTCGTCACCGGAGATTACTATTACAAGATCAGCGCGGTCAACTCCGCCGAAGGCCCGAGATCGAACGAATCTAACGCCACCGTCGATGGGATCGAGCCGGGATCGCCGGGCACGGTCGTCAGCATGAGCCTGATCGAGGAGGGAAGCGTAATAAAGCTGAGCTGGGAGGCGCCACCAGAAGGGGCTTCGCCCATCCTCCGCTATCTCATCTACCGGAGCGCGACGCCTTATGATCCAGTCTACCTCAACTCAAGCGCTTCAGCTTCGTATTCGGACATGGATGTCGTTTACGGCCAAACATCATACTTCTGGATTGTGGCCGAGAACGGGCAAGGGCAGGGACCTTTATCGGCAAGGATGACCGGCATCGCAAGTGACCACGCAGTTGGCATTGCTAGCGAAATAATACTGTTACTGGTGATTGTGGCCCTTGCTGTCGCCATCTTATTGGTCATCATCTGGACGAGGCGTCGCAAGTAGGAAAGACCCTGTGGACTTCCCGCCCGTCAGGCTGGAAACCAGCGACTTTGCTGGCCGCGGTCAAAAGGTTCATTAGCGCTCAAGCGCTTAGCGCGCAATCGGTAAGGTCATGGAAGGCGGAAACTTCACTGTCACCCCCTGGGAAGTCACCGGGGACATNNATCGACGCCGAGCTGCTTTCCAGACTTGCGAGCTATGGCCCGCTGCACCCCATGCTCCGTCGCGGGATCATCTACTCGCAGCGGGACATGGAATGGCTCCTGAACCTGTACGATAAAGGGCAGCAGTTCGTCTTGTACACCGGAAGGGGGCCGTCGGGTCACACCCATCTGGGGCACCTGATGCCCTGGATCTTCACGAAGTACCTGCAGGACACCTTTCACGCGCCGCTCTATTTCCAGATGACCGACGATGAGAAGTTCCTTTTCAAGGATGACCTGAGCCAGGAAGACACGTTGCGCAACACCTACGATAATGCTTTAGACGTGATCGCCCTAGGTTTCGACCCAAAGATAACGAAGATCATCGTCGACACGAAGTGCATCAAGACGCTTTACCCACTGGCACTCAAGGTCGCGAAGAAGGTGACCTTCTCCACCACCAAGGCGGTCTTCGGATTCGACAATTCAACCAACATCGGGAGCATCTTCTTCACCAGCATCCAGTCCGCACCAGCTTTCCTGCCGAGCGAGATCGAGAAGCATAACGTTCCAGTCCTGATTCCATGTGGCATAGACCAGGACCCCCATTTCCGCGTGACCAGAGATGTGGCGGAATCTCTGGGCTACTACAAGCCCGCCCTGATCCATAGCAAGATGTTCCCTGGGCTGTCAGGCAGCGACAAGATGTCCTCCTCCGTACCGGAGACGACGATCTTCACCACCGATTCGCCCAAACAGCTCAAGAAGAAGATCGGCAACGCTTTCACCGGTGGGGCCGTCTCGGCCGAGGAGCAACGGAAGACCGGAGGCAGGCCAGAGATGTGCGCGGTCTTCAAATACCAATTCTATCTCTTCGAATCGGACGACGCGAAGGTCGACGACCTGGCCGATCGCTGCAGAAAGGGCGAGATACTCTGCGGCGAATGCAAGAAGCTGCTCTCCGACCGACTGATCCTCTTCTTGGAGGAGCACCAGCGCAAGCGCGAGGAAGCGAAGTCCAAGCTCGACGATTTCATGATGAAGGAAGATTGAATTTCGTGGAATGAACGGCGGAGATCAGGCACCAGCATAACGCAAATCACAAATAGAATGTAGCGGCTCCCCTCTACATATGAACGCGGCGCGAATCCTTGACGGCCTGAGCCACCAAGAGAAGAAGGTCCTGCTCGCCCTTCAGGACCTGTCCGGGAGCCCGACGCCTGACCAAATTTTCGAGAGGGGCGGATTCGAACAGACAGTGGAGGTAATGAACGCTTCCTCCTGGCTGCAGTCCAAGCTCTTGATCCAGGTCGAGGAACAGGCGATCAAGCAGTATACCATCAATAACCGGGAGGTCATGATCGACGGGCTTCCGGAACGGCAGGCGCTTGCCGAGCTATCCCAAGCCGGCGGAAGGCTCTCGCTGGCCGAGCTGGAAGAGCTATTGGGGAAGGAGACCTCTGGTCTGGCCATCGGTTGGCTGAAGCGTAAGGCGTTGGCGACGATCGATAAGGGTCCTGAGGGGCCGATGGTCACCATGACCGACAAGGGCCAATCGTTCCTCTATTCCAACATGAACGACGAGTTCTTGCTCGAAATCCTTGCGGTCAAGGAATTGCTGGAGAGCGAGATCCCGGAGGAGCTTCGTTCCTCCATCCCATTGCTCAAATCAAGACAGAACATGATCATCGAGAAGTCGCTGGTCCGCAGGAAGCTGTACCTGACCGATCTGGGGAAAGAGGTCCTGGCGCTCGGCATAGAGCTGAAGGAGGAGGTGGCCCAACTGACGCCCGAGATGATCCAGTCAGGCAGTTGGAGGACGGCCAATTTCCGCAAGTACGACGTCAACACCTACGCGCCAGTCAGCTACGCTGCTAAGAAACACCTGCTCACCAGGGTGGGGGATGAGGTGAGGCGCATCTTCGTCCAGATGGGGTTCACCGAGATAGACGGCGAATATGTGCAGCCCGCCTTCTGGAACATGGACGCCCTCTTCACCCCGCAGGACCACCCTGCCAGGGAGATGCAGGACACCTTCTACCTCAAGAACCCCTCGAGGATCAGCCTGGAGCAGGACATCGAGATCCTCAACAAGGTCAGGGAAGTGCACGAAAACGGAGGCGACTCCGGTTCGCTGGGATGGCGCTATCATTGGAGCCGCGAGGAAGCGGAGCGAGCGCTGCTGCGCACCCATACCACCGTTAATACGATCCGTTATCTCGCACAGCACAAGGAGCCACCGGTGAAGGTCTTCTCCCTGAGCCGGGTCTTCAGAAAGGAAGCGATCGATGCCACCCATCTGCCCGAGTTCGCCCAGATCGAAGGCATCATCATGGAGGAGGATGCGAGCTTCGACATGCTGGTAGGTGTCCTGCGCGAGTTCTACGGTCGCATGGGCTTCGAGGATATCCGGGTCAGGCCTGGGTACTTCCCCTATACCGAGCCATCGCTTGAGGTCGAAGTCCTATGGAACGGGAAATGGCTCGAGCTTGGTGGTGCCGGCATCTTCCGGCCGGAAGTGACCGCCCCGTTCGGCATCAAGCACCCGGTTCTCGCCTGGGGTCAAGGATTCGAGCGATTGGCCATGCTGCGCTGGAATCTAAAGGACATAAGGGAGCTTTACCAGACGGACATGGACCTCTTGCGGCAAAGCCCGATATTCTGACCTACATGATAGGCGATATGCGGGCTTCCTACGCCTCTCCCCAACCTTTTGGAGGATTAGCCTTCATGTCGTACTCCCGGAGCTTCTCCGGATTTCCGATCAATCCGTATGCTTCCGCCATACCCTGATACCAGGGTTTGCGATCCTTCTCCTTGGTGATCGCCAGGCTTTTGCTTAGGTAATGCAGCGCCTCATTGCCGTTCTTGACCAGAAGATAGTTCCTGCCCAGCAGGTAGTAGATCCGCTCGATGAGTTCAGGGTCGGCGGACCGCTCCTGTTTTGCGAGCTTCTCCAGCACGTTAATCGATTCATCGTTCAGACCCATAAGCATAAGTGTATGGGATATCTCGCACTCCAGCATAGCCGAGTCCATCTTCAATCCGATGGCTTTGGCCATTAGCAGGGCATCTAGCGATTCCTTGAGCTGGTCGAGCTTGCGCAACCCTCTGCCTCGTATCATCAAGCCAACCATCTTTTCCGATGCGTCGGTGGAAGACTCCATTTCCGTGCAGACCCTGAAGCAGTTGTCCAGATCGCCTAATACCAAGCATGCTTCCGCCTGCGCCCTTCTGACCTTGCCGCGATATTGTTCCGAAGGCGAGCGGATCGTCAGCAAAGCCTCCAGCAACCCTTGGTCAATGGATGCAAGGACAGCCGTTTCCTGATTGGCGATCAGCATCTCGGCCTCTTTCATGCGCTTTGCATGGACGAGGTGATAGAGCCTCTCGCCGTAATCGTTCTCATTCAGCCAGTAGTCTGCTGCTCTACTATTATGCTCCCTGACGTCCTCAGATGGAACCAACTTCAAAATTGAACGCCCCAGTTCAATCGGGATATCGACCATGCCGAAACGGTCCACGGGCAGAAGGCTAGTGGTGGTCGTTGGCAGAGCGGCCCTCCGGAAAGGTTTGCGGAAGACACAAGCACCGGCCAGGATCTTCTTGGAATCGTTCCCGAGGCTCTGCCATAGCTCTTGGGCCTTGCATCGCCGAATATCAATAAGAGGGCCAATGTCTATGCCTTCGTTCGAGGCGTACTGTTTTATCCTAACTGCCTTCTGCTCACCGGTGGGACTGAGGAAGTAGACTTTGCGCTTCGTTTTGCCTCTCTTGATGTGAGCGAGCTTCTCGATCACCTCGCCGGATCCCCGGAGCTTCTTTAGCTCGATCGCAGCATGCGCCCGAGATATTCGCAAGCTACCTGCGATACCATCTTGACTGATATCGATCGGTACGTCGTAATTGTCGATGAGTTTCTGATACTGGACAAGATGAAGTACAATCCTTTCTCCAACAGTTATCGCGCTAGGCATCGTTATCGAATCTCGACACCCGCCTTATGAACGTAAGGCCGTGGCTATTACATGTGATATTATCTCCCGCCCTTCACGGTCGGCTATTTGATGGACATTCTTGTTCGTTGATGTTTTGAAATTGCCAAGGCGCATCCTCTCCGTCAGTTCGGTCGAGCTTCACATTCAATTTTCCTGAAATATGTATCGTATCGTTAGTCTTTCTCTAGCAAATGATTAATCCTCTGGCTCCGTTTCTCGACTGATGAGGCTATTGGTTTGCAGCCTTGAGGATAGCGCGAGTATCAACATCCGCGATCGACTGGTTGAATCGGTTGATTGGAAGGAGCAGGGGTGCTTTCAGGGTAGGCCTGTGCTAGTGCACGGTAACGATGCCCTCTTAACGATCGAAGAGCGGCACCTGCTCGCCGACGATATCGACCTCCGGGTCATGGCTGCGACCAACCTTGATGTCGAATGCGTGGTCTTCCTCTCTCGACATAAGGCCGCTTCTGGCATACCGACCCTCACCGTTCACCCGATAGGAAACTTCGCGATGAAAGCGGAACTTGGTGGAAAGCCTGGAATGTTGGTCCGCTCAGCACCCGACCTCATGACCTCCCTATTGAGGAGCATGCAGACGAACGCCAGCGGATTGGGGTACCAGATATCTTTCGAAGTCACTCACCATGGGCCTTCCCTCAGCACGCCGACGCTCTATATAGAGATAGGCAGCTCAGAGGCCCAATGGCCTGATGTCAAGGCAGGAGAGGCGTTGGCACGCTCGCTCCTCGAGGTCGAGATCCTCAAGGCGACAAAAGTCATCGGCCTGGGAGGGGGTCACTATGCGCCAAGGTTCAGCGAGGCCGCCTTGACCAAGAAGGTCTCCATCGGCCACATGATCTCCAATCATTTTGCGGACTCGGCCAACGATGAAGAGCTCGTCCTTGCGGTCAGGAAAGCCCTGGATGCTTCGGACGGTGCGGACCTGGTCTACATCCATAAGAAATCGATGTCTCGCTCCCGTGCAACCCATCTGAAAGGATTGATTGGGCAGATCGGTGCCGACGCGATTGACAGCTCTGGGCTGGAGGATCTGTGACGATTTCAATCAAGCTCCGTGCCGCATACTGGACAGAGCTTCCAATTCGCTTTCACAGGCGATTGGCAGTTCGGGCAGGAAAGGCCTTCCTCGTCCTGAGCCCCTTCTGGCTTTTTCTGCTCAGCCAGCATCTCGTCGCGAATCTCAAAGTCCTGAGACTCATTATCATGGAATTCCCTCCTCTTGCTGGGGCGTCCCCGCTTGACCGGTCTCAACGCGGTCCTGAGATGCTTGCTGCCAGCTGCCGTAATTAATGCCCCTTTGTTTCTCTCCGATTGAACATAATCCACCGAAAGGACGATCCCTCCCGCCACTGCCAGCACGCACCCGAAAACCGACAGGAAGATCGCCGGCCCGTAGATGGAACGGTTCAGCTGCTCGCTGATATAGTTCTCCTTCAGCAGCCATATCAAAGCGATGACAAGAACAGAGACCATCATGGACGTTAACAGAACACCCATCGCAGAGAACTGACGAAGTTTGGTCCTTTTATCTTTAACAAGTGCCATGCTGGAGAGGACAGCACAGGTCGCCCCGACTATTGGGGTTAGCAGAGCCAGATAGTAGATTGAGCCCCATTCCCGGACGTCGGCCAGGTCCAAGACAAATAGTTGCTTGACCAAAGAGTCGGTGATGTTATCAAAGCTGTCCACCCAGCTAACTAAGAAGGTCGATGTGATCATCAATCCCCCAAGGATTGCGAACGCAATCCCGACATAGATGGCTGGGTGCCGTCTCTTCGGCATCAATCTATCGCCGAATTCGGTGCCTTTGTGCTTTGGCGAGCTCTTCCTTTGCCTCGGCTCTTTCACGTCATCCCCATCCCGGCTCATCAATCATCCCTGGCCTATTGACTGATACCAACTATCGTGCCCTTGACCTTTTCGCCTCGGACCGCATACTCTAGCTCGCTCAGGTTGCGGCCATCGACGATATAGATCGGCACATTTGACCTCATCGCCACCTCCGCCCCTAGTTTGTCGAACACATCAGACGGACCGGCGGAATGGTGCCCTTTGTTGACCAGATCCAGCAATTGCTGGTGAGTTAGACTGGAATATCTTTCAGCATCTGCATGCTTCTTTGGGTCCGCGGAATAGGCGGCCTCCACCGAGGTCGCGTTCACGATGCGCTCCGCCTTCAAGCGCTCGGCAATCATGGCGGAGACTGCATCGGTGGTGTGACCGGGCGAGGTGCCGCCCATGACCACAATGCGGGAGCGCGATGCCGCCTCCGCCGCCTCGTCGATGCTCGTCGGAATGCCTGGGAAACAATCCTTCCCGATAGCGAGCTGCAAGAGCTTCGCGTTCATCCTGGTTACATCGATCCCCATCTGGTCCTGCTCGTCCCGGCTCGCTCCCAGCTCCTTGGCGATCCCGATGTAGTACCGCGATACTCTCCCGCCGCCGCACACTATGACCATCGGCCGATCCTTGGCTGATCTGCGGATAAGCTCTGCGACCTGTGTCAGGAAATGGTTGTCCCGATCATCTGGGATGAGGACTGAGCCTCCCAAGGAAACGACGATGTGAGCCATGTTTACACCAACAGATTAATAACGCCAATCCTTTTAGGTGATAAAAACCTGAGGTCGGCAGCATATATGGCAGTGATAGGAGAAAAACTGTCTGAAAGGCAGAAGTATGATTTCAAGCGTTCGCTAGAGGAGGTGAGCAACCTCAAAGGCAGGGGCACGGAGCTGATATCCCTCTACGTCCCTCCTGAGAAGCAGATATCCGATGTGGCCGCATACCTCAGGGGCGAATATTCCCAGTCATCCAACATCAAGTCACAGGGCACCAGGAAGGCGGTCCAAGGCGCCATCCAATCCATCCTTGCCAGGCTGAAATACTTCAAGACGCCCCCTCTGAATGGCGTGGTGTTCTTCGTCGGTGAGGTCGCCTCGGTCGGCGATCAGACGAAGATGGTGCAGTACTCGCTGGAGCCGCCAGAACCGATCACCACCTTCCTGTACCGTTGCGATTCCGAGTTCTTCCTCGAGCCTCTCAAGGACATGCTCCTGGATAAGAAGACCTTCGGGCTCATAGTCATCGACCGCTCGGAGGCGACGATTGGGATCCTCGGCGGCAAACGCATCAATATCGTTCGGAACATCCAATCGCAGGTGCCTTCGAAGCACCGCATGGGAGGTCAATCGGCACAGCGTTTCGAGCGCCTGATCGAGATCGCCGCCCACGAGTTCTACAAGAAGGTCGCCGATAACGCTAACGACGCTTTCCTGAAGCTGCCGGACCTGCAAGGGATCCTGATCGGCGGACCTGGAGCGACCAAGAACTTCTTCGCCACCCAGGAATACCTGAATCACGAATTATTGAAGAAGATCATCGATACCTTCGATACCGGTTACACGGACGAATACGGCCTGAAGGAACTGGTGGAACGAGCGAAGGACAAACTGCTCGATCTGGACCTGATGCGCGAGAAGCGCCTCATCACCCGACTGCTGGAAGAGATCCGCAAGGCGGATGGCGGACTTTCCTGCTACGGCGAGGACCAGGTCAGGAATGCCCTGGCCATCGGCGCGATCGATGCGCTGTTGCTGTCGGAAGGACTGCGGAAAAAGCGCTATACCATCGAATGCCCCAGCTGCGGCTGGAAGGAGGTCGTGACCTCGGACGTCGTCCCGGAATCGATGCGCTGCCCCTCCTGCGGCTCCGTGACCGTAGTCAGCGATGGCATAGACCTTGTAGACGACTTTTATGATCTGGCCGACAAGATGGGCACCAAGGTCGAGCTGATTTCTCCCGACTCGGAGGAAGGGGAGATGCTGCTCAAGGCCTTCGGTGGCATCGCCGCATTATTGCGTTACAAGATGGGGGGCTGAGAACGGATCCTTACGAGCCATTCCGCCAGGAGGTCCGGGACATCCTGGGCGAGGCGCTCCGCTCCACGGGTGTGGACCAGAAGGTGGAGTTCGAGACCCCAGACCCGAATATCGCGGACATGGCGTTCCCCTGCTTCCCCCTGGCAAAGGTACTTCGCAAGGCGCCAAAGGCGATCGCCGACGAGCTGGCGGCGAAGATCGCTCCGTCCCCATTGCTAGAGAGGGTTTGGGCGGAGAACGGCTATCTGAACTTCAAGGTGAACGGCGACCGGTTGGTCAAGGACACCCTCGGCGCCATAATCAGCGAGAAGGCAGACTATGGCGCAGGCGAGCCGAAGAGCTGCCGGGTGCTGCTCGAGCATACCTCCGTGAATCCCACCGGCCCGATCCATGTGGGGCGGGCGCGCAATCCTCTGATCGGCGACACCTTGGCCCGGTGTCTCCGGAAGAACGGTTACCCCGTGACGACCGAGTACCTGGTGAACGACGTGGGCAAGCAGGTCGTCCTGCTCACCTGGGGGGTGGAGCACGTCTCGGCCTCGGAGGTGAAGCCCGCCTCCGACCGACAGAAGGTGGACCATCAGCTCGTCGGCTACTACCAAAGGGCGAACGAGCTGCTGGAGAGCGACCCCGAGGTCGAGAGGCAAGTGGGCGACATGCTCCGGGCGTTCGAGAACGGCGATCCGGTGGTGATCGAGAAGGTGAGGGCGACCACCGAGCGCATGCTCGACGGGATCAAGGAGAGCCTCACCCGCATCGGCGTCGTCCTCGACCAATATACCTGGGAATCGCAGTTCATATTGAATGGCGAGGCAAGGCAGGTGGTGGAACGACTGAAGCAGAGCCCCTATGCCCATCAGGAGGAGGGTGCCTGGTATCTCGACCTCTCCACCTTCGGCATACATGGCCGGGAGCAGAATTTCTTCTTCACCCGCGCCGACGGCACCACGCTCTATACCACAAGGGACATGGCCTATCACCTTGACAAGTTCAAGCGCTCCGACGTGATGATCAATGTCCTGGGCGAGGACCAGAAGCTCGGTCAAGCCCATCTTCTCGCGGCGCTGAAGATACTTTGTGAGGAGAAGGCGCCGGAATGCGTCTACTATTCTTTCGTTTCGTTGCCCGAAGGCAGAATGTCCACCCGCAAGAACGTCGTGGTGTACCTCGACGACCTGATCGACGAGGCGGAGGACAGGGCGTTCGAGGAGGTGCGGAAGCGCCGTGCGGACCTCAGCGAGGAGAAGATGCGGCAGATCTCGCAGGAGATCGGCCGCGGAGCGATACGCTTCAACATCGTCCGGGTGCAGGCGGAGAAGCAGCTCACCTTCCGCTGGGAGGAGGCGCTCAACTTCGAGGGCAACTCCGCTCCGTTCGTCCAGTACGCTCACGCCCGTTGCTGNNGTAAGGGACTGCGGAGAGAAGAGGCGGATACACCTGATGCCGGTGTATGCGCACGAGGTCGCTTCCGCCCTCAACCAGTTCTATGCCTATGTGCCTGTACTCAGGTCCGGGGAGCATCAGAACGCAAGGCTGACGCTCGTCGAGGCTGCGATGTGGGTGCTCCGCGGCTCGCTAGACTGTCTTGGCCTTGCCGCACCAGAGGAGATGTGAATGGCGCAGATAACGAAGCTTAAGGAAGCGGATAGAGGGCATGTCCGAGCTCTCGAGCTCTTCATCATGAAGGAATATCTCGAGGCGATGCTGAACCGCAAATGGGAGGAGCTGAGCCAGGATTTCATCGATCAGCTGGGTGCCACCTCCGATGGGGCCTTCGAGCTGTATCTCGACTCTGGCCTAAGCTACGTGGCCAAGGAGAAGGGGCAGATCGTCGGCTTCGTCTTCGCCCAGATGGTGGAGCACATGAGCAACATCCCCAAGATGGTGTGGATCGAGAGCATCGGCGTGCATCCGTCCCACCAGCGCAAGGGGATCGGTTATCAGATGCTGAAGAAGGCTTGTGAGGAAGGCAAGAAGGCTGGAGCGCAGGCAGTGCAGAGCGCCATCCTACCCGAGAACGCCAAGTCGATGTTGCTGCACAAGAAGCTCGGCTTCTTCCTGGACGCGCGCAAACTATCGTTCCTCGACCTTGACAATCTGAAGTGATCAGGCCCGGAAGTTGTAATCCTCCCGGCCATATCTCTCTTTCACCAATCTTTCTATCGTACTCTCTTCATACTCAGTGAGTGCACCCTTGACGATCTCCACATCGAAGGCTGAGGAGAATCCATCCACCACCGCCTTCTTGACCCGGTCCATCGACGGGGCTTTGTCCAATTCCTTCGCCAAAGAGGTCAACGAATCCCTGGTCCGCTCCTTCCTTCCCGGCTTGAGCACCGCGAACATCGCCTCGAAGTCGGTGTCGACCATAAGCGTGCCGTGCTGTAGCACCACGTCCCACTTCCGCGTCTGGGCCGAGCCGGATATCTTGTGGCCTGAGACCAAAATGTCATTCAAAGGTTTGAAACGGGCCATTACTCCAAGGTATTCCAGCGCTCTGATGACACCTTCACATATCAGCTCGAATGTTGCGCTAGGGCTCTCCGGAACTAGTTGGCTATCTAAGATAACGGAGTAGATCAACTGCCCCGGGTCCGTGTAGATGGCGCTCCCCCCGCTTACTCGCCGGACCAGGCTCACTCCTCTTCTTTCCATCTCTGCGAGGTCGACGGCCTCTTCCACCTTTTCGAAATAGCCGATGGAGACGGTGGGCGTTGCCCGGCGATATAGATGGAGCGAGTTGGGGATGATCCGGTCGTGTCTCGCCAGGATCATGGCCTCATCGCAGGCTGCGGTATAAGCTGGAGTTGCTAGGTCGGAATCGACCAGACGCCAGGGCATGGCTCAGGATGAACGCTTGGGATAGTAAAAGCTTGTCAGACCTGGCTTACGCTCGTCCAGAAAAATAAAAGAAGAATGGTTGGAAAAGGTTTGTTCTGGTTTATTTCTTCCCCTTCTGAGTCTCCTTGCCTTCGGACTTCTTGCCGGTGATCTTGGTGATCTTCGGCAGTCTCCTTCTCATGTAGAAGAGGACGATCACGACGACAATCACGGCGAAGATGCCACCGTACAAGGCAATGGCCTTCCAACCAGCCTCATTCACGTTGACGGTGCTAGCATCGGTGTTGTCCTTGTCGTTGACCTCTCGATCTGCTACTGCCTTCACCTGGATGGTGTAGTTGCCGCGGGAGCTAGGGGTCCAACCGAAGCTGAACAAGCCATATTGTCCTGGGTTCAATTCTGTCGCCGCGCTTCCATTGACCGTGAAGACGGTCTCATTACCGATGAAGGTCTTAGTGCCTTCGGCGTTCAAGACATAGAACTCCAGGTGCGGGAATTGAGCAATGGCGTTCCCCACATTGCTGATGTTCACCTTGATCAGCCCTCGATCGCCTTCAGTAAACGTCGTCGGCGAGAAGACCATTGACACGATGCGCAGGTCCGGTCTGGTTGACGAGGTTATGGTCAGGCTCTTGGTCAGGTTGGCCACGTTCCCGGCCACATCCTTCACGCTGAGCTTGACGCTGAAGATATTTATCAGGCTGAAGTTGTGCCTTACCCATGCGCCGTAACCGGGCTTGCTGCCATCGCCGAATGACCAGGTGAAGTTCAATGAGCTGAACGTGTCATTGACATCAGTGGTGGCATTAGCGGTCAGCACAAGTGTCTGGTTCTCCAGTGCGGTAGTAACAGCCGTTCCGTTGCGTTCGATAACGAACAATGGGACCGGTGGTGTCTTGTCCTTCACGATGACCTGAATGCTCTTGGTGGCCACATGGCCTGCTGCGTCGGTGACGTTCAGCATCATGGTGAACGTTCCTGCCCTGGCATAGGTCTTGGTTACATTCTGGTTCTCGCCCACGCCCACGGTGGTGACATTACCGTCGCCCCAGACATAGGTCCAGGTCTTGATGACGCCGACATCGGAGGTGGAGGCGATATGATCGACGGAGCTAGCCCCATTGAAGACCAAGGCCTCGTTCTGGTTGACGCGCATCGGGCTCGCCACTGTGTGATTCCTAACCGTGAAGTTAGGGATCGGCACGATGCCATCGGTCTTGATGTAGAACGTCTTGCTGGCACTCAGGCCGGCCACGTCATAGACCTTCAAGACCACGGTAAGGTTGAACGCTGCTGCCGTGAAGTTGTGTGTCGTCCAGGCAGTGGTCACGTTCTCCGCTCTCGCACCATCTCCGAAGGCCCAGGTGTACTTCAACGGGTTTCCGTTCGGGTCCGATGACCCATTGCCGGTGAAGACGATGTTCCTTTGGGTGGAGACGATATAGTATAGGACGTTGGATCCGGAGGTCACCGCGTATGCGTAGGTGGTTGGGACCTGGACCCCGCCGACCGCCGTCGGGGCGGAAGACTTCTGTACGGTCATCGTCACCTGTTCGAACGCACCAGTGGTGCGGACCAGCGCATCGAGGCTGACGGACAGGTAGCCCGTCACCTTCACGAAGGCGGTCTGGGTTGTGTTGGCCGTCATCTCATAGGTTGACGGCCAGGTGAGGACGGTCTTGTAGTTCAGCGAGTTGGTGTCGTACTTCACATAGCCTAGGGCGGTGTATATGCTGAGCCCATCGACCAGGTTGCTCAGGGACTTATACGGGGTAACGAAGCTCCCGGTATAGCCAGTGGTTGCAGATACCGAGGTTCCGGACAATCCGGTGAATGCCGCAGAGGTGAAGTCAGTGTTGACTGCATACTTGGTGCCGTTGACTTTTACCATGTAGTCGCTGGTGACGTTGACCGGACCGAAGCTGCGCACCTTGTTCAGGAAGAGGTTGTAGTCAGCCGCGCTGACGGTCCCGTCCCCGGCACCGAAGGCGAAGTCGATCTGCATCCTCAGGTTGGGTATGTAGCTATAGGCGATGTTGGGCCAGGAAGCATCGAAGTCCATGGCGATGTTGTGCGTCAGGTTGAACCAGTTCCAGCCGCCGAACACCACGTTGGAGGTGTCGGTCTGTGTCGATTGGGCGTTCAGGTTCACAGGGATGGTCTGAGCGGTGGTCAGAGTGATGCTCGTCATATTGGTGAGCGCATCAGCCGCATCGACCATCAGAGTGAATGTGCCCGCATAGGCATCGAACTCGAAGTAGTTCGAGGTGACCCTCGCCTGGATAATTCTCTTCTCTGCGACCAATCCAGTGTTGGTGGATACCAGGACCGCCTTTACCGTCGTTCCGGGTGTTCCAGCCTTGTACACGAAGCCGTTCAAAACAACGGCATTGTTCAAGGCGACGTTCTGTGTGTTGGTCACAGCGTTCGCGATCGTGACATCCCTAACATCGGTCTCGAGGCCATTGGCGCTGATCACCAAGCGATAGGTGGACGGATATAGAGCTAGGTTCAGCGTGCCGCTGAAGGCATAGGTCTTCTCCATCCTAGTCGGTGAGTTCAGGTCGATGGTCTTCAGACTGCCGACCACTGGCGTTCCACCAGTTGCTCGAGTTACCGATAGGGCCAATGTGCCCGTGCCTGCCGGGAGGTTCGCTATCTGCACGAGACCCAAGGTGACCGAGGTGATCCCGTCGAACTTCACGACGCTCGCGTACTCGAGGTCGAAGAAGCCCGTCTTGGAGATCTTCAGTATGTAGTAACCGGGCAGAGGTGAGAATGTGACCAGACCACTTGCGTCGGTTGTGTTGGTGTAAACCTTTGAGGTGTGGGTCTCGGTCAGCGTGGCGGTCGCGCCTGCTACCGGAGTGTTCGTGTTATCAACTACATTGAATGACAATATCGCACTACCGGCGCTCGCTGCCTTCACTGTCACGCTCGGCAACAAGGCCAAAGATGACAGCAGCAGGAATGCGACCAGCATGCCTGTTGCTAATTTCCTTGCTTTCATGTATTGCATCAATTCCCTCCCTCACGGCTCAATGGCTAGGTTCCCCTGAGTTAGGATTAGTATGGCCGAATACGTTAATGCTAGATAAACATTGTCGTAGCCATCAACGATGCTGGCTACGTGCAATCCGCCCGTCCTGAGGTCCTCTAATGGCGAACACTTGTTGGCTCGTTCTGCCCCTGTTTTGGAATGCGTCTTCTCAGGTGACGATCTCTTCCAAACGCTCCTCACGGATGGCGCGCCGAACCTCCATGGCGAGCCGTCGGCCGGTGCTCATCTCCTTGCGCCAAAGCGTGTTGCCATATGAATGGCCGACGTTCATATGGACGTTCGTCCCTCCGCCGATCCGCGGCGCAACGTCGTAGATGAAGAACTTCAGGTCCTTGTCGACGCAGGTCTGTAGGCAGAATGGACCGATGATGCCGGGGGCGCAATGCTCCTGGGATGCCTTGACATACTTCTCGGCCAGTTCGAAGGCCGGCTCAAGCAGCGATTCCCTGAGCGTGGCTGAATTGTGGCCGCAGACCGTGTACTCCGGGACGCGCTGCTTGTCGTTCAGCGCCAATTGTTGCTCAGCCGGCAATCTCACATGTCCGTCCAAGGAGCTCTCGAACCGCCAGTCTATGCCCAGCAGCTCGATCTTGGATCCCGTTTCCTCCAACGGCGAGTAGAAGAAGTCGAGGTTGAAGACCGGACCGATCACGTATTCCTCCATACGCGCATCGTTCAGCGAATCGGCATCGATCACCCCTTGGGAGATGAGCTGCTTCGATTTCTTCTCATATTCTTCATAGGAGGAGGCGGTGAAGAATCCTCTTTCCAGCTTCTTCACCTTATGGTGGAGTTTGACTATGGTGAGCTTGTCGATGTCATGTGGATCAAGGACTTTCCGGGGGAAGGGAAGGGCAGCCTGCTCCAGCAGCCAATAGTAATCCTTGGGGCCGCCTCGATCCTCGCTGCGCAGCATGTTCCTGCTGCCGACCATCGGCACCTGGAAGTCGTTCTCTACCGCGTCCATGCCGCAATATGAGGTGAACGAGCGATTGGGAACGAAGAGCGCCTTCTTGGAGATCAGCTGCTGCTGTACCTCTGGGTTCATAATGTTCTTGAACCTCTTCAGCATTATCACGTCATCGACGATCCCCCTTCTGATCTGGCCATCAGAGCTGCGATGCGCTTTGAAGTAGTTCGAATAGGTCTTGTCCCGGCCCTCCTCGCAGACCACCAAGCTCTTGAACCCTTCATCGATCGCCCCATCGCACACGTCCAAAGCGGAGTGAGACCCCAGGACCCCGATCACGATCTCGTCCGGTCGGTATTCTTGCAGGTTTGCCAGAACTTTCTCGCGCGCGATGATAACAATCACCTTTCAACAGGAACAGGGGTGTCTTTTAATTAAGGTTGTTGACGTCGCTTTTCAGCTCGCATCAACTCCGGTCAAGGAATCATTTGGAGAAAGGAAATGGTAGCCCCGGGCAGATTCGAACTGCCGTCGCAGGATCCAGAGTCCCGCATGATTGACCGCTACACTACGGGGCTAGCATCCTCCCAAAAATGCTACCCATTCTTAATCCTTTCCTTATGGATGCTATCGGAACGGGCTCGGTTTGATTTCGAACGCTTCATTTGGCATTGATCGCCTTCACGATTCGTCGATAGATCTCGCTGATGTCCCCTTCCCCCTCGATCCTTTTTAGGATGCCCTTCTTGGCATAGTATTCAGTAAGAGGAAGCGTAGACTCCTTGTAAACTCGCAGGCGCTCCCGCACCGTCTTCTCGGTGTCGTCCGAACGCTGGTATAGCTCCCCTCCGCATTTGTCGCATTTGCCCGCGGCCTTCGGCGGATTGAACTCAAGATGGAAGACTGAGTTGCAGTCCTTGCATATGCGGCGCATGGTTAGTCGTTTTACCAGCTTGTCCTCGTTCACGACCAGGTCGATGGCCATGTCGACCTTGGTGATCTTGTCAAGCATCTCGGCCTGCTCCAGGTTGCGCGGGAAGCCGTCGAGGATAACTCCGCCCTTGATGTTCTTCAGCTTCTCCCTTATCAGCTCCATCACCAGGTCGTTGGGCGTGAGCTTTCCAGCATCCATGAACCCCTTCGCCTTGATGCCCAATGGCGTGCCGGCGCGGACCGCTTCGCGCAACAGGTCCCCGGTCGAGATCTTGGTGAAACCGAGCTCGGCGCACAACCTCTCTGTCTGAGTCCCTTTTCCGGAGCCAGGCGGTCCGAGAATTACGATCTTGAGGTCCATGTCGCTGCATAATAGCTTATCGCTTTTATATGTTATTGAGGTCTGATGGGAGAGTGCTAGCAAGCATTTTATCCGGCCTTGGGAATTGAAGGACGATGTTCGAGGGGAAGAAGGTCGGCTTGAGGTTGATGCAAACTGAGGACGTCTGGCTGCTCTTCCGATGGTTCAATGACCAGCGAGTCCTGGAGGATCTCGGTTCCGACCATGGCTACTTCTGCGTCTCCATGGACCAGGAGAAGACGGCAGTAGAAAGGATGCTGCAGGATCGCAAGGCTCTGTACTTCATCATCTCGAAGTTGGATGGCGGTAGCTCCATTGGTATCATCTGCCTGGCGAACATCGACGAGCGCAATGCCTCTGCCGAATTGCGAATAATCATCGGCGAGGTGAACGAGTGGGGCATGGGGTTGGGCGAGGAAGCAATCAAGCTTCTGCTCCACCATGCCTTCAATGCGAAGAACCTCCATCGGGTATGGTTGCGGGTGGCCGAATACAACGCCCGGGCCATCGCCTGCTATCGGAACAGCGGGTTCAGGGAGGAGGGCAGGATGCGTCACGATCACTATCATAATGCTGCCTGGAAGGATGCTCTCTTGATGAGCATCCTGGACTCGGAGTATCGGGAGGGCTGAGAATGCTCCAGGGGAAGCTGGTGCGTTTGCGCGCCCCAGAACGCGGCGACCTTCCCACCTTCGTGAGATGGTTCAACGATCCTGAGGCGACCCAATTCTTGCTTCGAGGTCCGCCAATGAGCCTGGAGGAGGAAGAGCAATGGTATTCGGACCTGCAAAAGCGCGAGGGCAGCGTTTTCTGCATCGACACCGTGGAAGGGAAGCTGATCGGCACCCTTGGAATCACGCAGCTCGATTGGACCGATCGCAGGGCGGAGATCGGGGTGATGATCGGCGAGAAGGAGTACTGGAGCCGAGGCTTCGGCACCGAGGCAATCACCCTGTTGCTGAAGTACATGTTCGAGGAGATGAACCTGGAGCGGGTCGGTCTCTTTTGCGACGAGACCAATCTTCGGGCGCAACGTTGCTACCACAAATGCGGCTTCGTGGTCGAGGGGAAGTTCCGTCACCACCGCATCAAGGGCGGGGCTTTCACCGATGACGTAATGATGTCCATATTGAGATCGGAATGGGACGAGAGGAGCAGTGATTAGCTCAGTTGCATTCGAGCAGTCGCTTGACGATCTTGTGATAAATGTCCGGGTAACAGTTGTCCTCTCCGCTCTCGAGCGATGGGTTATCGTTCACCTCGATGACGTATACCTTTCCATCGCATTCCTTCAGGTCGACGCCGTAAAGGCCGTTTCCGATCGAGCGACCAGCCTTCAGACCGGTCTCCAGGACCGCTTCGGGGATCCTCTCCATAGGGACGCTCTCCGTCTGACAATAGACCAGATGGCCGTCCACCTGCGCCTGTATCTTGAACGAGTCCTGCGGGATGATGTACTTGCAGGCGTAGAGCAGCTGTCCGCCGAGCACTCCGATGCGCCAGTCGTAGCGCGAGCGGATGAACTCCTGGGCGACGATCCAGTCAGACATGTGGCTGAATCGGCGCCCGATGTGAACGAACTCCTTGGCATCTTTCGATTTCTCCACCCTGGCAGAGAAGCAGGTGCTCGGCTCCTTGAGCACCAGGGGCGTTCCCCATTCGTCCAGGAGCTGCTGACCTCTTGCCTCGGTAATATCTTTCCGACTAAGGAACTCCGTTCGCGGGATGGAGACGTTGCTCTTCATCAGATGGTAGTACATGTTGATCTTGTCCGCGCAAATCTGGATCGAGCTTGGATCATCGATCACGGGGATATTGTGCAGCGCCGCCATCTTGGCTGCCACGAAGGCCACGTTCATCGGGTCAGTGTTGTGGCGAATGAATATGCCGTCCGACTTCAGGATGCGTTTGATCTCCGATGGGAATATGAAATCTGCGCTGTGGCCCAGCTCTTCGGCCGCGTCGCGGCATTTGAGGAGCGCCTGCAGCTGCTCGGCATCGCTCACCGTATGCCGGTTGACGAAAATGCCAAGATTGGACATCAGCTGCCCTCCTTCTCGAAAGAGTCCCACTTGCGGTTCAGATAGCCTCCGAGTAGCGTCTTCTCGTCATTGGTCAGCTTGGAATACCTCACCGGGCCGAGCGACGAGAGCTTGCACCTCTCTCCGGAAGCGATGTATGTGATGCTCGCCAGCGGGATCCGAAACTCACGGTACACTTGCTCCGCTAGGCTCGGGAGCCCGACGTCCTTGGCATTGGCGGTCTTCCCGAAGACCATGTTGGCCGTCCTGACCTCTTCACCGTGCGTCAGCTTCTGGTAGCAGAAAGGGTATTTGCCATTGTTGGTGACATGCTTGATGATCTCCTTCGCCTGGTCGGCTTCTTTGGCGATCGCGAAATCACCCGGCATGGCGAAGTAGTTCAGTCCATAGATTATGCACGGCGCCGTCACATAGGAGTCGGAGACCTCCCACTCGCATACGTCGATTCCTGCCAGCTTTGCCTTCTCCAGGCAGATCGGGACGATATAGGCGTCGATGACGTCCGCGCTCCGAGGCAGCGTGTTNNTGGTTCTCGCTGACCACGTGCGTGCTGTCCTCTAGGTCAAGGGTAACGATCTCATCTTGCCGGAGGAAGCGGTCTCTCTTCTCCCTCAACTCGAGCACGCCCCCCAGGGCGACATTGCCGCTTGGCCATGGGCAATGTAAATCGCGCTAGAAAAGGAGCTCCGCATTCCCCTGTTGTTCATCTCGGTGGCCCGCGTTATGGGCCGGCGTTCACTACTATCACCATCTTCGGATTCAGAAGGGCTATCTTCCATGAAATCACAATTCTTACGATTGGACCGCTATTAATGGTGCTGACTTATATAAGTTACGAGGCTGGGTCCGGAAGCGATATGGAGGAATGACCCCGAACCATCGTTCTTACGACATGGTTTATTACCTCGGATGGGATTCGATGTCGGTCAGATTCATGGATGCGGACACGATTCGGGCGATCAGGGGCATCGTTGGCGAGGAGAACTGCTCCACAAAGGTGGCGGACCTCTACACCTATGGGTTCGATGCCTCCATCTATCATCGCTCGCCCGAGCTGGTCGTCCAGCCGAGGAGCACCGAGCAGGTCTCTCGCATCGTTCGCTTGGCCAATGAGCGCCTCGTCCCCATCCTGGCGCGGGGCGGCGGGACTGGCCTATGCGGCAGCGCAGTGCCCCTCGAAGGTGGCATCGTGTTGGACATGACCCGCATGAACTTGATTAAGGAGGTCCGGGTCGAGGACCTGTATTGCGTGGTGGAGCCAGGAGTGGTCTACGACCACCTCATGGATGCCCTGGCGCCGTTCAAGTTTTCCATTCCGACAGCACCAGGAAGCGGCGAGGCCTGCACCATGGGCGGCATGGTGGCGACGAACGCCTCAGGGATGAGGGCAATAAAATATGGTGCGATCCGTGACTACGTCCTAGGATTGGAGGTCGTTCTCGCCAGCGGCGACATAATCAAGGTCGGGACGCGAACGCTTAAGAACTCCTCCGGCTACCAATTGGAAAGGCTGTTCGTGGGCAGTGAAGGGACCTTGGGAATAATAACAGAGGCGACTCTGCGGATCACTCCGAAAGCGAAGAAGGCGGCCATGATCATCGCAGCGTTCGATACCCTAGAGAATGCCGGGAAATGCGTTTCCAGGATTATCGCCAAGCCTCTGATCCCCTCCGCCATCGAGCTGATGGATTCGACTTGCATCAAGGCGGTCAACAAGACCGTGAAGGCCGGTTTCCCCGACGTGGAGGCATTGTGCATGATCGAGGTGGATGGCGATCCCGCCGCCGTCGAGGATGACTCGAAGAGCGTTCAGGCGATCTGTTCCGAGGTCGGGGCGATCGGCGTCGAATGCTCCTCCGACCCGAAGCGGATGGCCAAGTGGACCTATGGCCGGAAGAGCATAATGTCCTCGTTGTCGCGCTATGGCGAAGGCTTCGTTTCCGTTTCCNNCGGGGTGATCGTCGGGACCTATGGCCATGCCGGTGACGGAAACCTGCATACCAAGATGCTTCTCGATCCCACTTCGGAGGACTATTGGCAGAGGGGCGAGAAGGCGGTGGGCGAGATCTTCGATATGGTGATCGCCCTAGGAGGAACGGTAACTGGTGAGCACGGAGTGGGCATCTCCAAGGCGCCATACTTCAAGAAGGAGCGCCCCACGGCCTGGGAGACGATGAACGTCATCAAGAAGGCTCTCGACAAGAACAACATCCTCAACCCTGGCAAGATGGCGCAATGGGAGGGAAGCATCCTTCGCATGCTCCGCTACCCTTGCGACAAATACTCTGACTGAGCTCAGATGATCCCCAAGCTGAAGAGGAACAGCACCACAGACGCTCCCATGGTGGCGACGTAGATCCCGATATTCCAGGTTGCGACCTTGTATCCGTCCAGTGGCGGGATGGGGAGGAGATTGAAGAGCGCCAGGAAGATGTTGATCCTTCCTATGAGGTAGATGGCGAGGGCCAGGTCCGTCACCGGCAGGGCAACCCCGATGAACATCATCGCTGCTCCGAGACCTAGATTGAGTCCCGGACCTACAAGGCTGACCAGCCCATTCTGTTGTCGGGTCAATCTGCCATTGATGTAGACTGCCCCGGGCGCCGCGAATACGAAGCCGAGGAAGGAGAACATGATCGCCATGATCAATCCGAGAGGGAAGATGCGGAACTCCGCCCAGGCGCCATACCTTTGCGCCACGAACTTGTGCGCCATCTCATGCATCAGGAATCCGGTGAGGACTGCCACTAGTGAGACGGCTGCAAAGAACTCCAGCTCATAGGCGCTGGCATTCGTTGGGATCATTATCATGAAGAAGGCGAAGGACAGCGCCGCCACGGCGATGAGCATCTGCACGACCTCGCGTCCGCTGAAGCGGATCTTGCCAGCTCCAGGAGGGAGGTATAGCGCGCCCATCTCGTCGTACATCGAACACCTCTCGCTTTTCGGCCTGATTGCGAATGTCGCTATTTAGCCCTATCTCCAAAAGCCAATGAAAGCCAGCTTTATCTATCCATCTTCGGATAGCTTGAAGTACAGTATGCCTTCATGGGTGGACATATGCCACGATATCATCACGGCAAGGTGCAGTTCAAATGGTGCGACAATTGCGGCACCCTTCTGCTCGGCGACAAGTGCGACGAGTGCGAGGGCCTCGGTCGCGCCTTCCTAGTGTCATCGCCTGGCGACCTCAGGCCGGCAATGCAGAAAGGCGTTGAGCTGGTCGGCCATCTCTTCGATAGGCATTTCCAGGCAGCTGGCGCCCTGAAGAACAAGCTCATCTTCTTCAACAAGGTGGCAGGTGAGGACCGCACCGACGAGATCGTGGTGGGCGGGCAGGTCATCGGAACGTTGCGATTTGACCTGAAGCGGGACGACTTCCTGCTCGACCTGAGGATCGAGGGAGCACGCCTGATCGGTGCGGACGCCAAGAAGAACGTTGTGATCATGAAGCCCCAGACCGGACATCTGAAGGGTAAAAGTCTCGGCGGGAGTGAGGTGCTCGAGGTCAAGGGGCATTTCCAGGCGGGGGACCCGTTGATCGTCGTGCTGGGCAGCCTGCTCAGCGCCGCAGATGCCAAAGTCCCGTCGGGTCAAATGAAGACAGCGGAGAAGGCGGTGCATATCAGGGATGTGGAGAAATTGGCCGAGCGCTGGGTGCCGCGTTCCGCCCCGGTGGCTCGCTTCGTGAACGCGAACCGGGCCCATTTCAACTCGCTGGAGTCGAAGGCTGTAAGTGACGTGAAATCGTTCACCTCGAGCCGGAAGCTGCCGGTCACCCTCTCCTTCAGCGGCGGAAAGGACTCGTTGGCGTGCTTCGGCATCGCCCAGAAGGCGCTGAAGGGCGTAACGCTGTTATTCGTCAACACGGGGCTCGAGTTCCCGGAGACGGTCAGTTACGTGCATGGGTTCGTCCGCAAACATGGCCTGAAGTTGTTGGAGGCGGACGCTGGCAAGTCGTTCTGGGAGCAGGTGGATTCCTTCGGACCGCCAGCGAAGGACTTCCGCTGGTGCTGCAAGGTCTGCAAGCTCGCGCCTCTTACCGAGATGATAGAGCGTAACTTTTCCGGGGGAACGATCACCATCGAAGGTAATCGAGCCCTGGAGTCCTTTGCCCGAGCAGATATCGGATTCGTGGAGAGCAATCCCTTCGTTCCGAATCAGACAATTTTGAACCCCATCCGCTGGTGGAAGGCTGTGGACGTCTGGGGCTATATCTGGTGGAAGGGCTTGGACTACAACCCGCTCTATGAGGAGGACTTCGAGCGCATCGGCTGCTACCTCTGCCCGGCCTGCCTGGCGAGCGAATGGAAGAACACCTCTCGCATCCATCCGGAGCTGCACCGGCAATGGATGGAGCATCTCTACCGTTGGTCGAGCGCGGCCGGCGCCGAGCGCGACTTCGTTCGCTACGGATTCTGGCGATGGAAGGTGCTACCTCCGAAGATGCGCAAGCTGGCCGAGGAGATACACCTCAAGGTGCCGCGGCAACGCTCCGACCGGCTCAAGCTGACGATGACCCGAGGGGTCAGCCCATGCTTGACCGGCGGCTATTCCATCGAGGGCGTTATCTCGACCCCCGTCCAGCGCCCGTTCGGCAGGGTGGCTGAGGTCCTTCGAACAGTAGGGCAGACCCGCTTCTCCCCCGAGTTCGAGATCGCGCTCACGAAGTCCAAAAGGGGCACGGTCAAGACCTTCGGTGGCGGTCAGGTGGTCGCGACCGGGGAGACGAAAGAGAAGGCAGAAAGGATGTTCGAGGCGGGGGTCAAGGCGTACCTCAGGGCGCAGATGTGCACCATGTGCGGCATCTGCGTCAAGAATTGTCGCAAGGGTGCGATCACCATCAAGTTCGGCCCAGTCGTGGACGAGGGGCGATGCGACCAATGCGGAAAATGCGCCGAGGTCTGCGTGGTCGCCCATTACTACGATAAGCTCGTATCCAGCGAACCGAGGGCAAAAACGCAAGGTTAAATATCTCGACGGATTCATCGAACCCGGTCCATGAACGACGACATGTTCATCGCTGCGGCCATCGGGATCGCTCCTGCCCTAGCGCTGATGTATTGGTCCCTTCGCAACTATACCTACCCAAAGGTGAAGCAGCCCTTCTTCGATGATCGGGTGGTCTTCACCTATCTCGCGGTCGGATTGGTGATAGGCGTAGCAGTATACGCCGTCCAGTCGTGGTTCGATATGGCCTTCATACTTTTCGCGCTCCTCTTCGCCGTCCTGGAGGAGATGATCAAGCTGGTCCTGCTCAATCTCCGTCGCTTCCGCGGCAAGCTCGACACCCCCTTCTACGGTCTGACGATCGGGCTGGGGATCGGCGGTGCAATGGGATTCGGCGCGGTCTTCCAATCGTTGCCTGTGCTTAACTTCGGCGACGCTCCGATAGCGCTGCTCAACGCGGCAATCTTGGTCACCCTCGCCGTCCAATTCAGCCTGCTGCACGGGTCGAATGGCGCTATCATCGGTGTGGGGGTGGCCAAGTCCATGCCGTTCTCCTACTTCTCGCAGGCGGTCCTTTACCATCTTGCATTCAATCTGCTCATGATCGGGTTCTTCCTGCCCTTGTCGGTGCCGTTCAATTACCTGGCTCTGGTAGGGGCGACGATCGTTGTGATCTACTCTTACTGGAACGTCCATTATCGCGTTCTTCCCGATATGATCGGCAAGGCGGTCAAGGACTTCGAGAAGAAGAAGTCGATAGGTTGAATAAGTACTAGGTTGTGTGAAGGGGCAGTGTCCGGATTTCCAAGCCGCAAAGCCGCAGGGCCTTTGATCGCCATCGTTGCCATCGTCCTGGTCCTCGTCCTCCTTCTCACCCCAATGGTTCAATCAGCATTGTTCGATCTCATCACCTCACCGTTCCATAAGAAAGTGCCTGCGTCCGTTAGCTTCGAAGTAGAGCGCGACGTCATCGTAAGCGCCAACGGCGGCACGATAATCAATTTCACGTTGGATGCTCCGGTCATGCCCGAGCTGAACGAGTCGGGGAATCATATGCAGAGCGTTCTGAATATCAGCTATTCTCCCGAGCCGTCCTCCTTGGGTCCAAGATATGGCATCGATTGGACGGTGTGGCATCATGGTGGTCTTTCCGGGGATGAGTCCCTAACGGTCAGAATGGTCTACCAGATGCACGTCGAGGCGGTGGTGTGGGATTTGGATAGCTCTCTGTCCGCCAACGTGACCGACCTGCCGCAGGACCTGACCGACCGATACCTGATGGACGAGTGGAAGATCATCGTGAGCGATCCGTTGGTCCAATCGACGGCTAGCAACATCGTGAAAGGTGAGACCAACGTCTATTCGATCCTGTCGGCCATCAATGGCTGGATGGTAGCCCATATAAAATATCCGAGCGAGAGCGGATTGGCGGACCCGTCGAGCAGCGTTCAGACCTTGCACTCTATGTTGGGCGACTGCGACGATCAGGCGATATTGTTCTGCGCCTTGGCCAGGGCGTCCGGTGTCCCCGCCTGGCTGCAACTCGGTGCGCTGTACGATACTAACGCGCATGAATGGGTCGGGCATGGCTGGGTGCAGACCTACGTCCCATTGAAGGCAGGGGGTGGGGAGAAGGTTACCATCGATACGGTGAACCGCGACTTCATGATCTGGAAGCCGAACCGGTTCGCGGAATTCACCGATGATGGCAACGGCGAGCATCTCTACGATTACTACTACTCGTTCAATTGTGCGTACGAACCCAAGAGTTACTCCGCGGGGGAGGGGCCCGAATACACCGAGGAGTACCGCTCGCTGCACTATTCTGAGTCAACAGATAAGATCAGGGTCGATGGCTTCATTCAATTCTGCATCAAGAACCAAGTCGATATGGAATTGGCGCTGGTCAAACGATTCTGAACCGCCCTGCCTGAGGCTGGAAAATGATCCCTCGGTCTAGCATCTTGTCGATGAGCCGATGTGCGTCCTCCTCGCTCTCCAATTTCAGCGAGGACTGCACATCAGTGGCATCGAAATATTCCTTGTCTCGGTTCAAATCGGCGGCCAGGGAACGAAGCTCCTCGAGGTTCATGGCGTCGGCGTTCTTCGGCTTCTTCGTTTGTGGTGATACCCGCGCCAAAGGCTTCTTTCTCTCCGCCGGATAATCCTCGATGTTGACCGCGAGCTTCTCGGTCATGCGGCGGACCGCCTCTGGCAGTTTTTCCTTCGAGTCGGTCCTGGCATATACCCTCGCCTTGGACAGATCGATGACATGGCTGCAATGCGCGCATCTTGTCGTCTGGTTCGACAGGTCTGCTCCACGAGCCCTATGGCATTTGGGACAGACCACGACCCCGAACATCAGTACTCGACGAACACGCAGCCACCGATGCAGGCGCCATAATGGTCCATGGGGACGGAGACTTCCTCGATGGCGTAATGGATCGTCCTAAGCTCGATGCCACGGAGCTTCGCCATCTCGTTCATCTTCCATTCCAGGACCTCTTTCAAGGCCTTCTTCGTTCCATGCATGTGGCCCTCGGCGACATACCCTCCCTTGCCGTCCTTCCGGAAGGCGTAGGCGATGCCAGCGGAGATCATCTCTCCCTCGCCCCCTCGCATCTGAGCAAGAACGCAATGGGTGATCTCTCCCATGGGAAGGTCGCGCGCCGCCACCTGCTTGGCACCGACCGGTAGGACCGAGGAAACGGACACCAGGTTCTGTTCGCCGATCTTAGCCATCATCAACGCTGTATCGAATGCGTTGAGGTCCGAGACCTTGCTCACAGCGCACCCAGACGTTATGAAAAACTTCTTGGGGACTAGGTTCATGGTGCGGAAGTAAATAAATGTCGGATATTAAGGTTATCCCCGTTCTGGAGGATAATCCTGCTCAAGCCTTCAATACTCGAAGTTCTCGCTCCAATATCTTGATGTCGCGGGAATTTAGCGCCTGCGGGCTGACCGGCAGCAGCAGCAACGCATCTTTTATCGCAACGTTCTCGTTCAGGAGTTGGATGAACTTCAGCACCTTGATGAAGTTGTTCTGGGTGATGAGATACTCCAAGCCGCTGATGAGCAATATCCCGCCCTTGGCATTGTCTAAGAAGTTCTTGACCTCGGAATAGATCAACGGAATGTTGGTCGGTTCCCGGGCATACTTGATATCCCGTTCATAGGATAGCCAGATGAACGGCCCGGAACGAAGCTCGAACCGCTTCATGAGCTTCTCCGGGTACTCGCGTGCGATGTACATCCCCTGCGCGCCATGCTCGATATGGTCGACGAACACCTCGAAGCCGGCGTAAGGGTCCTCGGATTCGATGAGATAGCAGTAGCCTCTCTCCAGTTCAAGCTCCGGTTTGCCTTCCACCGGCTGAGGCGCGGGAGCTTCCTCGGCCGGGTGCAGCACGTGGATGCATTGCTTCGCTCCAGTCGAGGTGCACTCGATCTCCGTTGCCACGAAACGGCGGCCCGTCAAGGTCGAGGTGATACCGGCCAGGTAGCCACGGGTGAAGTCGCANNGTCTCCATCCAGATCTGGGGGAGCATATCCGCGAGTTGATCCAAATCGTCCGCCTTGACTTTCAGCGTGTTAATCAAGCCGACGCCGGCCCGGTAGCCATATCGCTCCAGCGTTTCGCTAGCCTCTTTGTCCTCGATAAGTTCGAGTTCCTCTCTCAGGTCCAGCAATGCCGACCCGGGCATGATGAAGAACGGGTTGCCGATTTCCTTCATTTGCTCCTCTCCATGATACCTTTGCCGAGCGCCACGAACAGCTCTTCAACCCCTTCCCCGGTCATGGCGCTGGTCCGTTTCAACTCAACGCCCAATGCGTCGACGATCTCCTTAAGGTCGCGCGGTTGCATTGCACTCTCCAGATCGGACTTGTTGGAAGCGGCCACAAACACTGCGCCGGGGCACACCTTCAGGAATTCCTCTTTCCATCTCACAACATGTCTCATTGTCTCGGGGCGGGTCAGATCGCCGACCAAAAGTGCTCCGTTCGCTCCCCGATAATAAGCGGCATGGAGGGGATCGTCACTCTTCTGTCCGAGGATGTCCCAGATCATGAGGGTAAGTTCGACCTCACCCAGGTCGATTACCTTCTTGCTGACCTTCGTCCCGAAGCTTATGATGTAACTGTCGCTGAAGACATCCTCCACGTACCTGCGCACCAGAGACGTCTTGCCCACGCCGCCGTCGCCAAGCAGGCAAACCTTACGTATGAATTTTCTTTTCTCCATTTAAGAGGCAAGTATCGTCCGAAGCCTATTTAGTGCTGGTGGAGGCGTTCTTTCCATCCGGTCCGATCAGCCGTACAGCAGCGATTCGTCCCCGTGCTTTGCGGCCTGATGGACGTTCTCGATGGTCGTCTTCATCCCTTTCTCCATCTGCTCAGCCTCCTTGAAGAGCGGGTCGAGGTCGAGCTTGAGCTCGGGTATCATCTTGGTGACGTATTCCAGCAATCTGGCCGCGCCACGTGCGTCGGGGTATTCCGAACGGGCGGGGCCGAGCAGGCAGATCACGTCACGTCCCAATCGGTCGCCTTCGTAAAGCATGACGCCAGAGGTCCCAGAGACCATTCCCTCCTTCATTTCCTTGATGCCATATGTCTCCAGCATGGAGCGGCATTTCTCGCCGGTCGCGACAGCCATGATGTCCTTCTGTTCCGGGTTCTCTCCCACATTGATGCCTTCGAGGGCGACGATCTTGCCGACATCGTTCTTCTTGCACCAATCCAATATCAGCTGGACCAGCGGGCGTAATAGGTTCGGGGCCGGCATGAACTCCGCGGTGATTAGGATTAACTGCTCACAGCTCTCCCCCTGCTCGTTGCACGTTCTCTTTCCAGCATAGATGCGCACCGGCGGTGCCACCACCCCGTCATGGATTATGGTGTATGGCGGGAACTCGTCGCATATCACTGCGGCGATCAGGTCGAGTTTCATGGTCCGAGCGATGAAGTTGGCGGCGATCGAGCTAACCAGGCCTACGCTGGGAAAACCGACGATGGCCATTGCTTGGTTGAGCTTCTGATGCGAGTATTCGTGGATGAACATCTCAATTGCCATTTGTCTCTCCGGGACGATTATTGCGAGCGACCCTACTTAATGGTTGGCGGTTGTTTTCCTAGCCAACGACGTTGGTCAATCTGGCTCCCATCCACTGCGAAGGTTCCTAGCACAGGATTAAATCGCGGGAACTTCCCTCTAGCAGCCGCATGAGCCCGAAGAACAGTACGAAGGTCGAGGAGCTAGAGCTGCAGCATACTCCAGATGGCATCCCGGTGATCGTCGATCGGTTGCGTTGGTCGCGCTCCGCAGCCTTGGCGGTCAACATGAGCGTAGGTTCGCGCGATGAGCCGTCTGGAAAGAACGGCATCGCGCATTTGCTGGAGCATCTCTTGTTCAAAGGAACAGAGGCCCGGAGCTCCAAGGAGATGTCGCAGCAGATCGAGGCGGCGGGAGGGGAGATGAACGGCTACACCTCCAAGGAGCTAACCTCATACTACATATCGACGATCGATGAGACTCTCCCCACCGCAGAATCGCTGCTGGCAGAGATGGTCTGCCGTCCCTCGATCGAGAAGAACGACATCAAGACCGAGAAGAAGGTCGTGACTCAAGAGATCAAGATGTCGGAGGACGATCCAGAGAGCTATATCCATGAGCTCCTCATTCGTGCGATCTGGAGGGGCAATCCGATGGCGAACTCCGAAGGAGGCACGATAAGGGAGGTTACTGGCATGACCCAATCTGACATCCGCGGCTTCTTCCACGACTTCTATCGTCCCCCGCACCTGTCCGTGGTGGCGGCGGGGAACGTGGACCCGGAGCACGTCGTAAGATGGGCTACGGAGAACTTCGATGGCTTGAGCTCGGGTAAGAGACTGGCCAAGAGGAAAGCACCGAAGTACCATGCGGGCATCGAGCTATTCCCCAGGACGGGCGAGCAAGCGTATGTCGCCATGGGCTTGCCGGCGGTGAACGCCTCCCATCCCGATCGATATTCGTATACCATGGTCGGGACCATGCTCGCGGCCGGAACTTCTTCCAGACTGTATCAGAAGGTAAGGGAGGAGAGCGGTCTAGTCTACTCGATCTATGCTCAGACCCATCCATACACAGACACGGGGGTGGCGGGCATCTTCTTCTCCACCTCAGCGAAGAATGCGGAGCAGGTCATGAGGATCATCGCCGCCGAACTTCGGTCCTTCAAGGAGAACGGGCTGGAGGACGGGGAGCTCGCTCGAGCCAAGCATTGGCTCAAGGGGATGATCGTCCGTCGAATGGAATCGGCCGAGAATCGCATGTACTTCATCGGCCAGACGTTCGCGCAAACGGGACAGGCGCTTTCGTCGGACGAGGTCCTGGCGAGGATCGAAGGCGTCAAGGAGGAGGACATTTCAAGGGTCTCGGAAAAACTTCTGGACCGTGGCAAGCTCTGCATCGCACTACACGCATCCAAGAAGGAAGGCAGTGAGATAGCGAAGGACATCGCGGACCTGGACTTCTAGGTCACGAAAGCAATCCGAGGACGGTCTGAACGGCCACCGGCAGCGCTGCCTTCACCGGCGGCGTCATCTCTTCGCTGATGTCCATAACGTTCAACGCTTCCACCGCTACGAAGAAGATCTCTTTGGGGAATCGATCGGGTTCGAGCCTCCTTCCAAGCTCCATTGCAGTGGCGATATTGGTCTCGTGGGGATTGGTGCCGTGGACGGTGTGGGCGAAATCGTCCGGCGTCATTACCAGGACGCTGCCTGGATCCGACTGCCCTGAAACGATGGAATCCACAACCACCACGCGCTTGTAATCGAGCATCTTCTCGATCATGTCCAGCCCACTCACGCTCGCCTCCTCAGCGTCGACGTTCGGAAGGTTCATCTTGATTATGCTCTCGACCACCCTGATGCCGATGGCATCATCGGTGATGTAAGGGCTGCCGATTCCGATTACGAGGTTATCGTTCTTCTTCATTCCAACTCAGTGAAGCGGGAATGGCATAAAATCGTTGTGGAACTCCCGGTCAATTTCACGCTATTGTTACAAGCGTTGCGCCATCTATCAGATTGCTGGCTTGTAATTATGGACCCTCAAGATGTCCAATATAGTTGGAATTTGAATGGAATAACCTGGACAAACAACGAAGCGAAGAACGATTCGGTCCTTCCGGGAATCGACCTGAGGGTAATTCGCTCAACTGGCCAGATGTCATTCAATACTCGGAAATCTCATAGAATTAGTGAAACATTCTGGAAAGCTTGCGGAGGGAATTGGGCAATCACTTTAATATTCAAGCCGACTGGAGGAACCATCGCCTCTAAGACAATAACTGTGTAGTGGCCAGATTCTTCTTACCTTAAATCTCGTTCCTGGAATTCTGCCGAGTTCGATCAAGTAGTTTCTAGTTTAGCTTGGTTCGATTGATGCGATCCTCTCATCATGGAAGTCCCCGCACCGATAAAGGCTATCAGCGCGGAAATCACGAAAGCATAGCTCATCCCGGTGACGAATTCCTCTGAGACGATTGAGGTCGGCCCCACGCCGATGAACAAAGAGCTTATCACTCCCGTTCCAGCGATCGAGGAGACAATCGCCCCCATAATGGCCAAGCTCGATGCCTGCCCCACGAATCTCATCGTCGCCAAGGTTCCAGAGGCTACCCCCAATTGGCTCTTCTTGACCGCGCCCATTACAGCGCTTGTGTTCGGGGAAGCGAAGATCCCCATACCCAGCCCGATCACGAACAGGCCGAGGCTGACGTATATGGTGTCTGAGGATACCGTCAGTGTGCTCATGAAGAGCAAGCCGACCCCTACCAGTATCATTCCGAAAGTGGAGAGTGCCCTGGAGCCGATGCGGTCGGACAGCAGCCCACTGAAGGGCGATAGTATCGCCATAACCACTGGCATTATCAATAGGATCAAGCCCGCATCGAGAACGGACAGCCCGAGCACCTTTTGCAGATAGAAGGAGATCAGGAAGCTGACGCCAAAGAAGGCTGTGTAATTCAAGAGCGCGGAGACATTGGCCGAGGCGAAGAGCCGGTTCTTCATGATCAGTGTGATGTCCAGCATCGCCCGGCATCCCAGGCGCTTCTCGATCAGGTAGAAGGCGACCAAGAAGATGATGGCGATCAGGAATAGCCCAACGATCGGCAGGCTTGTCCATCCCATCATGTCGCCGACCGTCAATGCCACCAGCAACGCGATCAATCCGATGGAGAACGTGAGCAGGCCGAGGCTGTCGAACTTCTCCTTCTTCGGTGCGAGCATACTCTCCTTCATTTTGAAGGTCGCCAGCAAGATGACGAGCGCACCGATTGGGATGTTGATATAGAATATCGATGGCCATCCGAACGCTTGGGTCAGGAAGCCTCCGAGCGGAGGACCGGCAGATAAGCCGATGTAGACCGCCATGGCGTTTATCCCCAATGCCTTGCCACGCTCGTTCCTGGGGAATATGTCCGTTACAATGGCAGTGGCGGTGGCACCGAAGCAAGCCGCCCCAACGCCCTGCATTATTCGGAATGCGATAAGTTCAGCCCCATTCTGGGCGATGCTGCAAAGGAACGAACCAACGACGAAGATGACGAATCCCGAGATGAAGATCGGCTTCCTTCCCCTAATGTCGGAAAGGCGGCCCATGCTGAGGATGAGGACCGCAAGAGCGACTAGGTATCCAGTCGGGACCCAGATGATCGAGGCATAATCCATATTCAAGCTGGTGGCGATGGTGGGAATGGAGACACTGACGATGGTGCTGTCCAATGGCGCCATCATCGCCCCGATACAGGCGATCCAAAGGACCGTTCGCCGATACCGTTTCTCAGCATCCATTTTTCCCATCTCCGTTTCGCTCCCATGCAATCCCTTCCGAGCATTAGACTTTTGGCCGTCCTGTCGGTTCCTCGAGCACAACCTTCATTAGCGCCTGCTTGGTAATTCCGCTAGGTGGTCAATCTGAAGACCAGGACGATCAGACAGGAATGGACAATTCCAGCAAAGCCTAAGGAGGTTTATGACGCATTCATGGACCCGGTCAAGCACGCCGTGTTCACTGGTGATGAGGCTTCTGGCAGCTCCGAGGTGGGCAAGGAATTCCGCGCATATGGGGGGTACATCTCCGCAAAGAACCTGGAACTCGAACCGGGAAAGAAGATCGTGCAGGAATGGACGACCAGCGAATGGCCGGACGGTGCACATCCGTCCCTCTTGACCATCACCTTGAAAAGGGTCGAAGGCGGGACGAAGCTAACGATGGTGCACTCATCGGTCCCAGCAGAGCAATCGGACGATTATGCCTCGGGTTGGAAAGAACATTACTGGGTCAAGTTGGAAAACTACTTCAAGGCTAGGAAAGCGTCTAAGGAAAAGCGAGTTTGAAATAGTGCAGAGGGCGATGCAATGACGTGCTTCTAAAACCCGTTGTATCCTTAAAGGTAAATGGTGCTGGGTTGACACCTCACCAGCTCGATGTGCTCTTCGCGGTCCATCAAGAGGGAAGCCAGAGGAGGGCTGGGCTGAGACTGAAGATCACGACTCCGGTCGTGCACCGCTACCTAGCACAAATGGAGGCCAAGGTAGGGGTCAAGCTTCTGAAGACAAGTGCATTGGGAACGACCCTAACCGAGGAAGGGAAGCAGATCGCACTGGAATATTCCGCCCTCCTTGCCAGGATGAAGGATAGGGGCGCGACGGTGGTAGGGGGGACGATTCTGACAGAAGATCTGCTATTGTCGGTCCTCTCTCGTTTGGATGGTGAGGCTATATACGACCTGATCATCGCTGATGATGAGAGCAACATGAAGGACTTCGAGGCAGGTCTGATGGACTTGGTGCTTCTCGATGATCCATTGTACGCATACGAGGCCGAGAATGCGCAGATCGAGGATATCACTGAGGACCGCCTCATCCACGTGGACAAGGGTCCTTCATTCATGAAGTATCGATATGGAGCGCAACGGATTGGATTTCGCCATCTGGATTCGATCGGGGCTTCCTATTCCATAGATGGAAGGACCCGCTATCTCCCCTCCTTGTTGCGTTCCAACAAGAGCTGCTTCATTGCCGAGAGCTTGGCGCTAAGGAAAGGGCTCAAGCTGAGCAGTGCCACCGATCCGAATCTGTTAGCTTACCGGATCCTCGCCCTGTTCCGGGTCGAGAAAGAGTCGATCTCTTGGTTAGTGAGGGAGCTCAAGAAGGAGAGGCTAGATATCTAAGTATAACCTATTTAGGTAATACTAGGCCAAATTCGTATCATGGGTTTATATAAAACGAGTCCATTCAATGGCTTAAGGTGAATTCATTGGCGAAGATAGTCGAGCCTAATCCAGCATTCACAAAGGAAGTCGTCATGGGCGGACCGAACAAGGCGAGCGGGGGCGAGACACTGATGCTTTGCTATCAGTGCGGAACCTGCACAGCCAGCTGCCCATCGGGGCGATTGACCGCGTTCAGGACCAGGCAACTTGTCCGGAGATGTCAGCTGGGCCTGAGGGAAGAGGTGCTCCCCACGGAGGAACTGTGGCTCTGCACCACCTGCTACCAGTGCGTTGAACGTTGCCCAAGGAACGTCGAGATCACTGATCTGATATTCATTATGAGGAACATCGCTGCCAAGGAAGGATACATGTCAGAACAGCACAAGAAGATCGGAGAGAACATGATGGCCATCGGCTCGACCGTTCCATTTCCAGATTCGATGAAGAAGGTCCGAGCGGACATGGGCTTGGCCGCTGAGCCTCCGACCACTGTATCCGATAAGAAGGCAATGGCGGACTTCAGGAAGGTAATGGAGGAGTGCGGATTCGACAGGCTCATGAAAGGAGGGAAGAAGTAAATGTCCGGTAAATACGCGCTATTCCTAGGATGTGTCGCCCCTTACCGTTACCCAGGTATCGAGAAGGCCACGCGCGAGATATTCAAGACCATGGGCGTCGAGCTGGTCGAGCTCCAGGGCGCCGGCTGTTGCCCCGCTCCAGGTGTTATCCGCTCGTTCGATCAGAATACCTGGCTCGCTTTAGGCGCGAGGAATCTCGCCCTTGCCGAGAAGCAGGGCGTCGACATCATGACCATCTGCAACGGCTGCTTCGGCTCGCTGTTCGAGGCGAACCATGTGCTCCAGAACGACCCCGAGAAGCTCAAGGAGGTCAACGAGATATTGGCCAAGGTGGGCATGAAGTACAACGGCACCATCAAGGTCCGCCACTTCGCGGAAGTGCTCTATAAGGACATCGGGATGGAGAAGATCAAGAGCTTCGTGAAGAACCCGTTGGACTATAAGGTCGCCGTCCACTATGGCTGCCACTTCATCAAGCCCTCCCGCATAAAGCACCTGGACGATCCAGAGAGGCCAAGGATCCTGGACGAATTGGTCGAGGCCACCGGCGCGAAGTCCGTGAACTACAAGGACAAGATCATGTGCTGCGGCGCGGGCGGAGGTGTCCGCTCACGGAGCAATGCCACGGCACTGAAGATGACCGAGGAGAAGCTGAAGAACGTCAAGAAGGTCGGGGCGCAGATGATCCTCGATGTCTGTCCGTTCTGCCATCTGCAGTACGACCGGTCCCAGAGGGACCTGCCGGGCTTCGACATACCGGTCATCCACCTCTCCCAGCTATATGGCATGGCATTCGGCCTGCCTAGGGAGCAACTAGGGCTTGAGGCGCACGAAGTGAAGTTCAAGCTCTGAAGGTGAGGCAACTGGAAAAAGCGCAGCTCGTCGGCGTCTACGAGGTGAGGGAGATGCCGGAGGAGCTGCGCCCTTTTCTTAATATCCAGGCCAAGCGCGAGAACCGACAGCTGAGGATGAGCGACAAGGCCGTGATGTTGCAGGTCGTCGGCACCGCCTCGTTCATCGCCGTGTTCCTCGATACCGTAGGCTCGGTCTCTGAGCTTGCTGCTCGCTTGCATAAGCAGGATACTGAGATGACGGAGATCACCAAGATGACCATCGAACGATTGCTGGTGGATAGGAAGAGCGCTTGAAACTCTCGAATTCTTCTCTTCTTACGGACTTCGGTTACTCTCTTTCTTATTCTTATCAAATGGCGCGATTTTGAAAGGAAAGCCCTATCTAGCGCAAGAGAATAGTGTTAGCGAGACAATGGCAGCCGTCGGGAACGTACTCACATGGTCATCAGTGAAGAGGCCCGGACCCGACTTTGTCCTGGCCTCAAACGGAAAGGTGATGGCCACCTTAAGATTCCAAGGCCTTGGCTCCTTGGTTATCGGGGAGTATGGCGGCAATGCGATCAGTCTGAAAAGAGGAGGTTTCCTCCATCCTTACATCTCTATACGGAAGTTGGATTTCGATACTGATTTTGCCTCGCTCCGCATGTACTCTNNTGGACATGAAATGGAGCTTCGCGCATCCCGATGGAAGGGTCCTCTGCAACTTCACCCATGTCGCTGGCAAACAAGGGTTTGTCGGCAGCTACTATCCCGTGTCCCGTGGTTCGAACGATCCAGACCCTCTCCAGTTGGCCATCATCGGTTGGTATGCCGCGACAATCATTCAAAGAGAGCAGGACGAGTCGGTTTGGGTATGATCCTTTCATCGGTCGAAAGGTGGCATACTACCTTCTGAATTCCTCTGGACAGGTCGCGGACGACGCGGAGAACGCTGGTAAAGCTTTAATAGGCGTAACCATTTCGGAAACTGCCTGAAAAGGGGAGGCTATTGATTTGGCTGAGAAGAAGAAAGCTGTGCCAAAAGCTGCAGCAAGGAAGGTCAAGGACCGATGGAAGGCGAAGGAGTGGTACAAGATCCACGCTCCGATGATGTTCAATCAGGTCCAGCTGGGCGAGACGCCGAGCGCTGACCCCTCAAGTCTCATCGGTCGCATGACCGAGGTTACGGTAAACGACCTAACCGGCGATTTCTCAAAGATGCATGTAAAACTCAAGTTCCGCGTGAACGATGTCCGCGGATTCGAGGCTCACACGATCTTTATCGGACAGGATCTGACCAGCGACTACATCCGCAGGTTGACCCGCCGCAAGAAGACCAAGACCGATCACGTGATCGATGTCAACACCAAGGACGGCTATAAGGTCCGGATAAAGCCGATGAGCATCACCGATCAGCGCATCCAGGCTTCGCAGGAGACTGCGGTGCGTACGCTCATGACCAATGAGACACAAAAGCTGGCCGCCGAAATGACCATCTCCGACCTGGTGAAATCGATCATCTCCGGGGACCTGGCCCGAAGGTTGTCCAGCGTATCGAAGGTCATCGTCCCGATCAAGAGAGTGGAGATCCGCAAGACCGAGGTCCTAGAGATGGGCAACGTCGCCTCGCAGCAGCAGTCGATCATCGAGCAGCCTGCCGAGAAGCCGGCCGCTTCGGTCGAGGCTGCTGCCCCTGCCTCCGAAGCCGCCGAGGCCGGAGAGAGCGAGGAGCTCGAGGCTGAGGAAGAAGTACTCGAGACCGAGGAAGAGGAAAGCAAGGAATCCGNNAAAGACCTCTCCAGGGAAATCCGAAGGTCATGGGTTCGAACCCCATCCCCGGCACTCCTCTGCTTTAAAACTCCTTTTACTCCTACAATTCCAGAACTTCTTTTGATCGGCTGAACGCTTTCGCATGCTTTTAGTAGCAGTACCTACGTCATGAAATGCTGGTGCTATCATAAGGGTCATCATTTATACTGGCAAAGGCGGTGTTGGCAAGACCTCGGTCGCGGCTGCCACGGCATTGCGCTCAGCTGCGCTCGGGCATAAGACCTGTGTCATCAGTACCGACCAAGCCCATTCGCTGGCAGACTCACTTGAGAAGCCCCTCTCTGGCAGGGTCAAGAAGGTCGCTCCTAACCTCGATGCCATCGAGATCGACGTGCTCTACGAGATGGAGACGCGATGGAAGGAGATCAACAAGTACATCGCCGATTTCTTGGCTTCGCAGGGAATGGAGGGCATCTCGGTCAAAGAGATGACGGTTTGGCCGGGAATGGAATTGATCAGCGCCCTATTCTACATCTGGGACTTCAAGCGTTCCGGCAAGTACGACGTGGTGATAGTCGATACGGCCCCTACGGGGGAAACGCTCCGCCTGCTCTCCTTCCCGGACATCTCCGATTGGTACATCGAGAGATTGTACAACGTTGTCAAGAACATGATCAAGCTGGCGCGGTTCACGGTCGGGAGGGTCATGAACACGCCCCTCCCTTCTAACGATTTCCTGAATGACATGAACAAGATCAGGGAGCGCTTGATGGATGTGAAGGCCATCCTCCTCGACCCGAACCAGACCTCGATACGGTTGGTCGTCAATCCCGAGAGGATGGTGATAAGCGAGACCAAGCGCGCCTTCACCTACCTTTGCCTTTACAACCTGACGGTCGAGGCTCTGATCATCAACCGCCTTCTGCCCCCTGGCCTGTCGACCGGGGAGTACTTCAAGGAGAAGCTGAAGGAGCAGGAGAAGTATATGGAGATCATCAACGAGTCCTTCACTCCCCTGAAGATGCTACAAGCCTACCAGCTGCCGACGGAATTGATCGGGAGGAAGAGCTTGGAGAAGCTCGCCGACATGCTGTTCGAGGACACGGATCCAATACAGATATACAGCACAGAAAAGCCGATGGAGATATTCAACGAGGATGGCGTCGACATACTGTCCATCAAGCTGCCCTTCTCCACCAAGGGCGAAGTAGAGTTATATAAGACGAACGATGTGTTAATCATAAAGGTCGGCTGGTACAAGCGCTCGATCGTCCTGCCTTTCTCCCTTGCGAAGCAGGAGGCAGCCAAGGCGGAGTTCCGTGACGGCCGACTTTTGATCAAGTTCGAAGGGGGGAAAAAGGTTGCCAACGAAGAAGAAGCCGACGAAGAAGGATGAGCCATTGCCTGAGGAGAGCTGGGAAGATCCGGTACACGCGAGCGAGCGCGGTGCCAGGATGGGAACGAACCTCAAAGAAGTGATGTCCAAGGAGACTCAGATGCATATCATCAAAGGCTTCTCAGAACTGGCAATCGCAATGGAAGGTATGATCCCCAAGACCCAGATGCCAGAGGAAGCGAAGCAGCATGCTAAGGCTGCCAAGCGGGAAATGCTTCTGATGCTCCGCAGCCTGATAGACGCGAAGCTGAGCGGCTCGGCAAACGATGTTGAGCAGGAAAAGAAGCTCAAGAAGATAGAAGTGGAATGAGCGGGCGCCGACGCCGCATCGATCTCAGGCCATGCGTTTGCCGCCATCGATATCGCTGAGCAATTAAGCTGGTCGATTCATCGGTGGCTCGAACGCTTCCCGACCCATCATTTTTTATTCAACCTTCGCTCTAGTTCATGCCAATGCTATCGACCTCGTTCGGGTCGGAGCATGCCATTCACATTGCAAGTATCGGAGACTTGACCAAATGAAGGACGTTGAGGGAGAGCGCGCAGTCAGGATCGCTCGGCAGACCATCGAAGCAGAGGCGAAGGACGAGGAGCCCGGGTCGATTGACGCGCCGGACAGCTTCCGGCAGAAGAGAGGAGTTTTCGTTACCATCCATACCTACCCAGACATGGCCCTTCGGGGCTGCATCGGCTATCCGGAGCCGGTCTTCAGCTTGGGAAAGGCGCTGATCAAGGCGGCGCAAGGCGCCTGCCATGACCCGCGCTTCCCCTACCTGCACCGCAGCGAACTAGATAATATCATAGTCGAGGTGAGCGTCCTCACGGTCCCAGAGGAGATCGAGGCCACGGACCGCAAGGCCTTCCCATCAAAGGTGAGCATCGGCCGGGATGGGCTTATTATGGAGTTGGGCCTATATCGAGGCCTGCTACTGCCCCAGGTCGCCACCGAGTGGAAGTGGGACGCAGAGACCTTCTTGGCGGAGACATGCGCCAAGGCTGGCTTGACCCCCGACTGCTGGCTGGACAAGCGCACCAAGGTCTTCAAGTTCCAAGCGGAGATCTTCCTGGAGGATTCTCCAAGGGGAAAAGTGGTCCGCAAGACGTTGATGTGATGCGATGGAACTAGTGATCGAAGGAAGGGCCTTTTACAAGGGCAAGCTCCAGTCATTGTGCATCGGTGTGGAGAAGGGACGCATCGTCGCCGTGAAGAAGATGCTCCGCGGAGAGCGGCATCTCGATTTCGGAGAAAGGGTGATCCTTCCCGGTGTGATCGACATCCACACGCACATGCGGGAGCCAGGGATGACACGGAAGGAGGACTTAGCCTCCGGGACCCTGTCCGCGGCCTTCGGCGGCGTGACCTGTATTTTCGACATGCCCAATACGAAACCCGCGACCCTTACCCAGGAAAGTGTCGAGGAGAAGAAGGCGCTCGCTTCGAGAAAGGCGTGGACCGATTTCGGTCTCTTCGGGGGATGCAGCAACTCCGCCGACCCATCGCGGATCGCGACCGATGTCGTCGGCTTCAAGATCTACATGTCATCGACCACTGGCAACATTCTGCTTTCCGAGGACTCGGGCATCAAGCGGGCGTTCGATTTCATCAGGCCGTTCGACAAGGTTGTCAGCGTGCATGCTGAGGACGAGCACCTAATCGCCCCCGGGCAAGAGCAGAGCCCTAAGGATCACGATCGGAACCGGCCGGACA
>PMBU01000105.1 GCA_003153895.1 Methanomassiliicoccaceae archaeon | reverse complement strand
TGGCACTCGATCCGGCCGAAGCGGGCGTTGCGGTAGCCGGTGTATCCGAAACAGGTGACCAACAGCCACTTCAGCAACTGGGCGCGCTGGTCGTACATCTCCTTGTTCGGCGAGTTCTCCTTGATCAGCCGCTTCAGCTCCAGCCGGCGCTTGATGACCGGCGCCAGCACCGTCGGCAGAAGTCCGATATGCTTGTCGCAGGTCCAGTAGCCGATGCCTGGGACGATGCGCGAGGAGGAGGGGCAGCAGGAGCACATCAGCGTCTCTGGCGAGATGTTGTGCCGCACGATTATGCTCGGGTACAGGGAAGCGAAGTCGACCTCCGCGATGCGTTCGTGTATGCCGACCTTCGGCTCATAGATGAAGCCGCCGCGGTCGGAGAGCAGCAGCGCCCCGGCGGTCTTGAAGCCCTCGGGCAGGTTCTTCTTCCACAGCACCAGGTGTCCGTCCCGCACCGCCTGGTTGATCTGCATGGCGCTTATCGCGCTCCCGGGCGAAAGGCGAGCTAGATCTTGCACAGGTATCAGGCTGAGGCGGGCGATGTCGATCAGGCCGTATATGCCGCTCTTGGTGTACGTTATCGATCCGTCCGTATCCAAATGGATCCGGCCGCGCAGCTTGTGCGCCGGCGGCTTGTACATGATGCGGCCGTAGGTGAAGTANNCCTCCGCCCTCTTGGTCAGGTACTCCATGTAGAACTCGTCCCCTCCCTCGGAATAGATGACGTCCGGATCGCGTTCACGGACGAGCGACTGTAACTCCTCCAGGATGCTCTCCTCCGTTCCATCGAGCAGCACGTCGTCCAAGCGCACGCTCTCGATCACGTCGTCCGCCACCGGGATGCCGCGGGAGGCGCGCACGTTCACTTTCAGCTCGGCGGTCGTCAGATCTGGAACGGGGTAGATGATCCGGTCCTGGGAGTCGAGCATGCGGTACTTCGTTCCAACGTCCAGCAGGCCCATGGGGAAGATGTCATGCTTCAGGAAGTAGCGCTGGTCGAGGCGCAGATCCACGTTGTACAGCTCGTGCTCGCGATAGCGGCCCCAGGCATTCACCAGCCTTGCTGTCTGGCCCAGGGAGGAGTAATCGCCCGGCGTGACGCGCAGGAACGGCATCGGCTCGGGATGCATCAGGGTGCTGTGCATCTCCATGCACGTATCTGGAACGTCGATCATGCGCAGGTCTGCGGCGACCTTGCGCAGAGCCTCCTCCGAAGCGGAGCGGACGTAGAACGACGGCATGAAGTGCCGATCGACCAATCGCTCGATGCCGTGCTCCGTCTTGAGCCAGATCACCATGCAGTCGCGCTGCTGGTCCGGGTAGCAGTCCAGTATCCAGCCCTTCATGCGCCGCCTTTCCTCAGCCGGCGCAGCTCCTTCTCCTGCTCCAGGAGGATGGAGAGNNTCGCGGTCGTCCTTCGGCAGCGCCCTGCGATAATCGCTCCAGCTCTGGATTATCGATTCCAGCGTCATGCGGTACGTCGGTACTGTCCTTCCCATTTTCGATCCCTCCTTACCGTTCTGCTAAGAGGCTATAAATGGCGGAGGAGGGGAGATGCCTGAAAGTGGCGCGAGGTCAAGTTTGGAGAAGGGATTTTGGTGTGTGAAGTTTACTGGTACGACTCATCGCATCCAAGCCAGGTTCATTGCTAAGTGAGCCAACACGGCATCGAGAGGGCAATGATGCCGATATTTGCCCAAAGATGCATCGAGCATCAACACTCTCGATTCAGCGTCAGGCTTTTCTTATATCGATTATGCTATGATTCCGATGATTCATGCTTGAATTGTTTTAAAGCACGACCACGAATAGAATAATGGCTTAGTCATTATATATTTCAAGGCTTCATTTATTTGTTAGAAGAACGGGGGGGGGGCGATTCAAAATGAAACTGACTGACAAGAAGGTGATCATAGGGATAGTGGTCGTTGTCATCGCTATCGCACTGATCGGGGGGGCCTTCGCTCTAACAGTTTTGTCCAAAGTGGTCTTTCTTAAGAGTGGGGACAATGCGACGTACGATGTGACAGGCACTAACCAAAACGGCGATCCGATCAATGGACAGATGATATTGACGGTGCTGAACGTTACAGGCGCCAGCTGTGATTTCCGGTACGAGTACCCTGGATTGGGGATCGCGACAACCACGCAACACGTGAACCAAGTCCCAGCCCTTACTACACCGTCGGATCTGGGGAGCAAGACGCAGAGCGACGTGAAGCTTGCGACCGCCTATGGCAATAAGACCGTGAACGTCTATGTGAAGACCATTGATAGCCAGGTTTGGACTTCCTATGCAGGTTTGAACCCGATGGTGCAATACAAGATCGTCGTGACGATCGGATCTGGCNNTTGCTATTCAAAGGGTGAGTGTTGATAGCTCAGAACGCGAACGACTCTTTGCCCCATTTCCTGTCTATGCCTTTGTAAAGAAGGTAGCTGCCGCCTAAAAGGAGGAAGCACAGTCCGATGATGACCGGACCGAAGAACGCCGCGTCGCTGACGTAATTAAAAGAAAGCAGGACCAGCGCGCACAACGGTGGAACGTTCATCAGGGCGAACTTGGCCAGGACCCTCGGGTCGAACAGGTAGCTATTGGTCCTAAGGCCGGTGAGATAGGCGGTGCCGCATACCGTGAAGGCGGTGGAAGAATATCCCACCAGCAGGGCCAGAGGTAGCAGGTCCAGCTCTAACTGGACGATTCCCAGCGCCAAAAGGAAGACGGTGGAAAGGATAAGAGCGAACAGGGACAGCATCAGTACCTTGGTTTTCACCATCTCCGAGACCCTCACCGGTAGCACCTCCAGAAATGAGGGGGCGTCCAGCATGTTGAGCCATCCGTAGATGGACACGCTGAAGAAGCCGATCATGGCGGAGTAGAAAATCAAGTTTATGGGGATGCGGATCTGGATTATCCCCTCAACGAACCAGAATATGATCGCCAGGAAAAGCAGCGGGCCTAGGTAGGCGCCAATTACGGGTCCAAGTGTCCGGCTGCGCTTGAGGTCGATCCAGTCCTTGGCCATCAGCGTGTCCGCTCCCCGGGCGAACTTGAATGACCTGTTGGCCTTGAGCATCTCTGCGCTGAATAGCCTAGTTGACGAGCCGAAGCGGACCTGAAGCGTCAGCACCGCCACGGCCGAGAGGCCGACCACCAATATCGCCGAGAGCAGGAGATACCAGATGTTCGCGGTCCGCTGCAAATCCAGTGAGGGAAGCAACTGGGTTATGTCGAACCACTTGCCGAGGTACGCGGCCGACAGGAACACGAGAACCGTCCCAAGCAGGGCGATGAATCCCGCCCTCCAGCGAACGTAGATGGATGACAGGGAGAAGGAGAGCGATATGCCCAGAAGGAAGGACAGGGTGGCGGTGAGCAGCAGGAAAAGCACACTGGTGATATGGAAACCGGTCACCGGTATGGAGAGGGCGATGCCAGCTACGAGCGGAATTATGGTGTATAGGATGTAATAGATGACGTCCTTCACGTAGAAGGCCAGGAAGATGGTCCGGAACCGCACTGGCAATAATATTGGGGCTTGCAGTAGCAGGCTGACCTGCCCGAACCTCCGGCTGGCGATCCTCTCCCCGAACAGGGCAAAACCGCCGACCGCGAGACCGTATACGAAGAGGAGGGCGTGGAGGATAACGTATAACTGGTCCATCGGGGTGGTGGTCAGCAACTGCTTCGATGCCAGCGCCAAGATGAGAGAGAACACCAATATCATCATCGGGAAGAGCAGGAATTGCACCCGCCCGATCATGCCGGCGTTGAGCCTGAGCTCCTCGGTAATCATCAGGCGGACCAGGCGGAGGTGCTGCTGGACCGCGTTCACGTCCTGGTGCCCTCCCTCTCGGTCAGGCGCATGAACGCCCCGTCCAGTCCCTCACCTTCCTGCACGATATCCCCTTGCTTGCCGATGGCCATGAGGCGGCCCTGGGAGATAATGCCCAGCCGCGAGCACATCTTCTCTGCCATCTCCAGGATGTGGGTGCACATGAAGACCGTGCCGCCCCTCTCAAGATAGCCGGAGAGGTGCTCCCGGAACAGCTTCTGGTACCGCGGGTCGAGACCTGAGAACGGCTCGTCCAGGAAGACCAATTGCGGTTCGTGGATCAAAGCGGCGGCGAACATCAGCTTCTGCCGCGTCCCCTTGGAAAGGTCCTTGCACGGCACCTTCTCCACATCGTTCATGTCCAGGAAGTCGATCCATTTGTCCGCGCGGCTCTCGATGTCGTCGATATGCCTTACCAACCCGATGAAGTGCAGGTACTCCCGCCCGGTCAGGAAAGAGGGCGGGGACTCCACCTCTGGCAAGATGCCGATGAGGCTCTTCACCTTCAGCGGGTCTTGGGCCGGGTCCACGCCTAGAACGGCGCATCGGCCCGAGGTTGGCTCCAATTGCCCGGTCAAGATCTTCAGAAGAGTGCTCTTCCCCGCGCCGTTCTCTCCCAACAGGCCAAAGAGCTCCCCCTTCCCGATTTGAAATGTGACCTTGTTGACGGCGCTCAGATCGCCGAAGCGCCGCACTAAGGAATCTGTCTCGATTATCGTTTCGGACATAGCCAAGGACCCTTGGCCGAAGAACCTTATGCACCGGGATAAAACTTACCGAATCATATTTCAAGGCCGGAGTGCCCTTTTTTCACAAACCACCTTGACTCACCCTCATATTTTATCATTCTTTATGAGTCCTTATCACCAACACTGGGCAGGAAGCGAACCTAACTACTTTCTCCGCCACGCTCCCCATAAGGAGATGTGACAACCCAGTATGTCCGAACGTCCCCATGACGATCAGGTCGTAGTCCTTGGATGCTTTTACGATCTCGTTGGCTGGGACTCCTTTCATTATGATCTTCTTGACAATGACGCTCATCGCCTCGCCTTCCTGGCGGACTTGATCGACAGCGAGGTTCGCCTCTTCCTCCAAATAGGGGTAGGAAAGTACCGCGGTCTGTCTGGAGCCTCTCCCGAAATAGAGTGATCCAGTATCCATTATGCTTATTGCCGTCACTTCAGCATCCATCAGCTTCGCCAGCTCAAGGCCTCTGGTGGCCGCTTCCTTTGCATTCTCACTTCCGTCAGTGGGGATAAGGATTTTCTCGAACGGCTTCATCGCCACCTACTATTTTCACTGGTTGATAATCCAGTTTTCGGTCAAATCGAGCTGGTTGCCCTGCACCTCATCTAACGGCGTCACGCATCCTTTTCCCCCCGAATTATCAATACCGGGCAGGAGGCGAACCTGACTACCTTCTCCGCTACGCTTCCCACGAGAAAGTGGGACAACCCTGTACGCCCTAACGTCCCCATTACGATGAGATCGTAGTCCTTGGAAACTGCCACGATCTCATTGGCCGGGACCCCCTTCCTGACGATCTTCTTGACAACGAGCCCCATCGCCTCGCCTTCTTTGCCTACCTGTTCGACATTGGCGCTTGCCTCCTCTTCCAAAAGAGGATAGTTGTCCACGTCGGCCCTCCTGAGTCCTTTTCTGGTGTAGAGCTCGCCAATATCCACTACGCTTACCACGGTCACGTCGGCTTCCATGAGCTTTGCCAGCGCCAGGCCCTGAGTTGCCGCGGCCTTCGCGTTATCGCTCCCGTCGGTTGCGATGAGGATCCTTTCGAATGGTTTCATCACGACATATTACTCCACTCGTGGATAATGCAGTTTTCGGTCGTTTTCAGAAGGTCGGAGGGTTCGAGGGGTACACTCATCTGATGGAGAACTCGTCCAGCGTCCTCTGGTAGTATGGCACCGGGTGGTACATCATGCTCCTGCCCTCGTTCACCAGGCTGAGGCGCAGGGCGGCGCGGGAGGCGCTCTCGATGCGCAGCACCCGGTCCGCGGAGGAGTACACCAGGCTGCGCAAGCTCTTTTTGTACAGCAGCTTCGACAGCCCGAAGTTCGTCACCAACGTCACGACGTCGTGGCGCTTGGTGGCGCCCTGGATGGCGGCGATGCAGCGCTGCATCAGCTGGAGCGACTCGGACCAGCGCATATCCCTGTCCTGGAACAGGTCGGGGAAGCAGGAGACGATGAGCATGCCCGCCCCGGTCCTCTCCAGCTCCGGCTCGAGCATCTCATCGATCAAGGTGACCATCTGGTATGCGGTGAACGCCCGAGAAACGTTAATGCTCTCCAGCGCCTCCTGGGCGTTCACGCGCTGGCGCTTGCACAGCCCCGCTAGATTGTAGGGGTTGATGGAGTTGCCCCCGTCCACCCACACCACCTCCCGCCCGTCGCCGACCACCTGGTTGATGCAGAGCAGATGCACCATGTCGAACAGCAGGCGGTCGGAGCTGTCGATCAGCGTCACCTGAGAAGAGGCGAACCCGCCGATGAACGCGTCCAGCGCGGCGATGGAGGTGTCGACGCTCCGCGGCAGCGCCGGGCCGAGAGCTGCGTGCGTCTCGGACACGCTCGCCTCGATGCTGGGTTCCGCTTGCGGCAGGCCTGCTTCGGTGTATTGGGTCATCTCGACCTCCCCTAGCTCAGTTGGGGTTGCACGTTATAAATCGGTGCGGGGGGGAGATGTCCGAAAGTAATCTAGAATTCAGAGATAAACTTAAAAAAAATATTGGCTGGCCCGAGGGGAGGGGCCAGCTTTGTGACAATGAGCCGGGAAGCCGACGGCGTCCCTACTCCTTTTTATCTGAACGTAAGCGCTTGCCGATGTTCTCCTGCGATCTCCAGGCCTCGGTCTCTTCCTTCTGGGAGGCATTCCCTTTTGGCGAAGCGGTCATGATGTCGACCTCCTTCACCATCGATTTGAACTTCTCCTCGGTCATTTTCATGTCGGGGTGGTGATTCTCCTTATGCATCATCACATGCTTCGTGAGATCTTCTTCCCCGAAAGGTGTGGTCACGCTCCATCCGCAAGTCGGACAAGTGAACTGCAGTGCTTTTGTCATCGGATCACCGGGGGAATCCTCGGTCCACTAATTATTTAACGATGACACGTCAGGCCAGCGGAAAAGCGGCGAGGGCTCGCTGAAGCCGCTACTATCGTGGCGCGTAGCCAGTATCGGTCACGGTAGCGGTGGGATTGATGAAGTAGATCGAGTAGTCACGCTCGCCTGCGATCGCCTTGGCCTTATCGTCTGCCTCAGTCCTGGTGGCGCCGATGGCAATGATCGCCCGGTCCATGACCGCGATCCATTCCCGCGGGTGCTCCTCGATAAGGTCGATGTAGTTCTCCTTGAACCACTCGTCGTTCTTCACGTCCTCTTCGCTCTCGTATTCCTCTTCTTCGTCGAACAAGCAGCCCCGCTCCATTTGTGGGTGTGATATTCCAACCAAGGGGGCATTAATCCTTTCTCTTCAAACGATGGGATTGCCGCAGTACGGGCAAATCGTGGCATCCACCGGTATGACCTTCCCGCATTTCTCGCACAGCACCTCGTACTCGTTGACGTGGCCGGGGAAGGTGTTGCCCTCCACCTCCGGATTCATTATTATCTGGAAGCCGAGAAAGGCGATCACGATGCCGACGATCATCATCGCGAAGAGGAAGACGTAGCCTTCGACGTTGGGCATGAAGTTCGCAGCTATCCCGCTGATCGATGACAAGAAGAAGATCACCCCTAGCAAGAGTAGAAGATAGCCGGCGGACTTCCTCATCGCCACCCAAATCAGATTTGGCTACTTCAAGGTTGTTCAGGATTACGCAACGCTTATTCTCGTTCACGTGGGTACACGAAACGGCATGAACGAACGGAAGTCCCGCCTGAAGGCAGACCCGACCGATTGGCTGTTGCAGGATGACAATCCCTCAGTCCGCTACCTGACCCTTAAGGACCTCCTGGGAAAGAAGGAGCAAGATGACGAGGTATCGGAAGCGAGGGCGAGGATAATGGAGGTCGGGCCAGTTCCTAAGATCCTTGCAAAACAGAACCCCGACGGTTCTTGGGAGGTCCCTGAGGACTTCTACAGTCGGACCAAGTACAGGGGGACGGTCTGGAACCTAATAGTGCTGGCCGAGCTCCGCGCAGACCCAGAGGATGCCAAGGTCAATGCGGCATGCGAGTTCGTGATGAAATGGAGCCAGGACAGGTCTTCAGGAGGATTCTCACATCGGGGGACGGGCCAGAGGGGAGGGCAAAGGTCCGGGGTGATCTGCTGCCTCACTGGGAATATGGCGTTCAGCCTTTCTCGCCTCGGCTATGCCCGCGATCCGAGGGTGATCAAGGCTTTGGACTGGATCACCACCTACATGAGATACGAGATCGTGTCCGAGGCACCTCAGGAATGGCCTTACACCTCATTCCATTGCTGGAGGGACCACACCTGCCGTTCCGGGGCAGTGAAGACGCTAAAAGCCCTGGCCGAGGTGCCAAAGAAAGAGAGGACGAAGGCGATACAGGCCAAGATCGAGGAAGGGGCCGAATACCTTCTGGCGCAGCACATATTCAAGAAGCCGCCTGGGCTCCGCTCGGTCGCGAGGAAGGAATGGCTCAAGTTCGGCTTCCCCCTGATGTGGAACACCGACATCCTCGAGATACTGGACATTCTGACAAGGTTGGGCTATAGGGATGAGAGGATGAACGAGGCGATGGAGGTGGTCCTGTCCAAGCAGGGCGAGGATGGTCGATGGCGGCAGGAGAACCGTTTCAACGGGCGTTTCGCCACGACCATCGAGCGCAACGGCGCCGCGAGCAAATGGGTCACGTTGAATGCCATGAGGACGCTGGCCGCACTATCCAAGTAAAGGCGCTTCCGAGGCTGCGGAGACCCGGTCGGTGATGGTAAATAGCAGAGCTGGTATTGCTCCTGGGATGGCAGGGGATGCGCCACTTATCCGTTTGAACAACGGGATCGAGGTGACCGGCGAGACGAAGTGCTATTTCGACCCTCGGAAGATCAAGGTGGACGCCATCAACTGCATCTCCCATGCGCATTCAGACCATCTGCCCAGGAGCTTCGAGGTCCACAAGGCGATCGCTTCTGCCGTGACATTGAGATGCGCCTCGGAGCGCGTGAAGCACAACATCGATCCGGACCGATCGGACCGAGTGGAGATGCACGACGCGGGGCACATCATCGGCTCGCAGATGTTCCTCCTGAAGGATTCGCAGAAGGTGCTGTACACCGGCGATCTATGCCCCCAGGACAGGATGGGGATGGCAGGCGCCAGGCCAGTAAAGACAGACGTCCTACTGATCGAAGCGACCTACGGACGGCCGAGGTACGTATTCCCGCATCGTGACAAGATCGCCGGGATCATGCGCGACTGGGTGGAGGACAATCTGGCCCAGGGGCACCCGGTGGCATTGATGACCTACGCACTGGGAAAGTCGCAGGCGCTGGCAAGGTACTTCAGCGACCTCGAGCCCTACCTGCACGGCTCGGTCTGGAGCACCACCAAGATCGTGGAGGAGTGCTGCGGCGACCCCTTCAGCTGCCGTCATTACGACGCGGAAAAGATGGACGGGCCGTTCCTCATGATCAGCCCGATGGACGGCCGCGCTTCCGATTTCAGATCATACTGGCACAAGCGCGGGATGCGCTTCGCGGTCGTCACCGGTTGGGTGATGGACGGATGGTGGAAGCGGTCCTATGGGGTCGATGAAGGCTTCCCTCTGTCGGACCATGCGGACTTCCCCGAACTGATCGAGTTCGTCCGGGGCTGCTCGCCGTCACGCGTCTATACCACGCACGGTTTCTCGGAAGAGCTGGCGGCAAGTATCCAGGAGAAGTTGGGCATCGAGGCGATCCCGCTCAAGAGGAAGCAGCGCTCGTTGGTCGAGTATTGACTTGCTTATCTTCTAAAAATGGATCATGGGTTCATTCAGCATCGCTGGCGGAACGCTTTTGGCTGGCGCCGGTCTCCCACATCTTCGGATAGGTGCCTGTCTCCATGAACACGCGGTCCGTTCGGGCCGCGATGCCCTCCCGTGCACGCTTCATCTCGTCGCCGCCCATCTGCGCTATGCCCAGTCCGACGCCCTCTCCCTTGGCGCTCATGAAGGCGATGGTCTGCCCCTTCTGGATCGACTCTTCGTGCTTGGAGATGCCCACCACCGCCAGGTCGGCACCGTGGCAGATGGCATCGATGGCGCTGTCCTTCAGAACGATCTTAGGGAGCGGCTCCAGGAGCATCTCGAACGGCACGACCATCTTCCTCAGCAGGGTCTCGTCCCCCTCCTTCCAATAGACCACGGCGTCCCTGAGGTCCTGCAATGTGACCGAGTCACGTTCGAGCATCGAGCCGGAGCGCGTGCGCCTCAAGTCCTCCATGTGGGCACCGACGCCGAGAGCCTCCCCAACGTCGACGCACAGAGTCCGGATGTAGGTGCCCGCGTCGCAGTTGACGCGGAAGAGGACGTCCCTTCCGACCATCTCCAGGACCTTGATCGAATGAACGTTCCGGACGCGCATCTGCCGCTTCACCGCCGCCCTTACTGGCGGGAGCTGATAGATATCGCCCAGGAATGATGCTAGGACCTTGCGGACCGCGGCCTCGTCCTTGTCGCGGTGCAGGGTCATCATGCACACGTACTCTTTGTCCGATCGCAGCACCAAGTCCGTTGCCTTGGTGGCCTTCCCGGTCGCGATCGGAAGGACGCCGCTCACCTTCGGATCGAGCGTCCCACCGTGGCCGATCTTGTCCACGCCGAGGATCTCTCTCACCCATGCCGTCACCTGATGGGAGGTCGGTCCGACCGGTTTGTCCAGGTTGATCAGCCCAGCCGCAAGGAGCTCTTCCATGGTGCGGGCTGAAGGTTCCTTCCCGTATCCCGTCTGCAGCGGGTCCCGGTCCTTGGTCCTCAAGTGGGTCGTGGGAATCCCTCAAGCTCTCTGGCGATGATCGCCACCACCTTCTCAGGCGGAGCGTTGCTCGTATCCACTATTAGGTCGTACACGCTCTTGTCGTTTATGTCGATGCCGTACCATTGAGAATAGCGGACGGCTTCGCAGGATTCCCGCTCCAGCATCTCGTTCATGACGGTCATCAGGTCCCCCTTCTCGCGCTCCAGTATCCTGGCCGCGCGGACCCGGGGGTCGGCGTCCAGGTAGACCTTGAACGCCGCTATGCCCCTCTGGGCGAGGTTGTATCCGGCCAGGCGACCTTCCAGGACGATGTCGTTATCGTCGGCAACCATGGCGACCATGGAATCGTCGATCATCTTGTCGTATTTGGGGTCTTCCTCGGCCAGCCTTCCGAACTCCGTCAGCGTCAGGTGCAATTTCGATGCCATCTCCCGGAACACGTTCCCGGAGATGATATACCGATAGCCGAGCCTCGCTGCCAAAAGCTTGCACACCGTGGTCTTGCCGGACCCCGGAGGTCCAGAGATGGTGATCCTCATGGATTCCCTGCCGCGATCTCGTTAAGACGCTTTCTGAAGTCGTAGTAACGCAGCAGTCGCGACAGGATCTGGCCAAATGGAATGCTGATCAACGAGTACAGCAACACCCAGTTGGGGAAGAGGTTCAGGGCGTTGAGGTCGACGTTATAGGACCAAGGGACGGCGATCAAAGGCGAGGTGATATGGTACATGAAGACCGCGACCCATGCGAAGATCGGCACTACGATCAACATCGTCACTGGCATCAGCTTCAGTTGCGAACCAGTCATCTTCATGGACTTCTCCATGATCTTCGGTTGCTGTTCCATGAGCTTCTTGGTCTTGAAGGTGTTATTCTCCAACCTGGCCTGGCGAAGCTCCTTATTGAAGGCGCTAACGATCTTCTGGCTCTCCGCCTGCTGCACATAGTCAGTGAAGAAATGGCGAACCACGATCGTCAGACCGGTCATGGTCATGCCTGCAAGGATGAGCGTCAGGGTCGGATAGTTGCCTCCGAAGCCGATGACTGGTGCCAGCCCCATGCCCACAATATTGCCCAGTGCCTCTCGAAGCACCGGGTCGAACAGCACGAACACGGCTAGGATGAACATGAATATGGTGAAGAACCTGGACATGCCCCCGCCGGGCAGAAGTCCGGTTGGCGCCGCCGCGGGCTGATCTGCCAAGCTCACTCACCGCCGAAGAACTGCCTGAGCACTGGATGCATCTCCATCATCTGCTCGCGGCTGATCGCCTCGTAGAATTGGATCATGATGCCCACGGACAGCAGCACCCCCGTCCCGGAAGCATTGCCTACAGTGCCGATGAGGTCCGCCCCGGTAGCAAGAGCACCTACGGTGGCACCAGATATCACCGTCACAACAGGGATATATCGCTCCAGCACTCGCTTGAGCACCCTTGGATCACGCCTGAAACCGGGGATCTGCAAGCCGCTCGACTCTATCTGTTTGGCGACCGCCTCCGGGCCCATGTTGGTCGTGGATATCCAGAACTTGGCGAAGAGGATCGAGCCTCCGATCATCACGCCTGAGTATAGCACAACGCGAATAATGAGCTGCAATTGATTATGGCCATAGACCAGTGTGCCGTATCTGTCTGGTGACAATAGCGGCAAGAGCCAATCGCCCAGACCTCTCGGTGTCGCCAGGTACCAGGCGAGACCTGCGGTCGGATAGGAGCCGCTCGTTGAAGTATAAGTGCCGAGCCACCACTGCCCGCCGACCAGAGGCAGGCCTTTCAAAGCACCGTTCGTATAAAGCAGCAGCGCGAACATGCTGACGTTAGCCAGCAACGCCGCCATCAGTATGACCGGGATGTTAGAAGCGTAGATGAGCTTGATAGGATAGCGCCCTCTAGCTCCTCGAGCATCGCCGTGCGACAACGGCAGCTCGATGCGCACTGATTCGACATAAGCGACGAACATGAAGATCGCTATCGTGCCTATCAGCGCGATGACAGGATTGGGATTTTGCAGCAGTATCTGCTCATAACCCCCCGTGGTCATGCCCTGTGCCGACGTCTGACTGATTATGTAGAGCGTCTTCGGGATGGTACCGGCGGGCGGATTGGTCAGGCTTACCGCTTTGGTCAGATCGCTTGGTTGCCAGTTGAGCGACCCGGTGAAGATGGCTTGCGCCACGCCCGCTGCGATGAACAACGAGATGCCGCTCCCGATCCCCCATTTGGACACCACTTCGTCCATCAGGAATACGATGTAGGAGCCGATGAACAGCTGCAAGATGATTATCAGGCGTGCCAGGTCTAGCCCGACGTTGCCTACAAGTCCCGATGAAGGGACCAGGTAGCCGAACACCTGGGGGATTGCCTCCACCAGGATCATGACCAGCACGAGGAACTTCTGCGAGCTCTGATAGACCGCCTTGTCATCAGAGTCTGAAAGATCGAGCTTTATGATCTTGGCGCCCACGAACAGCTGCATGATGATGGACGCCGTGACTATCGGACCGATGCCTAGATGCATTAGAGAACCCTGAGCACCGGCGAGGATGGCTCGATAGGAAGCGAAGATGTCTATGGTCCGGCTCTTGTCCAGACCGTAGATGAAGACGTTTGTCATCACGAAGTAGAAGACCAGGATGACGATGACCCATAGCATCTTGGTGCGGAAGTGTACATGCCCTTCCGGCTTCGAGACCGCCGGTAACCTATCCGTCAGCGGCTTTAGCCTGTAAAGCAAGCTCTTCTTCTCTTCAGCCATGGTCAATCACAAGGTCGTTACTGTGGCTGCACGATTGCCCCACCCGCTGCTTCGATCTTCTGCTTTGCAGTCTCCGATGTCTCAGACACAACGATTTCCAGTTTTTGTTGTACCTTCCCGAAACCGAGCAGCTTGTCCACTCCCATCTCTGTGAGATTGACTACCGTCNNGAGACCATTTCCTGAGGTCGCTTGAAACCATGCCGCCCGAAGTGGTCTGGCATGTACTTCAACATGTACATGACCTTGTGTTTGTGCAATCCGGCGTTTCCGTGCCCGCCACGGAGGCCGGCTCCCCTGCCGTGCTTCTTGCCCCGGCCGTGAGTGCGACTTCCCCTGAACTTCTTAGTCTTGCTTGGCATGTCAGATTCCCCGAATGTAATATTGCTATTATAACATTCTCTCAATGAGCTCGTTGATGGTCTTCCCTCGATATCCCAGTGCGCCACCCACTTTGTACGAGCGTTTGTTGCCCTCGTACCCCTTCTTCGGGGGGCTCAGGCGGAACAGCGGCTTGACGCCGTCCAACGAGGCATAGGTGACATCACCCTTCTTGATGGCCTTGGCGAGCGAGATGATCGAGGTGTACTTCTTCGTTATCTCCTTGATCGCCGCGTCATCGATCGGGACATCGCCGACCATCCTGCCCCGGAACTTGATCATCTTGGCCAGGAC
>PMBU01000120.1 GCA_003153895.1 Methanomassiliicoccaceae archaeon | reverse complement strand
GCGAGGAAGGACATCCGCATCTATTACCGCAAGGCGCCAGTGTTCATATTCGGACTGATCCTACCGACGTTCCTGTTCTTCGCGTTCTTCGTCGGCCGGGAGTTGGACATCCACAGATATTTCCCTGGATTCTTGGCTATGTCGCTATTCTTCACTTCCTCGTCGGTAGGACCGCTGATCGTCCCCTGGGAGAAGCAGCAGGGAACGTTCGAGCGCCTCCTTTCCTATCCGGTGAGCATCGGCACGATCGTCCTGGGGGACATGATCGCCGGCGCTCTCTTCGGACTGATGATCAGCACCATCGTTGGCGTTGCAGGCATCTTCCTGATCCCGATAGCGATCACCGATGTCGTCCTGATCTTCATCGCATTCGTCCTGGGTAACATCTGCTTCTCGTCCCTTGGTGTGCTGCTCTCGTCGCCTGGTGCTAAGACGCCGGCGAACATCATGATGCTGGCTGCATTGGTGCGCTTCCCCTTGATCTTCGTCTCCGGCATATTCATCCCGGTGAGCCAGATGAGCGGAGTTGGCGTGTACGTCACCTATTGCTCGCCGCTCACCTACCTCGTCGATGCGCTGAACATGAGCACCGGGCAGGTGTCGGTGTTCCCCTGGTGGGTTGACCTCCTAGTCATGGTGGCGTTTGCTCTGGTCTTCCTTGCCACCGCCGTATTTGTCCTGAGAAGGAGAAGCCTGAGGGGTTTGTAGCGATTGTTCCACATCAACCGAAGTCAGTTCTGATGAGGTCTCATTCGTCATCCTTGAAGTGGATGCTGATATGAGTGCCATCGCAGAACGGCTTGTTGCTCGACTTCCCGCAACGACAAAGGGTCACGCGATTCCTCACTTCGTATTCGGAACCATCAGCCGATTGGATCGGGATCCCACCCTTTACCCACAACGGGCCACTGCATTCACGTCCAGGGTCCTCGAGCACGGTGATGCTTTTCTCGAAGTGCGGCTCGATCGGTTTTCCAGTGCCCTTTTCGCGAACCACCAGTCGACCGGTGGGGCACTTACCAGCGATCTCCGCAGCCATCATCCTAGCATTCGGATCGTTTGCGTCCACCAATTCCCATATGCCGTTGCCTCTGTGGCAGAATTGAGCCCCTCCGCAGAGTTCTTCGTCGTCGAGCAGGTCGAATTCCAAACCCTCATATCTCTCAGCTACCTGGGTAAAAGGAGCGCGCGAAGCGGTCTCGTCGCCTCTGAATTCGATGCCATGGTGCGAACCGTCGCAGTATGGTTTATTCTTCGAAGCGCCGCAGCGGCATAGTTCATAGTCTTCCTGGTCTGGGTATCTTTCCAAAATCTCCCATTCCACTGGGACGCCTTTCTTGTCCCGCACCGCGCTCTCTTTGGCCAGCGAGACGCCGCCAGACACCAGGTATGAGCTGTTCTTTTTGATCACGATCCTCTCAGCCTTCTTTTCGATCATTTTCTTATCACCCAGACAATTGGATATTTCATCACATCAAACCAAGCTGCTTCATCATGCCGACAATATCGTAGAACAGCCTTTCCTCAACGATTTCGTTATCTTTCCAAGTGGCGACCGTACAGAATTCCAGCCTCGCTGTCTTTCCTGGTTGGACCATTTTTCCATCCGCACCCTTCATCGGCACCTTCGTGGTCACTGTCCAATCCGCAACCGTGCAGGTGTGGTCGTCTTGACCGAAGGCCAGTTTATATGGGTTGTTTACCAGCTTGTTATCGAAGCTCTTAAAGAACTCCGTGGCCTCAACGTCGTGGTTATGTCGCCCTCTGGTCGGTTCTGGCTGATTGGGCCAATAGACGGCGACGTCTTCCTTGTGGCGCTTCCTGAACGTTTCCCAGAGAGGGCTTCCGGGTCCTGCATTCCATGCATTGTCCAGCGTTCTCATCAATTCGAGATTCTCCTTTGCGCCCATTTATGTCACCAGATCATACCCTGGGAACCTGGGTTATTTAATCGTTCGCGAGAAGAAACCCCAATCCGAATATCATCACGCTCGATAGACCTGAATAGCTGCCGTTCATCACAATGGATTTAGCAGGACGATCAGCCCGTTCGCTCCACCAGCTTCGCGACCAAAGTGCTACCTAAGCCATTCTTTAGAACGATCGCATGGGCGCACATCTCTTGGCAGGTATCGCGCCTTTTGCTTTTGCCGTGGTCCACTTTTTCCGTTCATTCCGTTCAAGATCGCCAATAAAAAGGATTCCAAGGCGGAAGTCGAAGATTCATAGATATTGAAAAGAAGGAAGGCGGTTCTTTTTTAGAAAAGGAAATGGGGCGCAATGCCCCGGAAGAGGTTTCGAATCGCTTCAGCTCTTCTTCTTCCTGACCATAAGAAGGATCGCCACGACCACAACAACGACCGCAACGAGGCAGACCGCAATGACTAGGGTGAAGTCGATCGCATTCTCGCTCGGAAGCTCTCCCAGGCCTACGATAACCGAATGAGTGCTGTGGTTATACGCGATATCTAGCGCCCACCCGCCGGTGACTGGCACGATCACGTAGCTCTTGGTCAGGCCGTCCACCTTCACCGTTATCTTGGTTGAATCGGCGATCAGTCCGGAGGGCAGGACAATCCTGGCATGGCCAGTAGTGCCAGCCTCACCGCTCACTGAGAAGGTCAGCTCATTCTTGGTGGCATTGAAGGCGAAGCCCGAAACGGTTGAGGATGAGCTGACGGACAGCACATACTTGCCTGACACGGAGACGAGGTTAACGGAGTCGGAATTGCTCGACCCGCTGATGGTCTGGTTGCCGGAATATTCTACATTGAGGTAGTAGGTGCCATTCAGCTCGGTCGGCGACCAGGTGACACTAGTTCTGCCATCAGCCGATGCGTTCTTTGTGGCCAGGACTGTCCAAGCCAAGCCGTTCCTACTGTAGGAGAACATCAGCTTCGCTCCTCCGATCGGTGTGCCGTCGCCCTTGGTCAAGTTGGCGGCAATGGTGACCTGGAACGAATCCGTCAATGCAATGGTCGTGACTTCGAGGGAGATCCTGCTCGCCGCCAAGGCCTGCACCGGTCCAGCGGTGATCGAAAGGGAGTCACCTACGCTCGTGACTGCGGTCAGTTCATACGTATAATTCCTTCCTAACGTCAGGTTGTGATCGATGTAGTGGATCACGCCACCGCTAACGGTTATCGTCGCCTTGGATTCTCCTGGCATCTCGCTCCTTACGATCCGATACGTGAGTATTGGGTGTTCCATCGCATCCGAGGGAGCGGTCCAATTCAGGACGATTATCGAGTCGCCTGCAGTTGCCATTAGCCCAGAGGGTGAATTTGTACGCAGCGTTTCAGCGGATGCATCCTCAGAAGGGGTGCTATTGCCTGCTGCGTTCACTGCAACCACATTGAAGTAGTACAATTTCCCGGAATCGAGGCCTCCTACCGTAGCACTGGTGTTCGCCGACCAAACGGTCAAAAAGACGCTGCTTGGATGAGCGATAGTGCCATAATAGACCAAATAACCGGTCAGGGGCGATCCACCATTGCTCAATGGAGCTGCCCAGGACACCGTCACTTCATTGTAATGGGGCGTTGCGATGCCAATAGTCGGCGGATTTGGAGCGATATCCAGTGTTGCAACGCCGATGTCAGGGGAAGGCATACTGCTTCCCGCTGCGTTCACTGCCACAAGGTTGATGAAATAAGTGGTGCGAGGCTCAAGGCCAGTCACGTTGGCGCTCCTCACGCCCGGTTCCGCTGTGACGTTCAGCGTCGATGGGTACGCTGTTAGTCCATAATATACCACATAACCGGTGATCGGCGATCCGCCGTTCGATGGAGGCGCCGTCCAGGTCAGGTTGATCCAATCGAGCCCTTGGATCGTTGTCGCTATTGAAGGTGAGTTTGGAATGATGTCGAGCGTCGTGACAGACACGTCCTCTGACCGGGGGCTGTCCCCAGCGGCATTAATGGCCACTACATTGAAGAAATAGTTGGTCACTGGACTCAGATCCGTCACCAAAAGGCTCATGTTTTCAGGACCGGTCGGAACGAAGGTCGTGTTCGGGTTCGGTCCGAGGCCGAAGTACACTCGATAGCCGGTCAGCGCGGTCCCACCGTTCGTTGCGGGAGCGGTCCAAGTGATGGTCACATTATGCAGTCCCGCGGTGGCCGGTCCTATTATCGGCGCGTTCGGAGCGATGTCGATGATAGTGGCAGAAGCATCATCAGAAGCTGGGCTGTCACCAAAGGCATTCATTGCCACGACATTGAAATAATACAGGATGTTCGCCGTCAACCCAGTGAGGCTCGCGTTAGTGGCTGTTGGCTCCGCGAACATACTATTGACGCTCGGATGCGGTGAGGTGCCATAGAACACGCTATATCCGGTCAACGGGGACCCTCCGTTCGGAGCGGGAGCTATCCAGGTTACTAGCACTGAACCGATGTATGGTGTCGCCGTCCCGATGGTTGGCGGGTTCGGAGCTAAGTTGGTAGTGGTCGCCGAGGCATCATTTGAATGCATGCTCGGCCCGGCGGCGTTCACCGCCACCACGTTGAAGTAGTAACGCGTCCCTGCAGCGAGTCCCCCCACAACCTTGCTGTTATCGGCTGCCGCGGCTGTGACGAAGGCAGTCGCCGGATTGGACGAAACGCCGTAATAAACCCGGTAAATGGTTATCGCCGTGCCTCCGTTGGGTGAAGGCGGGGTCCAGGTGACCGTGACATCGTTCAGCCCAGGGGTCGCACTGCCTATGGTTGGCGCATTAGGCACGAGATCGAGCGTCGTGACAGAAACATCGTCAGAAGCGTTGCTATTGCCATAACCATTCATCGCCACCACGTTGAAATAATATGGCGTATTGGGCATGAGGCCAGTGACGGCAACGCTTGTTGCTGTTGGGTCTGCAAAGACGTGGTCAACGCTCGGAAGGGGAGAGGTTCCGTAGAATACCGTATATCCGGTTAATGGAGACCCGCCATTAGGAGTTGGGGCAGTCCAGTGGACTGTGACTGAGGTCGCCTCCGGCGTAGCAGCGCCAATCGTCGGAGAACTGGGCGCGACGTCCTGAACGGACGCGGATTGCGAGTCAGAAAGCGCCCCGTCCCCCACCGATGTGACGGCTCGTACCGCATAATAATAGGTTTGGCCAACGCTCACATTGAAGTCGATATATCCCATTCCAGTATAGGTTAGGAAGTATAGGTCGTCTGCAGCAGTCCCCCTATACAGGATATATGACGTTATGGGGGCACTGCCTAGCACGGCAGGCTCATTCCAGCTCAGATCGATGTGATCGTAGCCGCCGGAGACTCTCGACCAGGTCGGATCAGATGGAACCGAGACGTCGAGCCCCAGATCATAATAATATAATCCGGCGAAAGTTGGATTATAATAGTAGCCCTGCACCCAGGTACGCTCCACATGGGACATCATAGGCTGTGTGGTCCAGAGGTAATACGCGTTATCATAGCATGATTGCGTAATCTCAGCGTAAAGCTGAACCCTTAGAGTCTCGTTCAATTCGAAGGCTGCCTGATGCACCAGGTTCGACAGCGTATCATTTACTATGCCGAGCATAAATGGGAATGATCCATACCGATCGCAGAACGGGACGGCGAAATCATTGGGGTCAGGATAGTCCACCAACCAACCCATGAAGAACACGGGTAGCCACTTATTCGTCCTCGCATCGAGGTAGGTTGGCCAATCCAGGACGTTAACGGAAACATGGATCGTTCCATTCACTCCCAGAGCGTGGTTCTGGCTCAACGCTTCTAGACCGTCCTTCAGCAGCTGGCATCCAGCTTGCCTTGCGGTGTTCCCTTCATTATAGTAGAGAACGACACTGAACCCAGTTTGCGCATATGACTTGCCCGGAACGTTCGGGTTCATAGCGAGCTTCAATTGGGCGGCCGCATAGGCCAAATCCATAGTATAGTTCGGGATGGCAGGGTCATAGCCTAGCATTCCCTGTGGAATTGGTCCATTCGGCTGGATCGCAGTGTTCAGCAAGACATCATGCAGGTATTTGGTATAGTTAAAGGAGTGGACAAATGCCTGACGAATGTGTACNNCACTATTTGTTCGTTCATCCCGAAGAAGTCAATTTCCAGCGTCGGAAGTCCTGAAACGATACGAATGCCTGGACTCCCTTCGATATCAGGTATATTTGCGCGTGGCAAATAGATGGATGAAGCCTCACCGTCGAGGAGCATCATCTCCCTGGTTCCAACGTCTGCCACCTGGATCAGATCGACCTCCTCAATCGCCGCCGGAGTACGCCAGTAGCCAGAGAAGCTGCTTAGTACGATCTCGGTCCAATGCGTCCAGGAATTCAACGTGTAAGGACCTGAGCCGCACTCATGAGTATTCATCCAATCGTTCCTGGTCAGCGGCGTCGTGCCTCCATTCAGCTCCACATACTCCTTGGAAACGATGGAAGCGCACGTGCAGGTCATTATATAAACGAAGTAAGGCGCTGGCGCAATAAGATGGAAGACGACGGTGGTGCTATTCACCTCTGTCATTGAGGCATTGACTGTTGCCTCGTCCAAAAGAAACCCGTTGCCAGGCCAATCAGGATAGAGTAGTGGCGCCAATAATGATGACGGGCCTTCAAGATCGTTGATCATTAGGCAGCGCTTGATAGAATAGATCACATCGTCCGCGTCCATGATGGTATCGTCGTGGAATTTGACATCGGTTCGCAGATGAAAGGTGTAATTGATCCCGTCGGCTGATATGCCACCGTTCGCTACCGTAGGCACTTCTGTTGCCAGGCGCGGTATCAGATCGATGGCGCTCGATCCATTGAACGCGACCAGCGTCTCATAAACATTTTGAAGGATCTCCGCTCCGGAAGTCTCGAAGTCCCAAGCTGGGTCGAGCGATTGTGGCTCACCGATTACAGCGTTCACAAACCGGCTCGAAACTGCGGGATCGTTCCCCGGGTCCGCGCCGACACCGATGGCTGAGAGCGATGAACTTGCTCCAGCCGCGTTCGAGACCATAGCCATCGGCAATCCTGAGACCAGGACTGCCGCTATCACTAGCGCCACTAGCAGATTGCCCCTCATATCCTCCCCGCGATAAGCACGACCCTTCGGAGTATTGAAGATTTCGCCACCGCTCTATTTTGAATCCGGAGCGAGCGGCGATGTCGGAGAAGCTGAACTGGATGAACATGGTCACCGTGGTGATGGAAATCACCGGAGATATGATGGAGTTCTCAGGCATTGGCTTTGAATGGAAATCGACGCCCGACCCAAACCCATTACTTTCTTTTATGCATCGATTCTCAACTACAGCGCTCGAATTCGATTGTTCCTCGGGTTGTGCTCGACCTCAGCCAGGCCAAGCATCTCCATGATGGGCGGAATGTAAGTTGCAAATCGTCCCCTTAAGCCTTTCTTGAGCCCGTACCATCCTCCGATTGGATTCTCAGGTGACCGAGCCCACGCTTCGACCGTCCCCTCTTTGGCTGGCTTCTGCTCGTCTGCATTCCCCAAGAGCATCCAATCTCCATGCGCCTTGAGCATAGCCTGAAGATCCTCGATGCAACGGATGTGATATCTGAGCTCAGTCTTTCCGACGACCACCACAACGGCGGGCGGGCTCGAAGTCTCATCCCGGTATGCTGTGAATTCCGATTCGCCAGAGGCCGTCTTCAATATCCATGGCTCCTCTTTCGTCCCTTTCCCGTTTCCACTTGCCTTGGGCATGTTCGATAATCACACAACGGAAGGCTATTAACCTTGACGGTTGGAAAAATGCGCCATTGAAAATGCGATAAAGGCTTCCTCGATCCTACCAGTTACATCTAGAGCGGTTCGAGGTCGATCAGCCAGTGAGCGTCACGGTATACCTTCATTCCAGGTCGGAAATTGATAGCGTGTCCGAAGCCAGGGCCGTCATGCACGAACGAATGATATTCGCCGTTCTCACCGCAATATGTGATGGGGGGATCCCTTCCAGTCGAATTGAGAGACGTGATGCGATCGATCCAGCGCTTGTCAATCTGGCGCCCGACATCACGCTCAGTGAAGAACTTCTCGTCAACGGCGACGACCACTGCCTTGAAGCCCAGATCGATGAAGCTAGATAGGATGTTCTTCTGGTCAAGGTCCCACAGCGGGAAATACGAATCCAGGCCTGCTCTTCGGCATACATTCTCAGCCCATTGCCTGCTCTCTTGGGCGTCGATGTCGCCGAATGCGACCCCGCTAATCTTTTGGGCTTTCAGCTCCGCCAGCGCCTCGAGGAACTGCTCCTCGTAGCTGTCGCCGTAAACCTCCTTCTGAAGCAGAATGGCACCGAGAGAATCTGCTTGCCTCTGCACCAATTCCGCCCTGACACCATGAAAGGCGACACGGCCGCTTTCTCTCCTAAATGTGTTCAGTAGATGGCTTATCTTATACCCTGCGGATTGCATTTTCCAATAAGCTAGGCAACAATCCTTCCCGCCGCTCCAGGAACAAGATAGTATTGAAATCACCTTCTAATGCTGGATTCGCCAAACCAGCACCGCTCCTGATTAAATAATTATTGACGTTCCGAACCCTGACGATCTCGAATCGCCCTCGCTCATAAAAGCTAATATAGTCGACGTTCTCAACATCACATTGCATATCTGGGTTACGTAATCGTTTCCCAGCTATGAGGTGAACGAAATGAAGGACAAGACCAAGAAGGACATTGACAAGGGAATTGCGGACGTTCAGAAGGGAGTAAGGAGCGGTGTCAAGGATATTCAGAAGGGCGCCAGGGACGTTGGAACAGCCATCGACAAGGAAGTAAAGAAGGTACAAAAGAAGCTCAAATAATTCTTCTTTTCTTTGCTTGCCGAGAACTTGGAGTTAACAACGGTTTTTTGTACTTTTACTCCGCGGGCGTTACCGCCAATTGTATTTTTCACCATAGGCTCATCGGCAGCAAAGATCATTGTTGGCTGGGAACCCTCTCATCGGGAATGTTATCATCCACGAGAAAGGGAAATGACAAATCAGGCTATTGGGCCATAGAGCCGCGAAATATCTTCCTTTAACTTTACTAGCATTGAACGCTTCTGGTACTCTTCCTTTGTGAGCTCGGTGCACCAATGCTCGATATCGTAAATGTAAGCAGCCTTGACCTTCTTTGCGAGCTCCTTATCATAAACGACGGCATTACTCTCGAAGTTCAACCCAAGGCTACGGTTGTCGAAGTTCGCACTGCCAATCGATGCCACAGAATCATCCATGACAACGACCTTGGCGTGGATGAAGCCATTCTTGTTGACCTGGTGAATACGCACATTGCTGCGCAGAATATGTCCAGCATTGAAGAATGATGCCCAATAAATGAACGGATGATCGGGCTTGGAGGGCATCATGACCTTAACGTCCACTCCAGACTTGGCCGCGACCACCAAGGCCGAGGTCACTGCCTCGCTGGGGACGAAATATGGCGTCTGGATGTAAATATATGATTTGGCAGTGGTGATCATTTTTACATACTGCTCCTCGATATGCCGAGCGGCTGTATCGGGACCCCCGGAGACTACCTGCAGACTAATCTTTCCGCTCCCAGGCCGGGTCGGAGCATAGTCCTCTACCTTGAGGCTGTCCTTGGCGGCGAAGTTCCAATCAATGACAATGCGCTCCTCTACACTAATGGCACCACTACCGCGGATGCGCACCATGTCATCGCGCCAATGGCCGAGAGGCCCTTCTCCTCGATACTCGACACCGATGTTGCAACCGCCGATGAAAGCGGTATCCCCATCCGCGACGAAGAGCTTGCGGTGGTTCCGGTTGTTGATGCCAAAATTCAATTTGGGGATAAACGAAGGGAAGAAGATAGCTGTCTTGCCTCCTGCTTCTGTCAGCTCCTTGAAGAACCCTCTTGGAAGCCTGTGACATCCCGAGGCGTCCATTACTAGTTTGACCTCAACGCCTTCTCTGGCCTTCTGCACCAGCGCCTGCCTGAATTCCTTTGCAATGGCATCATTGCGAATCATATAGTATTCCATATGAATGAAGCGCTTGGCCCCCTTTATCTCCTCGAGCATGGCCTTGAATATTTGGTCCCCTTCGTTATAGTACTCCACCTCGTTGTCGCTGGTGAGGTAGGAGCGGCCGGATTCGAACAACATGCGGGCCAATGACTCGTTTTGGCCCAACCCAGGCTTGGACAAGTCAGATGCGAAAAGAGTTCCTTTCGTCTTGAACAGGGCTCTACCCACTTCCCTGTCCATCTCCGACTTGTTGGCAAACATCTTCTTCCTTTTATAGTCCCGCCCAAAGAAGATATAGAAAAGAAGAACGAAAGCCAGCGGGAAGGCAAGGCAGGCTATTACCCATACCAGAACTGCTTCAGGGCGTTTCTTCTGGATGAAGATAACGGTCAATACCACGTCGATGGAGAACAGGTAAAGGATGATCGTGATATATAGCCCAAAAATGGACCAAAAGGTGTCGATCAATCCCAAAGGCATGTTGCTTAGTACGCATAGAGGTCAGTATATTATGCTATCTAGGTTGACAATCTTGGCCCGAGTATCGCCTAGGATCTAAGCGGACAAATTCGGTTGGAATCCGAAAACTCAAGGGTAGAATCCGACTTAATCCTATACGATTGGACCTCAACAAATTTATTTTGGATAGGGATTCAGAGCTTGCTCAAATCGATAAGAAATCCAACTGAAGTTCACGATAATGATTAGAATCGGGGTGATATGCCGCTGGGATAATGAGATAGTTTAATAAGGAGGCGGCTCGGCTAATTAGATTAGGTATTGAAATGGCAATTAACATGAATTGGGGGGCATTGGGCCTCGGAGCGGTAGTAGCATTTGCCATAGGCTGGTGGATATTCGGTCTGCTTGGCGCAGTAATATTGGCCATCATTGTCTGTGTTTTGATGGGAATTCTGACATTTAAATAGGAAATGTCGAATAGATTCACAGCATAGGGAGATCCCCGTTGCTGCCAATACCCTAAGTCACGGACACCGTGGCCAGGACTCAAACTATTTTACAATATTTGACTTTGGAATACGCATCTCCCTTTAGCCCTTCAAGGGGCTCGGGAGTTCCCTCTAGCCAATCGATTCTTGGAACTAAGAATGTCTGGTCTTGGTTTAGAAATCTACTATTCATTTCTTCGTTCAGATCGATCTTGAGGACTCCACGAAGAAAGGGAGAATATCGCTGCTCTAAGCCTCGCATGATAAAGAATTATCGCGCAACTACCTTTCCCCAATTCCCCATATGATTCGATGGATTCAAAAGAGCGCCCTCCACCCAAACTGCTCATGCTGAAATTCCAGGCAGTCATTGGGTCGTCCTTCCCCTTGGCTGAAAGGACTGCGGCCAGGTGGAATATGCATCGATATCGTACCTGCGGACTATGGTGGCGATATCCTCCTGCTTGCTCAGGTCCAGGATCTCGAATGGGCCTGATGCCAGTTCATAAGCAGGCATTCTCTTGTGCCCCGCCGCAATGAAGTTAGTGCTGCCGAACCGCCTCCTTAGTCCAAAGTTAGCTCAGAACCGATCTGTCCAGTTGACCCCGTAATCAGGATGCCCCTCGTTCGATTCACCGGTCATTCTTCCTATGATTGACAATCCTCTCGATATAATGACTTATACTGAACATCTGATCCATATTGCCGCGGTTATTCGATTCTTGTCATATGCAAAGTCCATATGCCGCTATCGCGACGGGAAGATTTGATATAGGCAGGATAGGGAGACTTCAAAAGGCGATACAAATGCCATGGGAAGAGACGAAGGATTACATCAGGAGTGGTCATGAGAGCACCGATATATATGACAAGGATTCGCTTCGCACCATCAGCATCGCAGAGGCCAAAGGCATCAAGGCCATTATTGCCTGCCCGAAAGGCGAATATGACGAGAAGAAGTGCGCCGTCGGCACGCACGTCGTGAGCTACCTGTTCGCCAAAGAGAAGGGATGGACGTTGGCGAAGGCGCAGGAGTGGTTCGAGAAGAACAAGAAGTAAGGACACTGCTGAGGCCAGGCCACCAAAATCGTCCTCTACTTGCTCTTTCGGATCACTATATACCAGATAGGTCCGTCGTGATTGATGGAGACGATTTCCTGCCCCCGCTTGTTCATCATGTCGATGATCTCTGGAACGGAGGGCGGATAATCGCCGAAAACCTCGATCGTCTGCCCGATAGACATCCGCTTCAAACGCTTGAGCGTCTCGAAAAGCGGACGGGGGCAGACCAGACCGAGGCAGTCGAGCATCTCATCGGCCAGATGATCACCTCATAGGGTGAGCACGCGCTCGCCTTCTTGGTAAACAAGCTCGACCAGGTCATCGCCGTCGAGCACCTCGACGCCCTTTATCAGCATCTCCTTGTCCAAGCCTCGGACCTCGATGCAAGTACGGTCCACGATCACCCTTCCGCCCTCCTCGATAATGTCCATCACCTGCTTCTCGACGGAAGGCAGGCTGATCTCCTTCATCGGGTCCTTCTGCCCCCTCCTAGCGGCATAGACGCCATCACTGTGCAGCGCCACGATGACCTCGTTCCCAACGGCCACCCATCCCATGGCGATGAACAGCCCGGCGTAGGCGTTCTCGCGGCCATACGGGCCATGAATGATCTCGATGACCAGCTTTGGCATGCTACCCTCCTCCGAACGAGAGCACTTTGTCTGCTCTGGCCAGCGATTCTACGAAGCCGAATATGGTGGTGAACTGAACGCCATCGAGGACCTTGGTCGAAGAGTAATCCTTCTTGCCGTCCGCTGTCAGCTGGCCCGAGATATAGCCGCGAGCCACGGAGCAGATCTCGCAGCTGTAGACCTTTGCTCCTTTCGCGATCAACTCCTTCAGTTTCTCCCCGACGGGGAAGAACAGCTTGGGGGATTGATTATTCATCTGTGCGTGGACCGCATCCCCATAGAGGAAGATTTCCACGGCATGTCCCTTCTCCAGCGCCCGCGTGGCTACCCGGCACATATGGTCCGCATATTGGTTCCCGAACGGAGCTGATGCCAACATGATCGTAAGGGTCTTCTTCTCTACCATGCTACCACCCGCTCCGCTTGGTCCATCATCACATCGATGAAATCTCCCTCGATGTCTTCGACGATCTTGATCCCCTCGAGAAGCTCTGATGCCTCGATACCCCGAGCCCTTAGGTCCCTGGCGCTCGCGCACACCTTTGCGTCTTTGCTCAATGCGCCGCTCGCGATGGAGGATGCGTGCCCCCGGTACTCCCTTCGGCAGATGGCGACCGCGTCGCCCAGAAGGAACAGGGAATCGCCCTTGGCTCGGACTGCCTCCCCAATGCGCCATGATTCGCCCTCGGTGCCTGGCAACTTCATCAGCAGTACACAACTCTTCATCAGGTCAACCAGCGTTGAAATGATAGTAGAGGGTTTGGTATATACCGACTGCGTCTTCCCTTCTTCGAATTCTAGCTGCATGACGACTTGATAGGCAATCCTAATGCGCCGCTCGGGGCTGCATTGATGCATGTCAGCATGCCGCAGTTCTAGCGGATTAGATTGATATATAGAGGCCTCTGACGAATTTTCCAGAGGTGATCAAATGCCGATCGGAGAGAAAGCATTCGAGGAGAAGAGCAAGAACGAGATACCCTTCATCGAGTCGGCAAACAGCAAGGACCGGACTCTGCTGACGTTCAGCTCTGAGGTCGAGGGGTTCGGGCGATGGCCAAGCGGGACTATCATCGGTTCGGGCGAGGAGCGCATTGGACCGGATGGAAAGGCCCGAAGCGAGTGGCATGGCCTGTGGTCGACAAGAGAGGGCGACTTCATCAGGTGGACTGGCTCGGACCGGACCACCGGACTTGGACAGGCCGACAAAGGCGTGATGCTGATGCGCTTCCACACCACGTCCGAGCGGCTGAAGTGGATGAACAAGGTCGTCGTGATGGAAGAACACGCCGGGACGGTGCAGCGATTCTCTGGCATTGGATACGAATGGCAGTGATGAAGGATATCTATTGAATCACGGATCACCTAAAGTTGGTCGAGGTCGATGCGTTCATAATGCTGTTGATCAGCTTATCCATTCCGCGGTCTGATTGGTTCATCCTTTCCAACCGTTAAGGTTCTTCATCAAATCATTCGGGATTTTTGCACCGGCTAGGCTAAGCAATCCATCGCAAAGGATATAGGATGGCGTGGACGTCCCCAGCCTTCAATGCTTGAGGCTCAGAACTCTCCGAAGGAGAAGAGGTATCGCACCGTTGCCATCTTGATCATCATGCTCGGCGTCACGATGAGCGCCATCGATACCACAGCCGTTGTATTAGGCCTACCGGTGATGAAGCAGGACCTCAATACCGACATCCTCAGCATGATCTGGGTCCTGCTCGCATATCTCCTGATCATTACCATCCTTGGGACCCAGGTCGGAAAGCTTGGTGACATGTTCGGGCGGGTCCGAATGTACAATCTGGGCTTCGCGTTATTCACCTTCGGCTCGCTGCTATGCGGATTGTCACAGGATGGGACCCAGCTGATCGCCTTCCGAGTGCTCCAAGGGGTCGGAGGCGCGTTCATCTCCTCCAATAGCGGGGCGATCATCGCCGATACTTTCCAACAGAGGGAACGGGGGAAGGCCTTCGGCATCACCGGGATGGGATGGTCGATAGGCGCGGTGTTGGGCATCTTGGTAGGCGGGTTCTTCGTCACTTTCCTGACCTGGCGCTACATCTTCTTCATCAACATCCCCATNNGGGATCTTCGCCACCATCGCTGGATACTATCTCCTGCAGGAGCGCTCTCCCAGGAAAAGGCAGGCCATCGACCTCGGGGGAATAGTCCTCATGGGGACGAGCCTGCTGTTAATCCTGGTGGCCATAACCGATATTACTGGCTCGGGATGGAAAACTGAATATGACCTCGAACTCGTGGTTGGCATCGTCGCCCTGCTCGGCTTCATACTTTGGGAGAGGTATGCCTCCAATCCTTTCCTGGATTTCTCATTGTTCAGGGATAGGATCTTCCGTTCGTCCTCGCTGGCGGCTTTCTTCCAGGCCCTGGCAAGCTATGCCGTGATCTTCCTAGTCATAATGTATCTTCAGGGGCCTCGGGGGATGACCCCATGGGACGCGTCGCTCCTCCTCATTCCAGGCTATGTGCTGGGTGGTCTAATTGCCCCATTCTCCGGTAGGCTATCCGATTACAGGGGAGCGAGGGTCATCGCGTCGATCGGGCTCCTCTTGCAGATATGCGGCATTCTGGTCTATTCGACCCTCGCATTGGACACTTCCGTGCTCGTGGTCGTCCTTGGCTCGGTCCTCAGCGGAGCGGGCACAAGCACCTTCTTCCCTGCAAACACCAGCGCGGTGATGGCCAATGCCCCTCCTCACTCGTATGGGATCAGTGCCGGGCTGTTGAGGACCATGTCCAACCTGGGCATGGTCTGCAGCTTCGCGGTGGCAATCTTCTTCGCCTCCATTGCCATTCCACGAGACCTCGCCTTCCAGATCTTCTTGGGCGTCGGGGAAGGGATAAGTGGGCCGTTGGCGAGCGCCTTCATCGACGGCATGCGATCAGCCTTGCTGGTATCCATCCTGCTGCTGCTGGTGGCATTCGTTCTCTCCATCCTTCGGGGCAAGGAAAAGAGGGCCATGGGCCGCGAAGAGGAGGTCGAGGGCCATCCTTGACAGAAAAGCAATAGCCAATGGACGTGTCAATAAAGAATCCACATGAGTGGGGTTTGAGCGGGACTCACTTCTCTCTCCATCTGGCTTTTTTCGTACCTACCCAGAGGAATACAACAGTTAGAACTAGCAGGACCACCCAATCTATCAATAGCATTTCCGTCGAGACGTTCAGTGATCCGATTAGGTCGTGCCCGATCTCCGCTGCGTAGGTCGTGGGCGAGAGATATGCCAGGTATCGCCATGGCATCGGTATCAAAGTAATGGGATAATAGACTGGAGCCAGAGTGGTAAACAGCAGTGAGAGCAGGCGAGTGAATGCGAAGCTCTGTACTATATCCGATGAGAAGGTTGCGAATGCGAACCCCAACGAAATTGACATGAGGAATATCAACAACATGACTATGATGATCCCCAGTACCATGACGAGCTCGATATGCACGAACAGTCCGAACAACACCGCAAGGATAGCCAGGGCAGGCGAGGTGTAGATCAGCTCGGATATCGCCATCCCGGCGACGTAGACCGAGGCGCTCGTCGGTGAGCCTACCACCATATCCTGGAGCTTGAAGTCGTTCTTGAGATGGGACAGGTCTGCCTGGAGCGATGTTCCGGCAGAGAACATGGTCATTATCAGCCCACCCACGATCCCGACCGCCAGGAGGGTTCCTCCACTGATGAAGAAGATCAAAGTAAGGAAAGAAAGCGGTGACAGCACGGTGATGATCAAGACCGCAGGATAGTTCTTCATCTCGTAGACCGCATTAACGAGGATCGATGCCAGCAGCTGGCTTCCCAACCGGCTCATTCCTCGTCAGCCTCCTTTTCCTCCCTGACCTCGGCGTCGATGCTGCCGACGGTGTAAGTGAAGATGTCGTCCAGCGTGATCGGGTTCACCGAGAACTGCGCCTTCGCCTCGATCAGGTTCTTGGATATCCTCAGGGCTTCGTCCTGCGTGGTTAGCACCTGCAATTGGCCGTTCTCAAGGTCTTTGGTCTCGCCTACCTTGACTTGAAGATCGAAACCAGAGGGGACCTTGAGGCTATACTGGTGCTCGAGCCGCCCTCGCAGTTCCTGCATATTGCCGATGGCTGTCAGTTTGCCATTGTTGAGTATCCCGATGCGGTCAGCGACGCGCTCCGCCTCCTCCAAGTAATGGGTGGTGAGGAGAACGAACCGGTCCTTGCCCAGTTCGATCAGGAGCCGCCACAACTGCTGCCTGGAGATGGGGTCCAGACCGGTGCTCGGCTCATCGAGGAATATGAACTCGGAATCCGAGGCGAGGACCATCGCCACCAGGACCTTCCGCTTCATTCCGCCCGAAAGGGTCCGGTTCAAGCGGTCCGCCTGATCCTCCAGACCGACGCGGGCGACCGCTTCCGCCGCCCGCTTGAGCGACTCCTTATAGCCAATGCCTCGCCACAACAGATACGCTGACACGGTCTGTACGGGCGTCATCCAGGCCACGGTCCGTCCCTCCTGGGGCACCACGGCCATCCGCTCCCTGAGCCTATTGGCGTCCGCCATCACGTCCAAGCCGTCAATGGTCGCTCTCCCCGAAGTAGGTTCGAGGAGGGTTGAGAGTATCCTAGCTAGTGTTGTCTTCCCTGCTCCGTTCCGACCTATTACAGCAAATATGCCGTGAGCAGGTATGGTGAAATCTATCGATGACAATGCGACCTTGTCGCCACCATATACCTTCGTTATTCCCTCGCACGATATCTCACGGGTTTGGCCCATAAAATCAGCACCTTTGCCGTTCTAACTTATGATTAGATACCATTGGAGAGGACCGATAATAAAACAGCACTAGATGAACGTCAATTCTTCTTGCGCTTCAAGCTCACATATGCCACGCCATCAACGATCGCTACCAGGACCACGATCCCTGCAGCAATCAATAGAGTTGAATCGGGTTCTCCGGTCGGTGCGGATTCGACCAGAATGCTCACGTGATTGGATTCGGATGGGCTGTATTGTTCATTCCCCTCCCAAACGACCCACAAGGTCCAATTCCCAACGCTCGAGCAACCCCAGCTCCTTTGGAAGAAGCCATTTGTCATCTGCCCATCCCAGGTGTATGGGCCGCTGCCATTGATGGTCCAGCGGAGCTTAACCGGTCCGGTTATCGGGGCGGAAGCTGTGGCATTGATGGTAAGCTCCTCGACCGGATGGGTGGTATGGGTCGAGGAGGTGAATGTCAGTGTGACGCTCTGTGGAGCTGCCGCAGCCGGGAGTGCGGCAACCATTGGGACGACAATAGCAATAGGGCGAAAGCGAAGCAACCCAATAGGTTCAGGAGCTTGGAGGTGCCCTCGTCCCTAGAGAAAACCACAATCCATCACCGCTTGCAACCATTCGAATGTGCCTAGATAATGCTTTTCAAAGTCGGGCTTGAGCCTGGAAGATAGCATAGCAGAAACGGGAGACGGGGACCAACAACGATACATCATCGTATGCAGATATCGGCACGAGGAAACATCAGGATATCGCGGTGGGAAAATGCGGCGCAAGGTACTGGTTTCACGGCTGATGGCATGCTTGCTGCTCATTTGCCTAATGACCGTGCAAGGGATGGTAACCGTTGGCGCGGCGGACAAGGCAATGGCATCCTGGACGTTCATGGTCTACCTTGATGGGGACAATAACCTGGAATCGTGCGCCGTGGATGACTTCTTGGAGATGGCCTCCGTCGGGTCCAACACGCAAGTGAACATCCTTGTCCAGTTCGACCGGGGGACGCTTTCAGACTCGGATGGCGGCGCCTCCGGCTATGGCAACTGGGCGTCGACGAAGCGCTTCCACGTGGCACAGGGCGAGACCCCCACCGCAGCGAACCAGATCTCCGACCTGAGCGAAGCGAACATGGGCTCCGCGGCGGTGCTGCAGAGCTTCATGGAATGGGGGATGAACGACTATCCGGCATCAAAATACGCGTTGGTCCTCTGGGACCATGGAGGCGGTTGGGTCTATGGCGTCTGCCAAGATGAGACCGATTCATACGACTCGCTACTGATGCCTGAGGTGCGGCAGGCGATCTCGAACGCTGAGTCCTCGACCGGAAAGCACGTCAACATGGTCGGTTTCGACGCCTGCTTGATGGGCATGATGGAGGTGGCATATGACCTCCGCACCTACACCGATACGGTGGTGTTCTCAGAGGAAACAGAGCCTGGTCAGGGATGGGCCTATGATAAGGTGCTCTCTTCACTGGCAGCGAACCCGACCATGATCTCCCAGCAGTTGGGCGCGGTCATAGTTGACGCCTATTCCGATTACTATGGAAGCTCAGGCAAGGAGACCTTGTCCGCGATCGATACTTCTGCCCTTGCATCTGTCTCGAGCGCCCTGAACAGCTTCGCTAACCAGATCTCCTCGGCCTATCCATCCCATTCCGGCCAGATCAATGCGGTTAGGGGCGTGGTGGAGAGCTTTGAATATGAGATGATCATCGATATGTACGATCTGGCGCAGCGCATCAAGAACGCCGGGGTAACGACGCAGCTGAGCAGCGCCGCGGACATCCTCATGTCATCCATTCAGACGGCGGTTACGCGGGAGTCGCACGGCAACCTTCGATCCGGCGCACATGGCCTCTCCTTGTATTTCCCCGATGTGCGCTCCGATCTGAACTTGATCGGCTATCGCTCGGATGTGCTGCTTGCGCAGGACACTTCGTGGGACGAGTTCTTGGAGACGTTCTTCCATGAGACGAGCAGCGACCAATGGGAGCCAGACGACGACTATACCCAGGCAAACCAAATTACCATGGGGGCGCCACAATACCATTCCATCCTGGACGGCGGGGCGGATGAGGACTGGACCTGGTTCTCCCTGCCATCCCAGACCGCAGTGGTAATAGAGACCGCGGGTGTGTCAGGAGATACGGAGATCTACCTCTTCACGGAGGCGAATGTGCCTTCTACCTATTCCGCCCACGATGATGACGGCGGCATCGGCACCTTCTCCCGGATCTCCGAGTCACTTTCATCAGGCAAATACTACCTCATGGTGCGAGAGTACGGCCAGAACCAGGAGATCGACAGCTATCAGCTGATGATCACGATGCCGTTGCAATCGGACGCCTATGAGCCAGATGACGAGTCCGCGCAGGCGAGCTACCTCGCCCTTGGCTCATCGCAACTGCACTCCATCGGAGAGGGAGGAGCGGACGTGGATTGGGCTTACTTCACACTTGATACGACTCAGAACGTGCGTATCGAGACCTCAGGCACGAGCGGAGATACACGGATCTGGCTTTACAAAGAGTCCGGTTCTCAGCTCAACAACATCGATTCGGACGACGATTCGGGACAAGGGCTCTTCTCCAAACTCGACGAGTTCGACCTGGCACCAGGCAATTACTACATCGAAGTGGAGGAATACTACAACGACGAGGAGGTCGCAGCTTACTATCTTAATGTCAGTGACCTCATGCTGGAAGATGCCTTCGAACCAGACGACGATTACCTGAACTCCAGCGAACTCGTACCCGGGATTGAGCAGATGCACAGTATCGGTGGCTCGGGGCAGGACACAGACTGGTTCCATTTCCAGCTGTACAGTGACTCTGACGTGAACATCGAGACATCCGGTGATAAGGGTGACACTATCATATCGCTGTTCTCGGCCAGTGGAGTTCCCGAGACAGAGCTCGAAACGGACGACGATTCCGGGGATGGGTACTTCTCACTGCTGGCAATGACTGGGATGCAACAAGGCCAATACTATATTGTTGTCGGGGCCTATGAGGGTCTGAACGGTTTCGTGCCAATCCCAGAATATTCTATCATCATGCTCACCGACCCATCTACGCCAATCGGCCTAACCGTGCAGATGCTCGGATCGGCAGCGGAGGTTGAATGGTCCGCTCCAATATCTAATGGAGGATCTCCGATAGATCATTACCAGGTCCTGCGAAGCATGAATGGAGGATCGGTTTCCGCCTTCAGGGATGTCCTGGGGACAAGCTTCATTGACGTGAACATCAGCGCTGGTGAAGGATATGTTTATGCCGTCAGGGCGATCACGGAATTCGGCAGCGGCCCGGCTACAAACGAGGTCGCAATCCAAGTCCCGGTCGGCCTGGGAACACCGGGGGTAGTAGGGGCAGTGATCGCCGATCAAACGGCCATTAGCATCTCGCTGTCTTGGACGCAGCCGGTTGCAAATGGCAGCGCCATCACAGCTTACCATATCTATCGGGGGACGAACTCCAATGGATCGGACCGGACCGAAATAGGGCAGTCGACAACGACCAGCTACGTCGATTCAACCATGGAGAAGGGTGAGGAATATTACTACTGGGTGGCGGCAGAGAATGGCAATGGCATGGGGATCATGTCGCCATCCATACTCGCGACGGCGATCGGTGGCGATCTCCTTGGCGGATTGCCTTGGTTACTGATAATTGTCGTCCTGGTCGTCGTCATGTTGGCCGTTGCTATCGTCCTCATGTATGCACGGCGCGGTAAAGCAAGGTCGAAGGTTGATGGAGGTGCTCCTCCGATGAAGCAGTTCGACCCATCGCAACCTCAGACCAGTTCGGGGAGATGCCCGAAGTGCGGCGCATCGACCGAGGGAATGCCGTTCTGTGGCAATTGCGGCCAGAGATTGTCCTGAGCTCTGACCGTTCGGCGTTTCAACCTTTGCCATAGAAATCGATATTAACCTATTCCATGCTAGATTACCATAGGTGAGCACAATGAACAACGACAACAGTCGTGCCTATGTGCTAGTGGCGATCCAACCTGGCATGGAGCAGGAGTTCGCCAATGAGATCGTATCAAAGAAATTGATTAATGACTCCAAGGTCGAGAGGGTCGACTTCGTACATGGCAACTACGATTTTGTCATCACTTTGAAGGGCAATCCCCAAGACATCGATAGCAGGATCCTGAAAATAAGATTGCTGCCATACGTGCAGAGGACTGAAACGTTGATCCCGTTTCAAATGTTGAATTGGGAAGAGATACTCAAAAAGATCGAACTCGATTATCAGATGCAACATTCGTAGTTTCGGACTCTGCTCGAGAGATAGAATTGGTTAGAAGATTAACGTGAGGGCTCCAACGCTCAATGTCTCGAATATCTCTTCCGCGAACTTGACGAGTTGTTCGCTGCCCGCCGCGACGCCATCTCTGAGGAGGAAGGGATGGAGATCTTGATCCTCTGCCCCGACGTAGGTGGCCATGACGCATGCGGTGGCGCTCAAGCCACAGAGGATTACCGTATCGACCTGCTTTTGTTGTAGGATGCCAGCCAGTTCCGTTTTATTGAAAGCGTTGGGGTAGTTCTTGATCACACGGGTATCGGAGTCAATCGTGCCGATGGAGGGCAGGAATTCAAACTCATCGGTTCCTGGCATCGGACCTTCACCTTTGTCGATGTGATAAACCCGGATGATCGGCAGTCCTTTCTCCCTGAATAGAGCAATCGCCGAATTGATCACCTCGACCCTCAACTCAAGGCTTGCCTTTAGACCCGGACTTTGGTTCAGCCACTTATTCTGAACATCAATCACTAGTAACGCGGGCTTCAATGTCGTCCCCCCGAATGATAATAAGCGAGGTGCCTAATCCTTTCTCCTTAGGTTAAGCCATCGTACTTGCCTTGATCGGTTCGCGGAGCAACTGGACGAGGTTTGATCAGAGCCTTCAACTAGGTTAAATATTGCGNNTCATCCGTGAGATACCGTGAAAACCATTGCCGTTTCTGACGTCCACCTTGGTGCCGAGAAGAGCAACGAGCCCGCGTTCATCGAATTCCTTGATTCACTTCATGATGACAAGAAGCTGACCGACCTGGTGCTCCTTGGCGATATCGTGGATATGTGGCACAGGGATGCTTCTGGAATGTTCTTGGAGAACATGGAAACGATAAAGATGATAAAGGACCTTCAGAGGAAGATCAAGG